>JBIINB010000195.1:0-6730 GCA_044337705.1 Pirellulaceae bacterium | reverse complement strand
ATCGCCGAACCGATCCAGCGCGATGCCCGTTCCGGATCGGTCCAGGCGATCTCGGGATCGAGCGTTCAGGTGCGTGCCACGGCATCCCGATCGCTGACACATGCCACCATCGATGGCCAGCCCGTACCGGTGCAGGACCGCCAGTTTCTATCGCCCCCCAGAACGGTTGAAGGGGAGTCGATGCCCCCCTGGGTGCTGAGCTGGAAGGATGCCGATCAACTGGAAGGCAGCCAGCCATTCGAGCTGAAGCTGCTTCCCAAGGCGGATGATGCTCCGACGATCTCGGTCGAAGGGCTGCCACGTCAGGCGGTGGTGCTGCTCACCGAACAGATCAATTTCCAGTTCTTGGCGGGCGACGATTTTGGGGTCCGTCGAGCCGGGATGGAATGGAAGGGTTTGCCCAGCGAACTGGTGGGCCAGCCCGCCTCAGGAGAACAGGTCCTGGCCGCCGGTGGTCCACAGCAGACGGCGATGCAATGGCAAGGGGTCTTCAACGCCAACGACTGGAAGATCGAACCCCAGGCAATTGAACTGCGAGTCTGGGTGGAGGATTATCTCCCCGAACGGGGCCGAATCTATTCACCACCCCACACCTTCTTCGTGCTCTCTGCCGACCAGCATGCCATCTGGATCACCGAACAGCTGAGCAAGTGGCACCGCCAATCGCTCGACGTCCGCGACCGGGAAATGCAGTTGCATGAAACCAACAAGCAGCTTCGCGCCCTGGAGGGCAAGCAGCTCGATCAGCCAGAGGCTCGGCAAATGCTGGAGACGCAGGCCGCCGCGGAGGCCGCCAACGGTCGACGTCTGGCGCAGCTGACCAAGGTGGGCGAGGAACTGGTGCGCCAGGCTGCCAGAAACTCGGAGATCCAAGCCGATCAGCTGGATCGCTGGGCCGAAATGCTGCAAGTGCTCGAGGAGATCTCGGGCGATCGCATGCCAGGAGTGGAAGATCTGCTGAAACAGGCGGCCAAATCCAAGTCCTCCATCGCTCAAAATGCCAGCCCGCCCCCTGGCCCTCAAGCAGGTCAGCAGCGAGATCCATCGGGCGGCAGTCAGTCATCTCCCGAATCGATGCAGCCTCCCGATCCCGAATCCGCGAAGATGCCATCGATCGGCGACCAGGAGTCGTCTCAAAGAGCTCCTGACGATCCGAAGGAGGCAAAGGAAGGGAAGCCCAAACCTCCCAAGGACTCTCCCCCCAGTCGCCTTTCGCTTCCTTCCACCACCATCGCCTCTTCGGATGCACAAGACGAGGAGGAGGATCAGGAGCCATCCGAAGCGCAGCCCAAGGTGCAGCAGGCGGTGGAGAAGCAGCGAGAGCTGCTGACAGAGTTTGAGAAAATCTCGGATGAACTCAATCAGGTGCTGGCCAACCTCGAAGGCAGCACCCTGGTCAAACGGCTCAAGGCGGCTTCCCGGGAGCAGCTGCAGGTGGCCAATAGGCTCAACGATCGCATCCAAGCGTTCTTCGCGCAAAGCAGCCATCTGGAAGAAGCCGATCGTCGACTTCTCGCTTCGCTCACCGATGTCGAGGGCCGCAGCAGCCAGTCGATCTCCAACATCATGGACGATCTGCAGGCCTACTTCGATCGTCGCCGCATGAACCAGTTCAAGCTGGTGCTCGATGAAATGCGCAGCAGCGACGTGTTGGCCGCTCTTCGGACGCTGGGAGATGAGATCCCCAAGGAACAAGGGATGTCGATCGCGCAATGCGAATTCTGGGCCGATACGCTGGATCGCTGGGCGGATGATCTGGTCGATCCGGCCGCGAAAGGGGAATCGACCGACTCCGAAGGAAAATCCAAAGACAGCCTGCCTCCAGGAATCATTCTGGAGGCGCTTCAGATCCTGGAGGCGGAGGTGAATCTGCGCGAAGAAACGCGCGTTGCCCAGCAGTCGAAAGCAGCGATTGACGAAAAGGAACACCAGCGTCTCGGGCAGCAACTAGGGGATAAGCAGCAAGGACTGCAAGGGCGCATTGCAGAACTGGTCAAGCGGATCGAGCGGCTGCCGGAAGCGCAAGAGAATTTCGAAGATGAACTCGATCTGCTCGGGCAAGTCGAGACCGTCATGGGGGATGCCAGCGGAGTGCTGGCTCTTCCCAACACCGGTCCCGAAGCGATCGCGATGGAGACCGAGGCGATTGAGCTACTGCTGAAGTCCAAGAGAATCAATCCGAAATCGGGCGGAGGTGGCGGAGGCACTGCACCTGGTGGTGGCGGCAAAGGGGATACCAAGGACTCCGCACTCGCCCTGATCGGCACCGGAATCAATCCTCGGGAATTCAGGGAGTCCCGCGAGATCCAGCAAGCGACTGGCGAACAGGCCAATCCACTTCCTGAGGAATTTCGCGCTGGTCTGGACGAGTACTTCAACCGACTCGATCGAGACCGCCCATGATGATTCCACCACTGGCCATCCGTTCGCTCCCTTTCGCCTTGCTCTTGGTTGTCTCAGCCAGTGTGCTGGTGGCGCAAGAGGCCGAGCCTCCCAAACCTGCGGTGGAGGAGAAGGAAGCGGCCATTCAGAAGATCGAGCAGTTGTTTGGGGAGTTGGAGGTAAAGCAGGAGGCTGGCAAACCCCCGGCGAATCCACCGAAGGTGACGGCGGAGGACGAAGGGAAAGAGAAAGACGATCCACAGGCTGCTCAAGGTCCCGAGGCGTTGGCGATTCAGAGACTGGAGAAAGTCCTCCGGGTGGAACTGGCTTTTCTAAGGCGAACCGTCCAGTTGGATGAAGAACAGGAAAAGCAGTTGGCTCAGCTCGATCGAAAGTGGGTGGCCAAACGGGTTTCCGTACAGAGAGACCTTCGTGGAAACGGCGCCTTCATGCAGGTTGGTCAGGATTTTCCCCAGCCGCATTCGGTGATGCAGCGCGCCGTGCTGAGAGCCCTGGACAAGGAGTTGTCGGCGATGCTTCGGCCGGGGCAAATGGACGATTACCAGGCCGAACGGATCTCGCGATCACGCTTTATCAAGCAGGCGTCTGTCGATGCCATCCTGGCTCTCCTGGACGACCAACTCTACCTGGAACCCTCGCAGCGCGATGCCATCCGGAAGGATCTTGAGAAGTCCACCAGCATCGACTTCGACCCAAGATTCCTGATGACCAATCGTCGCTACCTTCCGATGCTCCCCGATTCGGCCATTCTCAAGCACCTTGATATTGAACAGAAGCGGATCTATCGATCGCTGCAGAAAGTCTCCTTCGGGATCTCCCAGGAACCCGATCAGGAGGTGATCGAAAAATGATCCGATCCCGGCGGCCTAAGCGATGCGGATGCCGATGGCTGGGGAGTCTGACCCTGGCGATCGCTTTAGGTGCGATTCCATTTTCATCGCTACAGGCGCAGGCGCTGATCGTCCAAAACCCGGGTTGGTTCGAGTCGTGGGCGTTTCAGGGGCAACCGGAACCAGAGGTGCGGCGGCAGCTGCAAAGCCAAGTCCAGCTGCAGCTCAAGGCGATGGAGAAGCAGTGCAGACTTTCCTCCGATCAGAAGCAGAAACTGGAAACCGCCGCTCAAGGTGATATCGCCCGATTCTTTCGCATGGTGCAGTTGGCGCGACTGAAGACCGAAGGGATGCAGCCCGACCAGGAACACATGCAGGAGATTCAGCAGGCCCTCTCGCCGGTTCAGAACAAATTCATCGGAGGCCTTTTCAAAAAGGACTCGCTGCTGGAAACGGTGACTTCCGCCACCTTGACCCCTGATCAGATGGCTTCGTGGAGACGCTACCTGCAGGAAAGACTTGAGAGGCGGTACGCGACCGCGATGGCGATCGAACTATCGCGGTTGGAACAGCGGTTGCCGCTGACCAGCCGCCAGCGTGATGCGATTCTGGAGAAGGTTGCCAATCGCTGCAAGGGAAGATCGATCAAGGATGATCAGCGTCTGACCTCCCTTGTAGAGGCAGCCTTCTACTCGATTCCCAAGGAGCATCTGGCCCAGATCCTCGATCCACCGCAACTGGCCCTCCTGCAGAAGGAATCGCAATCCCATGCAGGTGTCATCGAAATGATGAAACAGGAAGGCTTCGACTTCGAATCGGTTCCTGAAACCCTTGTGGCACCACCCGATCCAGCGCAGGAGACACCACAATGAATCCCATCCTCCGAGGTTTCTCGCTGCTGCTGACCTTCGTGGTGACAAGCTCGATGATTGCCAGCCTCAGCCATGGACAGACCCCCGATGCGGGCGGCGGCGATACCGTCCCGCGCGATGTTCGCGAGATGTACGATCGCGGTCTGCAGTATCTGGTCAAGACGCAAGATGAATCGGGGGCATGGACCCAGGGAAGCGAGATGGGAGGGGGATCGACCGGCCTGGCGCTGATGGCGCTGCTGGCGTCGGGTGAGGATCCCAATTTTGGAATCTACAGGACCCCCATCCGCAAGGCCATCCGCTCGATCCTGCAGAATCAGAACAGTGAAACCGGGTACGTTGGCAACAGCATGTACCATCATGGATTTGCGATGCTGGCTCTAGCGGAAGCGTATGGAACGGTCGATGACCGGGATCTGTGGGAAGGGAAGCGGGGACAGGGGGCCACACAGCGGGCAATTGGCGAAGGGCTGGAATTGGCGGTGCGCTGCGCGCTGACCAGTCAGAAGAAAAATCCACTTGGTGCCTGGCGTTACTCCCCCGACGCCCGCGATGCCGACACCTCGGTCAGCGGCGCGATCCTGATGGGGCTCCTTGCTGCCCGCAATGCTGGGATCGAAGTCCCTGATGAAGCCATCGACAAGGCGATCGGCTACTTCAGCAGCATGACTGGCCCAAGCGGAATCGTAGGCTACTCGGGTGGCTTCGATGGCTTCGGCGAATCGCTCGCCCGGTCTTCCATCGCCACGCTCGTATTTTCGATCGCCAAGCGGAAAGATCTCAAACAGTATAAAGCGGCGCTCGGATATATCGACGACCAACTGGAAGGATCGGCATCCAGCTGGCCCGAGTACGCTCGCTACTATCAGGCACAGGCGCTCTTCCAGGGCGATGTCGATCTGTGGCGCAAATGGAACGCCAGCACGATTCGACAGCTGAAGTCGATGCAGAAAGAAGATGGCAGCTTCACCGGACAACTCGGACCCACCACCAACACCTCGATGGCACTCCTTGCCCTGGCGCTCAACTATCGGTTCCTGCCGATCTACGAGCGATGATCGAAGGAAGATGTAGAATCATGCCTATGGATTTTTCCCTTTTCATGCGTCCGTTCCAAGCGCTGCGCCGGTTAGGCCGAGCATGCAGTCGATCGTTCCCGGTGTTGCTGCTGGCGATCCCCGTCGCCTGCTCCCTCTCACCCCTTTCCGCGCAGGAAACACCTGCGATCGCAGAGGCAGCAACCACCCAATCCGCCACTGGACCAGCTCGCCTGAGGCTCAAGAGTGGTGACTTTGTCGAAGGTCACCTGGAACCGGGGCAGGGGAAGGGAATGCTCGGCTGGACCAATCCGCTCTTTCAGGAACCGCTTCAGTTTGCGCTGTCCGCAGTCCGATCGATCGATGCTCCTGCAGGGGCCGCTCCACGCGTTCCCGAGGCAGCTTGGGCGTTCGAATGGACCGATGGCGATCGGATGTGGGGGGACTGGGTCGCGATCAGTCCGCAGGGCTGGACCGTGCGTCATCGACTGCTGGGTGATTTAACCATACCACCGCAGCGACTGCGGCGGGCTCAGCGAATGGAAACGGGGGAGGTGCTGGTCTACCAGGGCCCCAGTTCGATCGAAGGCTGGAAGGTGCTCGACGAGTCGCTTCCCTGGGTTATGGAATCAGGTTCGCTGGTGTCGAAAGAACATGGTTCCAAGGTGCGCGGGCTGGTCGGTCTGCCGCCGCGGGCCCAGATCGACGTGCGGCTGGCGTGGGATCGACAGCCCAATTTCGTTCTCTCACTGGGAGTGACAGAGGAACAGACCAGCGCCGGAAAGTCGTTTGGGATAGAGGTCTGGGACGACAAGCTGGCTCTGGTACGCGACATCGGTGGAAAAGCCGATGCTTCCTACCTGGAGACTTTGGACCGAAAACGCAACGATGCCGAACTGACGATCTTCCTCGACCAGCCCGCTGGTCGTGCCACCGTCTTCTCGGCCAAGGGGAAACGCCTTGCCGAGATCGTGCTGCCGACCGACGCCGGCGAGTCCGGGACAGCCATCCTGCTGGAAAACTACGGGCGGCAACTGCGACTGGAGCACCTGCGAATTCAAAAATGGAATCAGACGCTCCCCTCCGAACAGGATCGGGAGCAGGACTATATCGTCGATCGCTCAGGCAAAACCACTCCCGGCTCCATCGCAGAGGCTCAGGCAGGAAATTCCTTCGTCGTTGCGGCCAAGGACGGGAATCCAACGATGTCGATGGCCTGGGAGGACTTGAGCGAAGTGGTGGTGCAGCGGGATGGCGAAACGCCGCCCGAAGCGAACGAAGTGGCCGATTGGGTCCAACTGGAACTGATCGACCAGTCGAGGTGGTCGGGACGCTGGCTGGGATGCGATGCGGAGGCGATTCTGTTGCAGTCGCCTGGCATCGACCAGCCTCTTAGAATTCCTCGTTCGGCTCTGCTGACGCTGCGGGGATCCGAAACTCCGTATCAACCATCCAAGGCGATCGGCAAGGAAGGCCTCCTCCTGCTCCCCGGTGTGCAGCTCTACGGATCCTTACTGAATACACCTGTCGACTTGCCCGGCGCCCTTTTGTGGCAGCCCACCGACGCCCAGCAGCCTCTGATTCTTGC
>JBIINB010000194.1:0-6800 GCA_044337705.1 Pirellulaceae bacterium | reverse complement strand
TGCCTGGGTGCATGTCAAAGCGATGAAGCCACAGTCATTCTTGGCGGATCAGATTCTTTCGACGTGGGAAGAAGGGGAGTCGGAATCAGTCGAATTGGCGGGAACTGAGGGCTGGATGGAGTCTCTTGTGGATTACCTCTCCAAACGCACCAGTGGCCTGCGGCGAATTAGAAATTAGTTGCCTCGTCAGCTCAAAGTTTCTTGATGGCTATTTTGCAGAGCGGAGGGAGACGCATCCCCTCCGCTCTTTTCATTCCATGGGCGACACTCTACCCACGGTTCCTTTTTAGGGGCAGATTGCTTCGACTGGAGATCGTTTCCACTTTCTCCGGGAGTTACGGTTTTTGCTATCCTGAGAAGGGTGATCGGTTGCCATGGCCTTCGGAACCTCAGGCCGAAGTTCATAAGTTGATTTGACTTTTGGCGGGTGCCTTTCACCACGCCCTCCCACCCAGAAGGACTGCCATGTTGCTACGTGGGTTGCTTGCTGTCTGGTTCTTTGCCGTCACAGGAACTGCCTTGCAGGTGTCCGGCCAGGTGGTCGATTACGCGCGCGACATCGCTCCCATACTCACCAACCACTGTTGGTCTTGCCATGGTCCGGACGCAACTGCCAGGCAGGCCGATCTTCGCCTGGACCTTCGCGATGCGGCCGTTGAAGCGGAGGCGATTCTTCCAGGGCAGCCGGATCAAAGCCGGTTGTTGGAGCGAATTCATTCGACCGATCCCGACGAAGTGATGCCGCCTCCCGATACCAAGCGGCCGCTGTCGGAGCAACAGAAAAAGATCCTTCGCCTATGGATCGAACAGGGCGCGAAGTATACCGGTCACTGGGCCTTCGAGCCGCTAGGGGTTTTTTCTCGGTCGAAGGACGATGGCGATATCTCGGCTGTCGACCGATGGGTGCTGGCCAGACTGAAGGAGTCAGGCAAGAGGCTCGCGCCACCCGCCGACCCGGCGACGCTTGCCCGTCGCGTGGCACTGGATCTGACAGGATTGCCTATGGGGCCAGAAGAGTTGGACAGATTTCTTTCGGATCCCAGCGAGTCGGCCTATGAGCGATTGGTCGATCGGTTGCTGGATTCGGATGCCTATGCCGAGCGGATGGCGGCTCATTGGCTGGATCTGGCCAGGTACGCAGATACCAATGGCTACAACAACGACGAAGATCGCACCATGTGGCCCTGGCGCGACTGGGTTATTCGCGCTTTTCGGAGCAACATGCCATGGGATCAGTTTGTGATCGAGCAGCTGGCGGGCGACCAATTACCCAATCCGGAGCTGGACCAGAAAGTGGCTACAGGTTTTCTTCGCAATCAGGGACACAATACCGAAGGCGGGATCATCGCCGAGGAGTATCGAGTCGAGTACGTTGCAGACCGAGTCCATACGACCGCGACGGTATTTCTCGGTTTGTCGATGCAGTGCGCCCGCTGTCACGATCACAAGTACGACCCCATCAGCCAGCGAGAGTACTATCAATTCTACGCCTACTTCAATAATCTCGATGAGAAGCAGGCCAGCTACAGTGGCTTTGTTGGCGCCGAACCTTTTGTGCGTGTCCCCTCTGCCGATCAATCGCGGAGGCTGGCCGATCTCGAAGGCCAGCTGGCAGTGCAGCGTCAGCTTGCCACCGATCGCGAGTTGGCCGCTGAAAAGACCTTGGCCGATTTCCTCGCTGTCCATTCGACTGAGGAGATCGCCGAGCGTTTTGGTGTGCAGAAGAATCATGCGATCGAGCTGGACTCATTATCGGCCGACGGCGAGTGGGATTCGCTGGACAAGGCAGCAAGAGCCCAATTGCACGGCAATCCGCAGGTTTCCGAGGGGCGATTCGGAAAAGGACTGGAATTGGATGGAGCTTCCCACGTTGCTCTGGACAGGGTGGGCCAGTGGGATGGACGAAGTCCCTTCTCGATCGGCGTTTGGGTTCATCCATCGCAACTGAGTGGTGTTGCGATTCTTTCCAAGATGGATGAAGAGGCTTCGTATCGCGGCTATGACCTCCTTCTGGAAGGAGGCAAGGTGGTGTTTCATGCGATCCATCATTGGTCCGACAATGGTTTGAAGGTGGCGACGCAGCAGGCGATTCCAGCCGATGCATGGACGCACATCGCACTGACCAGCGATGGCAGCGGCAAAGCATCGGGGGTTGCGATCTATCTGAATGGTGAACCCGCCAAGCTGGATACGCTCAATGATTCTCTGACCGAGTCGATCGCAACGGAGCAGCCGTTGCGACTGGGATTGCGGCAGAGATCACTGCCCTATCGAGGTCGGATCGATCGCGTCGAATTGTTTCAGGGGAAGCTGGAGCCAGATCAGGTCCGGCAATGGTTTGCAGGGGAGCCGATACGGCAGTGGATCGATGAGATAGCAACGCCCTGGGATCAATTGGACGAGCCGCGACGAGCGGAATTGAAGCGCCAGGTACTGCAGAGAATCGATACCGAATACCCGCGATCGCAACAGGAGATCGCGCGATTGGAATCGGATAAGAAGAATCTGACCGATGCTTTTCCGGCAGTGATGGTGCTGGGGGAGATGAATCCGCCGCGCGATACTTTCGTGCTGAAGCGGGGCCAATACGATCAGCCGGATGAGAAGGTCGAGCGTCGGGTGCCGGCAGTCTTCGATCGCATGGGAGGTGAGATGCCGGTCACTCGACTGGAACTTGCAAGGTGGTTAGTTCGAGCCGATCATCCTCTGACAGCGCGCGTCACCGTCAATCGGATTTGGGAGCAGCTCTTTGGGGTTGGATTAGTGAAGACAGTCGAGGACTTCGGTGTGACCGGCGAGTATCCAAGCCATCCGGAATTGCTGGATGAACTTGCCTACCAATTCATCGCCAGTGGCTGGGACATCCGCAAACTGATCCGCACTATCGTCCTTTCCCAGGCATATCGGCGGAGTTCTTCGGCGCCTGAATCGGAGTATCTCTCGGATCCTGAAAATCGCATGCTGGCACGCGGACCAAGGCATCGGTTGTCGGCGGAGATGATTCGGGATCAGGCACTGGCGATCAGTGGGCTGTTGGTCCGAAAGGTAGGTGGGCCCAGTGTCAAACCGTATCAGCCGGATGGACTGTGGGAGGATGTCACGGTGGAGCGTCGTGGCAAATATGTCGCCGATGGCGGAGATGGGCTGTATCGAAGGAGTCTGTATACCTTTTGGAAACGCACCTGCCCGCCTCCGTCGATGGTGACGTTCGATGCGACCAATCGCGAGGTCTGCACGGCCCGCAGGTCGCGGACCAATACGCCACTGCAGTCCCTGGTCCTGATGAATGATCCTACCTACATCGAAGCCGCAAGAGTCCTTGCTTCTTCGGTTATGCAAAGTCAACGGACGGTGGAGCGGCGGGTGGATGCACTGTTTCGCCGCTGCCTGGCTAGATCGGCGCGGCCTGAGGAGCAAGCTGCGTTGGGGCAGCTTCTGGAAGAGGCGATGGAGCATTTTCAGCAACAGCCTGATATGGCCTCCAGGTTGCTGCAGGTAGGGACCGCGCCGGTGGATGATGCAGCGGATGCCATCGAGACGGCCGCATGGTCGGTGGTGGCCACCACGATTTTGAATCTCGATGAAACAATCACCAAGAGATGACATGATGCGATATGGAAATGGTTCGCGCTTGGAGCATCGACGGTCCTTTTTGGGACATTCGATGCTGGGAACGGTTTCGCTGGCTTCGTTGTTAGGGAGCGGAGTGGCAAGGGCAGCGGCATCGGAGCAGCCGGTCCATTTTGCTGCGCGAGCCAAAAGGGTGATCTATCTGTTTCAGTCGGGAGGACCGTCGCAGCTGGAGCTGATGGACTACAAGCCGCGGCTGAAGGAGTTGCATGGCAGCGAACTGCCTGACAGCATTCGACAGGGACAGCGATTGACCGGAATGACCTCGGGACAGAAAAGTTTCCCCGTGGTCGCACCGAAATTTCGATTTGAGCCAGCGGGGGATCAAGGAGCTTTTTTCAGTGAGCTCTTGCCGCACACGGCGGCGATGGTCGACGACTTATGTATCGTTCGATCGGTGCATACCGAAGCAATCAATCATGATCCGGCCATCACCTTCATGCAGACCGGTTCCCAGCAGCCGGGGCGTCCATCGCTGGGGGCTTGGCTGAGCTATGGACTGGGCAGTGAGGCGGACGATCTGCCAGCGTTTGTGGTGATGATCTCCCATGGAAGTGGACGCGATGCCAACCAAGGCCTGCTAGATCGACTCTGGGGGAGTGGTTTTCTGCCTTCCAGTCATCAGGGAGTCAAGTTCCGAAGCGGTGCGGAGGCGGTGCTCTATCTGAACGATCCACCTGGGATCGATCGCAAGCTTCGCCGGCAGATGCTGGACCAGCTGGGGAAACTCAATGAACGGCAGCGAGCACTCGATGGCGACCCAGAGATCGCCGCCCGGATCTCCCAGTACGAGATGGCTTTTCGAATGCAGGCATCGGTGCCCGAGCTGACCGACTTATCGGATGAACCGGAGGAGACCTTTGAACTCTATGGTCCGGATTCCAGAAAACCGGGCAGTTACGCTGCCAACTGCCTGATGGCTCGACGCATGGTCGAACGCGGGGTGCGTTTTGTCCAGCTGTATCATCGAGGCTGGGACAACCATGGCAACCTGCCATCGAACATTCCCAAGCAATGCCACGATATCGATCAGCCCCAGGCGGCTCTGGTCGCCGATCTGAAACGCCGCGGTTTATTGGAAGATACGCTGGTGGTCTGGGGAGGGGAGTTTGGCAGAACCGTCTACAGTCAAGGATCACTGCAAGATGATTATGGTCGAGATCATCACGGGCGTTGCTTCTCGATGTGGATGGCGGGGGGTGGGATGCGCGGTGGGGCGGTGATCGGCCAGACCGATGATTATGGATACAACATCGTGCAAGACCCAGTGCATATCCACGATCTGCATGCCACCTTTCTCCATTGCCTGGGGCTGGACCACCAGCGCCTTACCTATCGCTTCCAGGGACGCGATTTCCGGTTGACCGATGTTGCGGGCAAAGTGGTCGAACAGATGCTGTCCTGATCCACTTCAAATCGAGTGGGGGCCTATCTACCCACAGGAAGGGTCAGCAGTGGACCTGATGGCTTGCTTTCCGGCAACTCAAGACGCGATACTTCAAGCAATAGCGCGAAGGTTGCCTTGGACTGGTGATCTCGCTGGTCGATGTAAAACCAGTGGTCTCGGTAATGGACCGCGACTGCCGCGTGATCAGGTGGGTGTTTGCCTGGAGCATGGCAGACGTGAAGCAGACCCGCGAGCACTTGGTTCCAGTCGAAGTGACTTCCCTCCGGATTTCGAGTGGTTGGAGCCAGTCCGCAGGCCAAGTGCTGGGGCGGAACCTCGATGCCATGAGCAGCGAAGAAGAGAACCTGCTGCAGCGAGCGGGTTTCTACATCCAACGATCGGTACCCTTCAGGAGGCTTGTTCTCCTGGTAAGGATCGGATCGGTCGGAAGTCAGGTCGAGCGTTCGGGCGGTAGGGTCCAGATGAAATGCCTGGACGAAGTCGAGCCAATCGGAGTCGGTTGGGTCGATGGGCGCAACCCGCATCACAGGTTGCCTGGTGCGTTTGACCAAATCGACTCCTCGTTCGCTGTTGCGAAGTTCAATCGAATCTCGAAAGCACTCCAGTGCATCGCTGACAGAGACCTGACCCTGCACCAGTCCCGCAGGAACCGATTCCTCCCTTTCCTGAGTGCAAAGGGTGATCACCTGGCGATCCTGCAGACGCTGCAATGCAAGTACCCCGTCGAGGAATTGCTGATAGTCAGGTGGGGCCGTCGGTGTCGGACCGCTTGCGGTCTCTGCGTTGGAGACCCAGTTCAGGTTTTCCAGATAGAGTCGAAAGACGGTGGAGATAGGCCAAGTCGTGCGCGACAGGTAGGCGACACCGTCGAGGGAAATCGGTGTGAAAAGTCGTCTGGTGAACTCCTCGTCATCCATCGGTGTGTAGCTGAGCGTGGGACGGCTGGCCCGGTTCCATCCAATCTGCGGAAGCACACTGCCGCGGAACAGGAATGCATCCCCTGTCGCAGCGCTGGTGAAAAAAGGAGTCGCCTGGACTCCACCAGCGACTTCCTGCTGGTCGGCGATGGCGCTGATTGCAAGGCTGCTGGGGGTGTCGACATACCGCAGTCGAACCAAATTCAAAAGGAGTTGCTGCTCACTGGTTTTTTTTACCGCGTCGTTGTAGGGAATTCGAGTCTGCAGCAGATGGCGAGGTCCGAAACTGCAGCCGCTGAACAGGATCAGGATGAAGGCGCAGCATCCTGATAGCTGTCGAATGCAGCCCAGATCGAGACGAAATGATGGGATGGATCGCTGAATGATATCCATACCAATGAGTATCGACTCGGGGGCCCCTGACGTGTGAGTGAAGTGGATTGTCTTTATCGGGAGATCGACTGAATGCTAGCGACCTGCCGCCATCGATGATGGTTGATTGTTGTTTGGCTGTAATCGGCAGGCAGGTTGCCAGAAAGCCGAATTTGCGGTGATCGATAAGCATCTTCCGCGACATTGGAATGCTTGGAAATCGGAGTTGAACTAGGGAAGCGACTTACTTAACGACCGGTGCGAGTTCCCGGGCAAACGATCAGTCAGGACAACTCGCAAGCCTGTTGCTGCCGCAGGCACCAGAGGCGCGCCGACTCCTCATGGGAGAGGCGTTTCCCGCTGTATTCCTGCTCGTGCCGCACTCGCAGAAGTTTCAATGGCACGCGGGTTTCCTGCTGATGGAAAAACGAAAGGATCTGAATCGGCTGCCAGAATTTTGCTGCAGCCATCAT
>JBIINB010000080.1:0-21424 GCA_044337705.1 Pirellulaceae bacterium | reverse complement strand
ATCACAGGCGGAGGGCGGTTTGTTGACAGCCCAAGGGCCCCAACTAGAATCGAAAAACCACTTCCTTGCCCATTTTTCTCATTTGAAAAGCCCATTTTCGACCACGGACTGGGCGAGATGAATGTGTGTCAGGGATGGATCGCAGGTGATGGACAGAGCCAGACTGGCTTTGATTCACCGCGGGTAGATTCTGGCAGGGAAGCTCCACTGGCTCTTCGAACTGGACTTCAAATACTGGATTCGAAAACGCTTTCGTCTGTCGCTCGATCTTCGATCAACTGGTAACGCTGCTGGGGGTGGAATACTGTGGCTTCTCGTAATGGTCAATCGAATCGGCAGGGATCGAACAATGGCCTCCTAACGCGGTTGTTGGGGGGGGAGAGCCTGAAGAAGCGAGCGCAGAAACAGCGTGTCGCAGAGCAGTTGGAGCGGCGGGAGATGATGGCGGCGGACATCTCGCCGCTGACCAAGGGGATTATGGCCCCCTTCTACATGACCGACCAGGCAGCGTACGACACCCTGGCGACGCGGATTCAAAATCGTTCTTCGGGGGGTGGCAGCGGCGAGGCAGGGGAAGGGCTTTCCAACAACCCCCTGACGGTGACTGAGGCGGAGCCGAACAATTCGCGTCTATCTGGCCAGTATCTGCCGCTGGGGACGCTTCCCAATAAACGGGACATGGTCAATGTCAACGGTCTGATGTCGACCTTTTTCGACGAAGACTACTACACCTTCGATCTCCGCAAGGGGGACATTCTCGATGTCCGCCTTCAGGCGGCGGCCTTCAATCCTACTGGTCTGGGAGTGGGGCTTTATGAGGCATCGGGGACGGAGCTGTTTTTCGCGATTGGACCGACGAATGTCCGGATTCAGCGTCCACCGGGAACAGTGCCTCCTTCAAAGAATCCTCTTTTTACTGATGGAACAACTTCCTTCAGTTATGTCATCGACACAGACGGTCGCTATGCGGTTCGTGTCGGAGACGGCGTAGGATCCTACGTTTTGAATCTGAGGGCCCATCGCCCGCCGATGGAGCAGGAAACGGTGGGGACCGCTCAGACGCTGTTCCTCGATTTCGACGGGGCGACCATTCGTTCAGAGACCATCAACATCGACCTGATCACCGGTGTCCCCGGCACGTTGAGGGTTCCGGGAATCGGCAATTACATTGCGGCTCTTGGTTTGGAACCGGAAGACGAGGGTGCGCTGATAGACGAGGTGGTTCGCCGTTCCACCAACAAGTTGGAGACGCTGATTGCAGAAGCAAACAACGGCTATTATCAGCGGACGGGACGCGCCGGTGATTTCGACATCACGATTCTTAACAGCAAGGATCACGCAGATCCTTTTGGTGCCGCCAACGTATCGCGAGTGATCATCGGTGGCACGCAGGATGAGATCCTGGGTGATGATATCGGCTTGCTTGGAATTGCGCAGTCTGTCGATGTGGGGAACTGGGACCGCGAGGAGTCGGCCCTGGTGATGCTCGATCTTTTGATCGCTGACTCGTTTGTTGTTCCGCTCAGTGGTCGAGCTACCCAGATGCAGCTGTTTGCGGAACTCCTGTCGATGGTGGTCGCTCACGAAGCGGGTCACTTCCTCGGAGGTTGGCACCAGGATCCAACCAATACGATCTATGGGGTCATGGATCAGTTCTACGATCCATTTGTTTCCAGTGGGGCAGGCCGCGACTTTATCTTTGGAACAACCGACGACCAGCCTCTGCGTTTTCTTGAGGATGAGTATTCGCCTTTGAATCCGGGGATTCCTCCAGGGGGCTCCGGGGTAGCGAATTCCGACAATGTTCTGGCTTTCGGCATGTCGACCGGGATGAAGGGTGGGAACATCCAAGGTATCCTCTGGCATGACCGGAACCGCAGCGGGACGATCGATCTGAATGAAGAGGGAATCAGCACCTGGACGGTGTGGGCCGACATCAACGGGAATAACTTCCTGGATGCTGGGGAACCGCGAGTCGATACGGCACCAGACGGAAAGTACCAACTGGGACTGCCTGTTGGAACCTATACGATTTACACCGTCCCCGGGAAGAACTGGCAGCCGACTGCACCGATTGGCGGCAAGCAGACGGTGACGGTTGCGATGGATCAGACCCGCACCAACGTGAACTTTGGCTTCATCCTGCCTCCCGCCGGGGCGACCGGTTATAAGTTTAATGACCTGAATGCCAACGGAATCAAGGATCAGGGCGAACCTCCGATCGAAGGAATCTGGATCTACTTCGACCTCGATGGTGACGACCGACTTGACCTTGGGGAACCGGCGACCAAGACAAAGGCAGACGGCAGCTACAGCTTGCTTCCGCCGGGACCTGGCACCTACACGATTCGTGAGGTCCTCGATCCTGGATTTATGCAGACATTCCCGATTGGCGGCGAGCATGTGGTGACCTACGACGGGATCACTCCACCGATCGGATACGATTTCGGAAACCGTTACGCTCTCGATTGGGGTGACGCTCCTGCACCCTATCCCACCACTTCGGCGCAGAATGGAGCTAACGCAGGTTTCCTGCCGGGATTGGCGCTCGGAACCCGTATCGACTTGGAAGACAGCGGTCAGCCAAACCCTTCGGCTACCGGGGACGATATCGCGGGCGCTACCGATCCAGTTACCAACTTGGTGATCGATGACGAAGACGGCATCACCTTCTTGCGTCCACTGGTCGCCGGCGATGCCAACAACAAGCTAAGCGCCTTCCTGACAAACTCAACTGGTCAAAATGCCTACTTGCATGGTTGGCTGGACGTTAACGGAGACGGTGATTGGACGGACGCTGGTGAGCAGTTGATTAAGAACCAACTGCTAGTAGCGGGTAGCAATGTGGTCACCTTTTCGATCCCTGCGGGTGCAAAGCTGGGTAACAGCTACATGCGTTTCCGCATGGCGCAGGAAACCAACGTTGCCGTCACCGGTCGCTCGCAGACCGGCGAAGTCGAAGACTACCAGGTGTTGCTGGTGGATTCGCTGAACATTGCAGTCGACGATGCATTCACCGTCGGCCGCAACTCGCTGAACAATCCGCTCGATGTCCTAGCCAATGACTTCAAGCTTCCTGGCGAAGTGCTCGAGATCATTTCAGTCTCCGGTGGCTCGCAGGGGGGCACCATCCGAATCAATTCCGCGAAGAACGGAATCCTCTACTCGCCGCGTAATGGTTTCGTAGGTGTGGAAACATTTACCTACCGCATCCGCAACTCGCTTGGCGAAACCGACACCGCCACGGTGACGATGACTATTTCGTACTCCTTCGACAAGCCGGTGGCAGTCGACGATTCGTACGACGTCGCAACCAACACGGTCAGCTTCCCGCTGAATGTTCTTGCCAACGATGTGGAAGGTAAGGGTGGAGCTCTTCAGATCGTTTCGGTGTCGGCGCCCAATCAGGGTGGAACTGCGACGATTGGTTCCGGTAACCAAAGCATCCGGTATACGCCTCGACGCAACTTTGGTGGCACCGAGCAGTTCACCTACACGGCCAGCGATGCATCGGGGAATTTGACCACCGCCACCGTGACGGTCCATACTCTCCCTGGTGCCCGCAACGATGACGTGGTCGGGCTGACGTTCCAGGTTACCGACATGGCCGGCAATGCGGTCTCTGCCGTTCAGCAAGGAAGCCAGTTCAAGGTCAACGTTTTTGTCGACGACCTGCGAGCTCCCGACCAATTTGTGGTCTCGCCAGGGGTGTTCGCCGCTTACCTCGATCTGCTCTACAACTCCTCGCTGGTCACGCCATCGGCCGACAGCAGCAATCCATTGAACTTCAACGTCTCCTTTGGTCCTTCCTACCAACTGGGCAAGCGAGGCACCAACGACGTTCCTGGCGTCATCAACGATATGGGGGCTTTCACCAGCAATCCTTCGATGGACGAGCCCAACCCGCTGCTTCTGGCATCGATCACCTTCGATGCTCTAGCCGCCGGCTTGGTCGATTTCATCGGTGACCCGGCCGATTCGCCTCCGTTTACCGATACCCTCCTCTTCAACACCCCCGCTTCCCCTGTTCCGGTCGAGCAGATTCGGTTTGGTCGGACAACGATCGAAGTGGTCAGCAATGGTTTTGAATTCCCCTTCGCAGTCGACGATTCTCTGGCCGCTGCTTTGAACGTCAACAGCTTCGACAACGTGATCAACGTTCTCCGAAACGACAGCTCCGGAACGACAGGATCGATTCGCCTGATCAATGTTACCCAGCCGCTGAATGGGACTGCATCGATCGACGACAAGGGAACCACAACTCCCACCGATGACGTGGTGTTGTACACGCCCAACTCCGGTTTCTCCGGGACCGACCAGTTCACCTACATGATTCAGGACTCCCGAGGCTTCAGTTCGATTGCCCGCGTCACCCTGCAGGTTGGATCCGCCTCCGCCGACGATCAGGTGAAAATGCGATTGGAGGTGACCGACCTCAACGGGGTTCCTGTAGACCAGGTGACGGTCGGCAGCAAGTTCCAACTCCGTGGCTATGTTCAGGATCTGCGATCGGTTGGATCGGATCTGGGGGTCTTCGCAGCCTTCCAGGACATTCTCTACGATTCGGGACTCGTCTCGGTCAACAGCAGCGGGAATGCATTGGGCTTCGATGTGGTCTGGAGTTCCAACTACAATCAAGTCGTCAGCGGGGATACTCGCAACAAGAACCTGATCAATGAAGTCGGTTCGGTGCAGAATGGCACGACCAGCCTTGGAAACAGCGAGTTACTACAGTTCACCATCACGCTGACTGCCAACAAAGCCGGTACCGCTCAGTTCATAGGAGATCCTGCAGACATATCACCCTTCCACGACACTTTGCTGTTCAACCCTCCTGAAGTCGTACCCTTTAACGCGATCCGGTACGTAGCCGACTCGGTTGTCATCGTCGGTGGTTCGGGCGGCGGTTCGGGTGAAGGGTGGACGAACCCCAGCAACCGGTTCGACGTCAATAACGATGGATTTGTATCGCCCATCGACGCTTTGCTGGTGATCAACTCACTCAACGCCGGTGGCTCAAGGCCTCTCGGGGGTGAAGGGGAAGCTGGAAAGATCTACTTCGACGTCAACGCGGATGGTGCAATCAGCCCTGTGGATGCTCTCCAGGTGATTAACATACTGAACACCGGTATGGGAGAAGGAGGAGCAGAAGGCGAAGGCGTTCTGGCAGGTCCTTCAGTTGATTCCACCAGCACTTCGAATGCCTTGACGATCAAGAGCAGTCGCCTGGCGGCTCTCGAGTCGGCGGATGCGGTGGTACAGCAATTGGTCTCCGAGGTCGATCTTGCCGCCACGGCTGCGAGTTCAGGATCGTTGGCCGATTACCTGTCGGCGACCGATGCATCTCTGGCTGAGATCGGGCCCTGGTTGGAAGGTCTTGATAACGGCCTCGAGTCCCATAGCCTGAACCGACGTCGCCGTTGATTCCCTGCGTTCGGGTGAATCGGGAAATCATGATGGCCGGGATGGAAGTCCCGGCCATCTTCGTTGGCAGATCACTCTTCCTTATCTTAGGTTTGCCTCGCTTTCTAGTCGCCAACGGTCGATCGAGCCCGCTCGTCGCTGATCCAAGTTCGGCAGACTCATTGCCCGTTCTGGCCGGAATGAAAATCGGGTTACAGCCGCACCCTATGAGTGGCGGAGCGCGCTATTCGAATCCTTTGCTAACCTAATCACCAAGCGCGGCGTTATCCTGGTTCTGCGAATTGCGGAGCTTTCATTAGCCGCCTGGAATTCCATCCTCACGTTTGCGTCCATGCGGGAATGCTTGCATCTAGCGTGTTGGCACGTAAACTGGCGTTGACACGGCTTTCCCTTTCTCACGCTTGGGTGGTTCATGACGGCAGATCCCGGTTCCATCACGCAGTGGTTGCATCAACTGCAGTCTGGGGATCCGCAGGCAGCGAAGGAACTGTGGAGTCGGTATTACCCTAAGCTGGTGCAGACCGCTGCGAGATACCTGCGGGATGTCCCGGACCCAGCGGTGGGTGGCGAGGATGTCGCACAGAGCGCCTTTCAGCATTTTTATCGGTCCGCGATCTCTGGAGAGCACTCCGAGGTTGGGAATCGCGAAGAGCTATGGAAGCTGCTTCTGGTTTTTGCGATCCAACGAATCCGAAGACATCAAGCACACGGAGGATCGGTTCTTAGGACCTTCGTATCTCCGGCAGACGGCGACGGCCATCAGCTATTATCTGTAGCCGATTTGAGAACTCCCGAGGCGGAAGCTCAGATGTCCGATTTGTTGGAGCATCTGCTTAAGCTTCTGGATAAAGAGGATCCGTCGGGAGAACTAAGGCAGATTGGTGTGTTGTATCTGGAGGATCAATCACCTCGCGAGATCGCTCGTCTGCTCCAGCGCAGAACCACCACCATTCTTCAGAAACTGCGTTTGATCACGATCCTTTGGGAGCAATGCGACGAGCTATGAAGCGATTTGGTATCGACTATCATCGCGACTCGATGCCATTGGATCTGTGGCGCAAGGTGATCGCTGCCACTTTGGATTTCGGAATGGCTTTGGATAGAGGAGGAGCACCGGCGCCAGAGGATTTCGCTAGCGGATACCCGGACATACCTTCTGATGTTTTGACACCGCAGCTGGAAAGGATGCAGCAAGAGTTTCAGGCGGATCAAGTCCCGCAGCGTCTCCTGGTATCATCCTCCCCAAGTGTGTTCACCGAACGCTACACCGTCATGGAACTCCTGAGGTCTGGCGGCATGGGGGATATCTATCTGGGGTTTGACAAGGAGTGTCGACGGCCAGTTGCGATCAAAAAGATACGGAAGGATTTGATGGGCAACCGGGAGGCACGCTTCCGCTTTCACGCCGAGGCGGAATTGACCGCCGGATTGGAACACCCGGGTATCATTCCCATCTATGGTAGGGGAGTCGATGCTGACGGTCGGGAATTCTATGTGATGCGATTGATCGCCGGTGATGGATCTGGCACTTTGGCCGATGCGATCCGCCGATTTCATGCCGTGCATGGTGAATACTCACAAGCTCATCCTCGATTGAATGGTCAGCGGCTGGATGAACTGAGAGACTTACTGAGGCGCTTGAAGCAGGTGGCAGATGCCGTCGCTTATGCTCATAGTGAAGGAATCGTGCATCGTGATCTGAAGCCCTCCAATATCCTATGCGGAGTTTTTGGCGAAACCTGGATCGGCGATTGGGGGTTGGCTCGCCACTTCATCAAGTCCGACCGCATGGAAGGCGGCGAAACGTACTCTTTAGAAGATACCCAATCGTTGGAGCGGCAGAATGACTTTCCACCTGCAACGACTGGCATCGGCACGCCGGGGTATTCCGCCCCGGAGTTGACGCAAGGCGGGCTTCAGGTGTGGCTTCCGGGAGTGGATATCTACTCACTCGGGGCTATCCTTTCCTGCATCTTGCACGGCAGTCCTGCGGCGCCTGGCCATTGGCCTGACGATCGTTCCATACAAGTTCCTGGAAGGTTGTCGCTGCAGGCCATATGCGACAAAGCCATGGCCGATGATCCGGCAGTGCGCTACCAGACGGCCGAGGGGTTTCGGGATGACCTTCAGAGGTGGGTTGTCGGAGACCCGGTAACCGCTCGTCGCGAAGGACTTTGGGAGCGGTCTTTGCAATGGCCCAGGCGAAGGCCTTTGGCAGCGACAGCATTGGCCAGCACTTCACTGATCGTGGTTGCATTGGGCAGTTTTTTTCTCTGGGTACAGTCCAGGCAGAGGAAGATTCTCGAGCTCCAGACGACTCAGCTTGGCCAGGCACTGGCCGATGCCGCAAAGCTTGTTCAGGAGAATCGCATCGCCAAACTGGATGCAGAAAAATCAAGAGGAATCGCTGAACTGAAGAGGGAGGATGCGGAGCGGCATCGGAGAATTGCAGAGAAAAGAGAAGCTCTGGCCTTCGACGGCATGTTTCGCTTTCAAAATCTTCTTATCAGTAACCATCAGGTTTTTCGGAATCCTGGTCTTTCCCGGTTGCACGATCGACTTAGGAAAGACTCAAAAGACATCCTGGAAAATCTCCTTTCCGAAACGGAAGTGGAAGGATTTCCAACAGAGGAAACGATCAGTGGGCTTTCGGCGATCACGCATTCTATCGTTGGTATGGAATCTCTATTGCAGGAATATGATGAGGCGTCGAGGCTGATCGATCGAGCTTGCGACTGGATGGCAAAGTTCACCGACCGCAAAAATTTGCCTCTGCGGACCAGGCAGGTACTCCTCTTTCGACTGCTGGAACTGAAAAGCCTGCAAGGCAGCCACTGGATGCGACTGGGTGATTTCGAGAGGTGCAAGCAACCGCTGCACGAAGCCATCGCTCTGATGGAAGAAATCGACGAATCTTTGCTTTCCGACGAGGAACAACTGGCTGCGTACACGGCGAATGTCAAAGCGATTTCAGCGTTATCGATGCACTATTACTATGCTGGCGACCAAGCGACTGCAAAAAAGCTTCAGAAGGATGCGATCGATCGATTGCGATCCGGCGAGCCGCAGTCCTACCACGATGCGATGACTCGCGTTCAAGTTCATTTCAACAAGGCCATCCTGGCGGAACGCGATTCCGATCCCGAGACGGCGCTTACTGAGCTGGAAATGGCGTCTGTGGCGGCAGAGCAGGCTTTAGCGAGGATCGGCGAGACACCCGGCGGGATTCGCTTCGAGGGAGCGGACTTCCAGCCTACAGAAGAACTGTTGCAGACCCGGGCGCAACTGGTGCTCGATCGGGCGCGATTGCTGTTGGCAGAGAAAGACGACCGGTCGGCCTATGAAGTGTTGAGCCGATTTCGGGAGAAGGAACTGAACATACTCCTCAAAATGCCGCAGGATCAGGCAGCACTGGATTCGTATCAACGCGTCTCGACATTCCTTCAGTCGATTCAAGGGTACAGGGAAGGCTACGCGCCGGCTAAGCAGACTTCGAAGGAATGGATTCGACTAGCTCGATTTCTCCAGGAACAATTCCCGGATTCGCCTTCAATCTGGATGTTTCTCATCCAAGCCGTCCATATCGGAGGACACCTGGATCAGCAATTCCAGCAACCTGATGCGGCGATCGAATCGTATCGTGAGGGAATGCGTCTGTGCGATGCGGCATTCCAACGACAGATCAGAACCAGCAACTTCGTCTATCAGAAGCTGGAATTGGAACTGCATGTCTTCTGCATGCAAGTAGATCAGTTGCCGCTGGCGGAGATCGCGCCGATTTGGGAGCGCGCTACTCAACTGGCGGAGGAATTGTTGGCGACCTATGGGGATCAAGGGCCGCAAGTCCAATTGGCCAGGAAACAATTGATGATGGGGTTGACGGCGATGAAGGAGGCTGGGTACCAGGCAGAAATGGAGAAATGGGAAGCCGAACTCAGGCAGAAAATGCTCCTGCCCTGAGGCTCGAAAGGGGACTCTGGCTGGTGTCGCAACGTTCCGGGGCCCCTTGAGTTACCGATTCGGTTTCGATCGCGGGAAACTAATTGCGCGATCGGCGGATCTCCTGGATCTCCCGTTTCAGGATTTCATTCTCTTCACGCATTTGTTGGAGTTGTCGGTGCAGTTCACCCAAGGGCCCCGCATGTTCCCGCCCTTCGGCTCGCTTTTGCATCGCTACTTCCAGTTCCTTCTGCATCTGATCTGCGCGCCGCATCAATTCCTGAGCGATATCGTGGGCATCGGCCTGCTTGAGATGATTGGCAGCGATACGAAGGTGTTCGATTCTTTCCTGGATTTTTGCATGGCCATGTTCCTTCTCGGCGTGGCCTGGTGCATGCTCCATTTGCCTCAGCAGATTCTCCAGTTCGGCGATGCGGGCTTCGGCTCCCTGATACCGTCGCTTTTCTTCTTCGTTGGCAGGCTGATGACGCAGCTTGCCACGAAGCGCTTCCAGTTCCTTCACCAGCATTTGCCTGCGTCTTGCACCTTCGGCCGCGTGTTCCCCGTGGCCCTGACGTAGTTTGTCTATCGCCACTTCCAGATCGCGAATCGCTTCGGGTGGCCCATTGCGACGGACCTCCATCAGCTTTCTTTCCAATTGCTCCAGTTCGTTTCTGCGTGCACCTTCGTCTGGTCTCTCCGGTCTTGGACCAACCATGTCAGCTAGGATTTCTTTGACCTCGCGCATGAGTGCTTCGCGTTCTTTGCGGATGGCTTGAGCTTCATCGGGCTGGTTGCTTTTGGTGAGCTGATTGATTTTCTCGGACAGAGCGGCGACCTGCTGGGTGAGTTCCATTGAATGCGCGATACGTTCGGCAAGCCTTAAGCCCTCTTGCGGCTGGCCTTCGTCTCGAAGCCGCTCGGCCTGCCGTCGCAGTCGCGCCAGCATCGTCTTGGTACTGGCTAACCATTCGGCGGATTGGTCGATATTCCCATCTTTCGTCTGTTTCGCATCGCCTTCGTCTTTCGCTCGGACTTTTTCTCGGGGTGGATCTTTCCGTCGGCTTTCTTCCTCGGCTGGTTTCGTTTTCTCCTCGACTCGTTCCTGAGACAGTTCCTTCAGCCGCTTCTTGAGTTGAGCCGCCCGCTCTTCCGCCTCCTCAGCCCATTTTGGAGCTTCCAGCTCCCGGAAATGTTTGGCATCAGCGATCGCGACTTCCAGTTGCTCCTGGACTCGCTGAATCAGTTTCTTCCGTTCCGCCTGTGGCTGGTCGGAGGCGAGCAGGCCTGGGCCGAAGGCGAGATTCGCAAGAAGGCACAATGCCAAGGGGAAGTGGAATCGCATGGCAGGAATCTCCAGAGAGGAACAAGCATTCGTCAGGTCTTGTCGGCCAGCATCGCTCGCCTGCAAACCCTCATTATGCTTCCCACCGATCGCCAGTGGAAATAGTGCGAAAAATAGTTCGGCCCGTGAGCGATGAAACTCAACGAAAAATGCCTGGCGGAGGCCGCCAGGCATTCCCGGAGAGTGCGGTTCAGGCTTGCGACGGGCCGCAGCCTGTCGCAGAAGGATCAAGGACTGGCCAGAGATCCGAGAACCTTTTCTTCTTCTTCCTCGGGGATGATGATTCGGGGTGTGACCGTCATCATCAGCGTCGAGGTTTCGCGTCCGATACCGACGTTTCGGAAGAGGCGATTGATGTAGGGGATCTTGCTGAGGATCGGAACGCCACGTTCGGTGCGTCCTTCACGCAGTCGCTTGATACCACCCAGCAGAATCGTACCGCCGTCGGGCACTGTCACCGTTGTCGAAACCGAAGTGGTTCCGAGCGTTGGCAACTGGACTGTCGAACCGGTCACGATTTCTTCTTCATCATCACGATCCCCGGTCGGCTTGCCGTCTGGATCGAGCACCGAGCTACCCGAGCGGGTCGTTTTTGTTCCCGTGAAGGTGAAGGTGCGATCTGCATCTTCGATTCGGGTGAACATCGGAACCAGTGTCAACCGCACAAATCGCTTGTCCGGAGTCACCACTGCCTGGACCGACAGATTGGTTCCGTCGCTGAGCACGACGATGACAGGTTGCTGACCGACGGCAAAGTCACCGACCACCGGCGTCAGTCCGATCACGAAGGGACGCTGAGCCGTGTCGTTGATGTTGGCGATCTGACCATCGAACATGGTCACCTTCGGTGCCTGCAGCACGTTGGTTCGACTGTTCCCTTGAGCTGCTTCCAGGAGGAAGAACAGTTCCAGGTCGCTGAGGATGGCGAAGCCGAATCGTGCACCAGCTTCCAGGTCGGGGATACCGAAAGGAGGCCGGGTGCTGGTGAAGGAGTCCTGGGTGAACCGAATATCCAAGTCGGTGGTCGGTATCAGGCCGGTATCCAGGCCGATCGAAACCGAAGGACCGTCGTCTTCAGGAGGAATCCGCGACACGTTGTCGTCGATCTGGAATTCAAAATCGACCCCGATCCGCTCGAAGAACGTATCGGTCAGCGTGATGAATCGCACTTCGATCGTGACCTGAAGATTCTGAAGTCTTCGAAGAGCGGTCAGCAGATCGGCGATCGCTTCGTGGGTTTCCTGAGGAGCGCTGACAACCAGCGACAGGTTCGAATCGAACTGCTGGATCGTATCCGTACCACCGTCCTGTTCCCAGTTGCTTTCGATGGTCGAAGTGATCAGCTGAATCAGGCTCTGGAAGTCAGCGCCTGCTGCACCTCCAAGCTGTCCACCGCCGGTATTGAACGGATTGCCCTGAGCGCTGCCCATCACAGGCGGATTGTTCCCACCCATGCCAAAGTTGTTGACCGGCATCGGAGGGAGTCCTCCACCGCCCATTCCTGCAGGAATCGGCATGTTCATCTGTCCCAGGACCTGTCGCCCCGGGTCGACGCTGGCGATCGACTCGGCTTGAGTTCCGAAGCTCAGTCCATTGCGTGCCGATGTCTGCACGAGGAGCTGCTGTCCTTGAGCCATATGGGCTGCCTGGATTGCACCTGCCAGTCCACTGTTGTAGTCGCTGACGAAGTTCGGGATCGGAAGACCTAGGTCCTTCACCCCGTAGACTTCCTTATAGGCGCGACGCACCGCCGTTTGACGGCTGGTGATCTTCAGGACGTCATTGTCGATGACGTAGGTCAGCCCGAGAGGATCGAGCATCAGATTCAGGGCGCTCTTGAGCGATATTTCTTTGCCTCGCAGGTCGAGCGTCACCGGTTGCCCCGAGGTCAATCCTTCGGCGGTAAGGCCGGTTGGGTCGACAACGATGGCGATGCCGGTCATGTCCATCAGCGTATCGACGGCCTGCTGCAGAGGTCGCTCCGAGAAGCTGACCGTTACTGGAGCATTCAGCCGCTCGCGAATCTCTCGCTCGGCAGGTGACAGCCGCGTCGATCCATTTTCTGCGATATCGCGTCGGATCTTCGTCAGCATCTTCCAGTCCGACTCATCCGGGAAGACAAACGGCTGATCATCGGTTGGAGCGACCATGGAACGATCGACGTCGTTCATGGCGTCGACAAACGACTTCTCTTTTTTCGCACGAATGGCTTCGTACTCTTCAAAGCGACGTCGGATTTTTGCGTTATGGTACATCAGAGTCGCCACTTCGGTGTCTGGGGCCAATTCCCCAACCTTCTTAGCGACGATTTCCGCCTCGGCGTACATTCCCTTGTCCATCAGGTCGTTGAACTGGTCGACCATGCGATGGATTTCGGCATCGAGGCGAACCTGGTTGGCTGCCTGCTGATCGACTTCCGATTCGATCTGATTGTTCCGGGCGGCAAGGTCGATTGCCGATCGATTCTGATCGACATAGGCTTGCACATTGGTCAGCACGCGATCGACCATCGCCAGCATCTGCTTGCGATACCCTCCCTCGACAGGACTCTGGGAGACCCTTTGACGCAACATCTGGATGCGATCGAGCGCCTCCAAAGGTTGGTCTTGAACCATCGCCTCAGCCGAAGCCAATTCGCCAGTCACTTCCCGGAAGAGGCGCTGACGCGTCTGGATTTCTTCGCTGTTGCCTTCGGGAACGGCTGGTACCTGTTCAGCGGCGGGGGCGGTGGCAGGACGAGCCTGCAGGAAGGTCAGTTTGTCGCGCAGTTGGGTGCGGGTGGCTGGGTCCAGGCGGGCCTCATCTTTCCACGCCTGCTTGAACAGTTGCAGGGCGCGATCCTTCTCCCCTGCAGCCAGAGCATCGACCCCTTGCTTGTACAGCTGGGCCCCTTCCACCGCACTGGCGGCCTGTTGGGCCGGTGCATTTGGCTGCTGCGAGGAGGCTTGAGCCACCATGGTGGCGTCGGCCTGCGGCTGATAGAGCCCATTCTGGACGTTTTGTGGAGATCCCGGACCGCCATTGGCTAGTTGCACGGGAGCAACCGGGTTGCCACCCACAGTCTGCCGCAACTGCTCGGCTCGCTCCACCTCCAACCGTACCTTCCAAGGTGAGTTGGGGCTGATGCCGAATTGCGCTTCAGGTACCTGAAGAGCAGTGGCTTGATCGATCCATTTGCGAGCGGTGGTCAGGTCGCCTTGTGCCAAAGCGAGTTTGGCCTGGGCGGCCATCGCAGCGGCTTGATCGCGAGCCGGATGATTGGTGCCGGATGAGGTGGGCAGTCCAGCAGCACCTGTCGCCATCGCGTTCATGATGGCGGCTTGATTTTGGAAGCCGCGGGCGATTTGATTTTGATAGCCGCGAATAGCCGCTTCCATCTGCACTTCCGTCACGCCGCTCTTAAGGAACTGCTCCCGAAGCGACTGAAGATCGGATGTGAGCTCTGGTTTAGCGGCCGCCTGTGCGGCGGCTTGCGCAAATCGCTGCAAAGCGACCGTCGTCTTCCCTTCGGCAAGGGAGAATCGAGCCTTCTCGATCGCCTCCTTGGCGTCGGGGACTGTCGGGCTGCTTGGCAACGGCGCTCCAGGCGAAGCACTGGGCGTCAGCGAAGCGTCGGCCAGCGGTGGGGCCGTCAGGCCTACCGCTGGTGTACTGGGCGCCGCCGATAGATTCGGGGGCGCAAACTGACCGGTGCATTGTGTCGGTGTCCAGGCCGTCATCATGGCGGCTCCCGTCACCCATGCTACCGGTGTGGAGGTGGCTGCACTCAAGCAAAGCCACTGCCATTTCCTCAAGGGGTTTGTCTCTCTCAACGCGACTCTCCTTTTTCGCAGTTGCTAGAACCCAGCGACTGTCCGGTCGATGATCAAAATGCCTTGGCCGCATTGAGGACCATCGCTCCACCGGCAACGCCCGAAGCCCGTATCGAAATGCCAGATTCCGCTACTGGTCTTACAATCGTCTTTTCAGGCACTTCTGGATTAATCGGTTTATCCGTCAAACCTTTCCAAAAGCTCAGCGACGCTGTCGATGGGCGTGGGTTGAGTGCGGGAATTACTTGGTTTTGCTTGGTGCGTCAAGGCGATTTGGAAAGTTGAAAATTTTTTTTCGCTTCCGATTCAGTGAGTCCTTGCCGCTTCTCCTTCCCTCTTTCAAGATGACAAGCTCCCTTCCACCCGCCATCGCCCAGCCCCAATGACTCGAAGGAGCCGCATTCCATGGGAGCCAAGAAGATTCTGTTTCTGGTCGGAGATTTCGTCGAAGACTACGAGGTGATGGTTCCGTGGCAGATGCTTCTGATGCTTGGACATTCGTGCACCTCCGTCTGTCCCGACAAAAAGGCTGGCGATTGGGTTGCCACCGCCATCCATGACTTCGAAGGGCACCAGACCTACTCGGAAAAGCCAGGTCATCGTTTTGTGCTCAACGGCGATTTTGCTCAGATCGATGCCGATCGCTTCGATGGGCTGGTGATCCCGGGAGGAAGGGCTCCCGAGTACCTGAGTCTCAATCCGAACGTGCTCGAAATCGTCCAAGCGTTCGATCGAGAAAAGAAGCCGATCGCGGCGATTTGCCATGGCCCTCAGATCCTGGCGGCTGCCGGGGTGCTCAAGGGGAGGATGTGCAGCTGCTACCCGGCGGTCCGAGCGGAGGTCCGGTTAGCAGGGGCAACGTATGTCGATCCAGATGCCCTTTTGTCATCCGCTCATGTCGACGCCAACTTGGTCACCGCCCCTGCCTGGCCTGCTCATCCGGCATGGATCCGCGCGTTCGCAGAACTGCTGGGAACGAAGATCGATCTAGGCTAGCAAGCGAAGGGGATCGCAGTCCATCGACGCAGTGCTTAGGGATCGGCAGGAGCGGCTTGTTGACGCCTGGTTACAGCTGCGGTTCCTACTTTTTCCTTCGGAAAACGTAGTATTCGGCGAGACTGACCTGCCCATCCCCGTCAGCGTCCACTTTACCGAAATCGCCGTTGGAGGCAGACCATTCATCGACGGACAGGAAACCGTTTTTGTTTCCATCCTTTTCAAGAATTTTCTTCTCGCACCACACCACCCATTTTTCTTCAGCCCCTTCAGGAAGACCGTCCCGGGGGACGGTTCCGGCTCCAGGTGCGCCGCCTGCTGGTGTGCTACCCGAACTTTGGGCCGCCATGCTGCTGCTGGAGGAGCCACTGCTGCCGCGAAGGACTCCATTTTTCACCGCCGTCAGGCATTCCTTGGCCGTGATGACGCCATCGCCGTTGGTGTCGAAGCGAAGAAATTCTTTCAGAACGCTTTCATCCCAGCGTGTGGCGAATTCGTTCATGGAGATCTGTCCATCCTGATTGGCATCATCCCTAGTGAACCACTCGGGAAGTCCGGTGGTTCGGCCGGATCCTGAGTTCGCCACGCGGAAGCTGGCGCGATCTTTCCAGGCGGACTCGGCCGTCACTTCCTTGGATTCACCACCGCCCGCTCGCCCCGGGTCGCCCCCTTCGCCACCTCCTCCGCCGCCTGGATTCCAGCCACCTCCCCAGCCACCGCGAGATCGGCGATCCTCCCCGGCTCGGCCTTGGTCCCCCCCCTGCTGACCGCTGGAGTCGGCCAAACGTCGACGAGCATAGCGGACAGCAAGCTCAGCGGATGTCAATTTCTTGTCCTGGTTTCGATCGTATTGCATCGGGTTGTCCGACCACCTGCCATTTCGCAGTTCTTCCTCATCGAGCAGGCTGTCTCGATTGCGGTCATAGCGGCGAATTCGATCCTCCGCTTCGGCCAAGTCCTGTGGTTCCACTTGGACCGTTGAAACTTCCGCCTTGGGGCCGAAACCAGGGGGGGGAGTTCTCTCCGCCGCGACACCAAATCCCTTGACCAGTTCGACTGCCCCTGGGCCGGTACTGTCGTCTCCTTCGCCGCCACCCCAGCTACCGCCCCAGCCGCCACCACTCCATCCTCCGCCACCTCCGCCCCCCATCCGCTCCGCCCGCATCCGCTCAAACTCCTGAGTGATCGTCGAAAGGGGGATCGGTTTGCTCAAGTCCAGCCGAGGGTTCCCCTGGGCCATTCGGTCTAGCATGAAGCGGGCGGGGCCTTGCATTTCGTCGGGGTCTAGCGACCCATTGCCATTGGAATCCAAACGAGAAAGAAAGCTGCTGGGGTCAAAGCCGCCGCGGAATCCGCCACGCCCAAAACCCTCGCCTCCAGGAGCACCACCCATCATCATTCCAGGGCCACCCATCATCATGCCGGGCCCACCCATCATCATGCCGGGCCCACCCATCATCATGCCAGGTGGCTGTGCCAAGGCACTGCCAGCTATGGAAGTGATGGCAAGCAAGGTACTAGCAAGATTCTTCGGCGAAGCCATGGATTAATTCCTTAGTGTACGCATGAACGCTGGTTGTTCTGCTTCTGCTATCGACTAGCAAGTTCGAACTCCAAGCTTCGTGCTTGGCGACTGCTCGAATGAACTCTTTGAAAAGTGTACCTGAGGACCGTTTCGGGCAAGTCGGTTTTTCCGAAAATGACCGAAGTGGGCTTCTGGATCTGGAGTCTCCCGGGATTCCAGGATGGGAAGTCCACTTAGGGATCGAACCCTTTCTGGGGCTGGAAGTATCGAGCGAATTTGGGGGGCCGTGGTGGATCGGCGAAAGATCGAAGCGATTTTGACAGGCTAGGCATTCGACTTTGCAACGGCGACTGGCCGCCGTAAACTGATTGGGTCGTTTGGATCGAACACGACGATTGAACGATTTTCGAGGAATGTACGTAGTAGCAAAGGGACTGTTGGATGGTCGCTGTGAACCGTCCGACAAAAGGGCAATGGGTCCAATAGAGAGGATTTATCGATGCGACGGATTATGACGCTGGCGGTGGTTTCGATGTTTGCCGTGGCTGGTTGCACCCCACCAGAGTCGGTCAAGCCGCCTGCAGCCCCCGCAAAGGGCTCCAGTGGCACCACCAGCGCTGCGGTCGAGACACCGAAGGCTGGCAACTCGGTGGAAGTCAAAACCGTTTCCCTTTCGGTTCCCACCATGTCTTGCCCACACAGCTGCTGGCCCGAAGTCAAGAAGACGCTGGAATCGCAGGCAGGCGTTGCAGCGGTCGAATTGGCACCTCAGGCTAAAGAGGATGAAATCAACGATCGCACTGTATTGATCAAGACCAGTGCGGGCTTTGAGCTGGACAAGGCCATTGCTGCCTTGGACAAGGCTGGTTTCGACGGTGCAGCAGCCAAGTAATCACGAGGTTGAACCTTGGGCACTGAGGAATTGGGGCCCTGAGGATTGGCGAGGTCATCGGTCTGGGGACTGTTTCCGGAGGGCAGGCAGTGGTTATGGAGTACCGACGAATGCGATGGCTGGTTGCTGTTGTGGGTCTGGGGTGTTTTCTGACCGCAGGTTGCCAGCCCTCGGCTGGTCCCGGTTCTACCGCAGTGAAGAGCACACCACACTCGGGGCATGACGATCATGACCATGGTCATGACGATCATGCTCATCATGACCATGGCGATCATGGGGAGCACGGAGGCCATCTGCTGCACCTGGATCCGTCGGGAGACCATGCCGAGTGGACGCACGACGACGAAGCGGGGTTGGTGACGGTCTACTTGGAGGAACTGGTCGCCAGTGGTAAGAAAGTGGAATCGGTGGAAATCGAGTGGAAGGTTGGCGACGCAGCCCAGAATAGCTCCAAGCTGGAGGTGGCTGCCAAGGACAGTCTTGGCATCGAAGGTTCGATTTTCACGATCAAGAATCCGGAATTGGTGACCGCTCTGGGAGTCGGAGACGGAGTGGTGGCCAATCTGGTGGTTACCGTCGATGGCAAGAAGGAGACGGCCAAGCTGGAGCACGACCACGGTCACGACCACGATCACTGATCGACTGTCGACGATCTTGCCACTCTTAGTGAATTCCGGGCCAAATGAATTCCAGGCCAACCGCAAGGTTGGCCTTTTTGTTTTGATGGGCTTCGGTTCTACTGGTTTCGCATGGCTGATTTCCGTCGTTTGGCGGGGATCGAAGAATCGGTTTCCCGAAATCTGGGTCTGGATTTTCGGTTGGGATCGCCAGGGATCGGCAGCAGGCCACACCACCTTTCGAGAGCACTGATGCGTCGGGACGACCTTCGAAACATTGTCATTATCGCTCACGTCGATCACGGCAAAACGACGCTGGTCGATTGCCTGCTGAAACAGAGTGGGCAGTTCCGGGATTCCCAGTTGCAGGGCGAACGGATATTGGACAGCAATGATTTGGAGCGAGAGCGTGGGATCACGATTCTTGCAAAGAACATCGCTATCCCATATCAGGGAATCAAAATCAATCTAATCGACACGCCCGGCCACGCTGACTTTGGCGGGGAGGTCGAGCGGGTGGTGCGGATGGCCGATGGCGCTCTGGTACTGATGGATGCAGCCGAAGGTCCTATGCCGCAGACTCGCTTTGTTCTCTCCAAGGCGTTGGAGGTCGGCGTCAAGCCAATTGTCGTCATCAATAAAATCGACCGACCTGATGCCAGGGCGGCAGAGGTCGTCGACGAAGCGCTGATGTTGCTGGTTGATCTAGGGGGCGAAAAGTACCTCGATCACTTCGACTACATTTTTGCTTCGGCGCGCGAAGGATACGCTACCACAGATCCGAAGGTGCGCGGCGATTCGATGAAGCCGCTTTTGGACATGATCGTCGAACGGATTCCAGGTCCCGACGTCCAGCCCGATGCGCCGCTTCAGATGCTGGTGACCAACCTGGATTGGTCTGAATTCGTCGGCCGTATTGCGATCGGTCGCATCCAGTCGGGAAAAATTTCCAAGGGCCAGCAGGTCGATCTGTCGAAAACAGGAGACCGCATCGAACCCGCTCAGGTGGTCGGACTGTCGGTGTTCGACAAATTGGGGCGGATCGATGTCGAGCAGGCGACGGCCGGCGACGTAGTCGCTGTGGTTGGGCTGAGCAACGTGGAGATCGGAGATACGATCTGCAATCGTGGCCAGTTGATCCCGTTGCCTCGTTTGACGGTCGACGAGCCGACTCTGGAAATGATCTTCACGATCAACAGTTCGCCTCTGGCAGGTCGCGAAGGGAAGTACGTCACGACGCGGCAACTGAAGTCGCGACTGGAACGCGAACTGGAACGCAACGTGGCTCTTCGCGTTCGGCAAATTGAAAACAGCGATGCGTTTGCTGTTCGAGGCCGCGGGGTCTTGCACCTTTCCGTGCTGATTGAGACGATGCGGCGGGAAGGCTACGAGCTTTCGGTTGGTAAGCCTCGAGTGGTGCTCAAGGAAATTCAGGGCAAGCTGCACGAGCCGTTTGAGACGTTGCATGTGGAAGTCCCCACCGACCGAGTCGGACCGGTCATGGAGATGGTGGGTAATCGCCGAGGTCTTCTGGAAGAAATGTCGCCTCGGGGGGATTACACCCTGATGAAATTCGTCATTCCGGCTCGTGGACTAATCGGTCTGCGGACCAGAATGCTGAACGCCACGCAGGGTACGGCGATCGTCCACCACCGCTTCCGGGACTATCGTCTGATGGAAGCGGATGTGCCTCGACGCAGCAATGGGGTACTGGTCTCGATGGTAGCCGGGAAGGCCGTTCCCTATGCTCTATTTAACCTTCAGGAGAGGGCGGAGCTGTTCGTCGGGCCTGGGGAAGAGATCTACGAAGGAATGATTGTCGGTGAGAATGTGCGAGACAACGACTTGACGGTGAACCCCATCAAGGAAAAGAAGCTGACCAATGTTCGAGCCGCTGGCAGCGACGAAAACGTCATCCTCAAGCCGCCTCGTCAGTTGTTTCTGGAAGCAGCTTTGGAGTACATCGAAGACGACGAGTTGGTGGAGATCACCCCCAACTCGATCCGCCTTCGAAAGATCCATCTGAAGGAATCCGATCGACGAAGGCAGCATCGCTCCGATTCTTTGGCGATCGGCTGATTCAAGTATTCCCAATTGCAAATCAACGTCGGCCATTTCCATTCGCTTGCGATGGCCGACTAGACGATTTTGCGTTGGCTCGAACGTCGATTTTTTTAGAGATCGATGCGTTTCCTTTCCGGCACCGCTCGCTGCAATAGCGCACCTGCTCCCAATGCGAGGCCCATTTACGTCGCCATGCGAACTGTCGGCCACAGGCAGAGCACGTTTTTTCGGGTAGATGAAATTTCTTGTGCGGCATGGTGCAATCGCTAGACTGTGAAGCGGTGTGATGCTCAGTCATGTCGACACGGATAGGGCCGCATTGGCTTCTGGTTGAGCATGGGAGGAGGGGAGCCAGAGTCGATTGGAAAGGGACCGAAGAAAATCTGGCATTTGTCTCTTCGCTTTGAAATCCCATTCATAGAGTCCTTGGGCGTCAAGGTCCCTATCCAGCACCGGGCTAGTTCGGCGTTCCATGCCTAGGGAGGCGAAACAAATGGACCGCAGCCATGAGTTAGTTGGAGGCCGGGAACTGCCCCCAAACACTTGGCGATTGGAAGTTCAAAGGTTTTGGTCGGTTTCGGGGTGGCATTGCTGACTGTTGGTATTTCAGTAGGGACTGCTTCATGGCCTCTACCTGCTGGGGTTGTGCCTCGGCCAGGTTCGATTCCTCCGACGGGTCATCGAGAAGATCGTACAGTTCCCAGGCAACCGGTTCGCTAGGGATCATCGAAGCGGTATTGGTGTCGGGATCCTGAGGATCTCGACCCCATTTTCCGATCAGCTTCCATTGGCCGCGTCGAATAGCGGCCA
>JBIINB010000193.1:0-6860 GCA_044337705.1 Pirellulaceae bacterium | reverse complement strand
CTCGCTGCACGTAGGGAATGGCCGACCATTCGTTCTCTTGTAACGGTCCAGCGCCTGCATGAACTCGATCTCGGCCTCCGAATAGTCCCTTTCACAGGTGGTGGGGTCAATCCTTCGCCGTAGCCCTGCGGACGATCCCACCGCTCCAGATTGCAGCTCCTGCAATTGACTCCCATCCTGCCGCTGTTCCCTCGACCCGCGGCATCGCTTTCCTACTGGTACGATCATCCCCCAACCCCTCCCTACCCAAAACCCAACCGCATCCTGCCTTCCCACCATCGAAAAGGCACGGTTTTCCTCGACGCCGTGAAAAATGTAGCAATTACCCAAAGCTTGAGGATGAGGGAATCCAAGAGGAATCGGTGATTTTTCGGGTCTCTGGCGAGCCGTTTAGCGATCGCAACGGCTGTAGGGCGCCCGCGAAGGTTTTTACCGATTGTCGAGGGGTATCCCAGGCCAGTTGCCACCCACCATCCCCGACAGAAAACTGGGTAAAATGAGCCAAAGGGAGTATGGGGAACTTGGGCTGTCCACCGGCTCCGCCCACCCTGGGACAAGGATTGCAAGATGGAACGCTGGGTAGAGATATCGTTCGACTGTCTGCCACTTCGCAGTGTCTCGCGACTGGATGTTCCCTTGGACGCATCTCCTGCGGTCGCAGAGAAAATCTTAAGGATCAAGAAGGCGGTCGAGCGGCATGGAGTCCTCAACACATATTATCTCCATCATGCAAAGTGCGTCTATCACCTGACCAACGACCTGACTTTGGGATTGTTGGAGTTCCATTTCGAAGGCACCCTGATCACCGATGCCACGGATACCCATGCGATCCGCTCGGATTTGCTGATCCAACTGAATCGGGAGCACTGCGAGTGGCTCAATGCCTCCATGCTCTCCTGGTGGTTCGAGACGGTGCATAAGGCAGTCGAGCAGGAGTTCAACCGATTCATCGCTGCCGGCGATTTGACGAAGACCCGCCAGCGGCTGGAACAACTGGAAAACACTCTGAACGAGGGGGAAGGCTACCTGGGAATGTACCTTTAGTGACTTCGAATCACCGTCCCGCCATGGGGATCGACGAAGTCCATCAATGCAAAGCCCTCCAAGTTGTCCTGATTGGTTGACTGTCATTGGTCGTTGATTCAATAGTATCGCCTTAGGTGAGCTTCATGCAGGATCGGCGCGCAGAGGGTATTGTCGAAGCAGCCATGGGGTTTGGCGATGCTGCGGAACGGTCTGCCTACATCCGTCGGATGTGCCAGGGAGACCACGATCTGCTCATGCATGTCCAGCAACTTCTCGACTCCCATGCCGGCAGTGCAGATGCAACCCAAACTATGGCCCCGGTTCCGGCATGGAGTCCCGACGACTTGCTCACCCAACCCGGCTCGGACCAAACAAACTCCTCTGCTGTATCTCCGTTATCCTCCGAACTGATCGGCGGGCGATTTCGCCTTGGGGAACTGTTGGGTGAGGGAGGCATGGGGAGCGTCTGGACGGCGTTCCAGATCGCTCCGGTAAAGCGACAGGTGGCGATCAAATGGATCAAACCGGGGATGGACTCCCGCAAAGTGCTGGCGAGATTCGAAGCCGAACGGCAGGCGCTCGCCTTGATGGACCATCCGAATATCGCCAAGGTGCTCGATGGTGGCGTCGAAACGGGACGCCCCTATTTTGTGATGGAATTGGTAAAGGGAATTCCCATCACTGCCTACTGCGATTCGAAAAACCTATCCCCTTCGCAGCGGATCAAACTTTTTATCGATGTCTGCGATGCGATTCAGCATGCACACCAAAAGGGTGTCATCCATCGAGACCTCAAACCATCCAACATTCTGGTGACTGAAATCAGTGATCAAGCGGTCCCGAAGGTGATCGATTTTGGTATCGCCAAGGCCACCGGGGGACTGCTCACCGATGCATCGATGGTGACTGAGATCGATGCCGTCATCGGGACTCCCATGTACATGTCTCCCGAACAGGCTGCGATCGGCAATCTCGATATCGACACGCGATCCGACATCTACTCACTTGGCGTCATTCTCTATGAATTGCTGACCGGAAGCCTTCCGTTTTCACAGAGCGACCTGCAGGAAAAGGGTTTTATGGAACTGTTGCGTCTGGTGCGCGAGGAAGACCCACCCAAACCAAGCAGTCGTGTGAGCCTGGAACATAAGCCCAAAGGACAGGTAGGACAACGAGGCATCGACAACGCGGAATTGGCGACGATCCTCCGCCATGATCTCGACTGGGTGGTGATGAAGGCGATAGAAAAAGATCGCTGTCGCCGCTACGAAACCGCTAACGCCATGGCCATGGATCTCCATCGCTACCTGCTTGGCGAACCCGTCTCCGCTCATCCACCCACCCCGAGCTATCGCCTCGGGAAACTGCTCCAACGCCATCGCGGTGCCGTCATCGCGACGGGTCTGGTTGCCAGCTCCCTGATTCTCGGCATCGTCGGCACTTCCTTTGGTCTTTTGACTGCCAGGCAGGAGCGGCAGGTGGCGATCCTGGAGAAGCAGCGAGCCGACCTAGCAGCGGCCAACGAACAGCAACTGAGGACACAAGCCGAACAGAATCTGCTGCGCGCGACATCAGCGGAAACCGAAATTCTTAATGCCTATCGGGCTGCAACCGATGAAGCCGTTGAATATCTGATCGGATCCAAACCCAAACTCGGACCGGAAGAGAATCGTTATCTGGAACGAATCCGCGAGCGATGGAGAAAAATCGCTGAAAGGACTGGTGAAGATCGCCAAAGCCGCTTGCTTCAGGCTGAGGGATTTCGGCGAGTCGGACTTTTGGAGATGAAGATTGGAAGATTCAAACACGCAGCCGACTCCTTCGAATCGGCAAACCTGATCTGGCAGACACTTTTGGAAGAGCACCCCAACGACCCCTCTATCTGTAGCGGCTCGATCATCATTTCTATCAATAGAGCAACCGCCCATATCATTTCAGGGGACATCATCAGCGCCCTGCGAATTCTACAGGATTCCCAACCTACGCTCGATCGCTTCGAGAAGTTTGCCCAGGAGTCGGTTGAGTTCCTCGATGTCGCGTCCGCGCACGCAGCAACCCTCGCGCAAACCCATGTGCGACTTGGGAATTCCAAGTCGGCCGCACCGCTCTATCAAAAGAAATTGGGCTACTGCCGCACACTCGCTCTTCTACATCCGGAGAAACTAGACCTAGTTGCTGATGCCCTGCACGATCTGGGAAGCACCCAGCGAGTTCTTGGGGATCAGGCCAATTGCCTTGCAAACCTTGAAGAAGCCAGCTCCATCGGCCAGCAAGTACTGCTTCAGAAGCCGGATGATCCGGAAACTTTGCGCAACATGCTGATGTACCGCATGAATCTCGCTGTAACGCTGGAGACCTTTGGCCAGCAGGACGCATCCCTAGCGGAAATGGAGTCGATCTGCGAACAGCTAGAGTCGGTCGTCGAGCGGTTTCCCTCCTTTCCCGAATACCAACGTGAATTGGCGCGCGCTAACTTCAATGTCGGCACTAAGCATCTCAATCAGCGTAACTTCCAGGAAGCACAAAGACGTTATGAACGCAGCCTGGAGCTCCGGTCCCGATTGGCAAGTCAGTATCCCGAGAATCCCGACTACACCCGAGAAACCGCCAACAGTCTCTACCATTTCGGGACCCTCTACCTGCGCTGGGACCAGCGTCTGCTAGCGAAGGACTATTATCAACAAGCCATGGATGCAAGGGAGAAAATCGCCGCACGCTTCCCGTCGCTGAAAACCTCGCACATCGACCTCGCGAAAAGCTATGCAGCCCAAGGCGATTCCTGTCAATTGAGCGAGCAATACGAAGAAAGCCTCAACTGGTACGAGAAATCGAGGCATTCAGTTGACGCACTTTTGCAATCCGCGCCGAACGATCGCGAAGTTCTCGAAGCTATCCGAAACTCCTGGCGCGGCGAAGCGACAGCACTGATGAAGCTGCATCGCTATGAACAGGCCCTTGAAGTCTTTCCAAAAGCTATCGCCAATGCAGCAAGCAACGCAGCCCTTGATGCGGAACTGAAACAAGCCTATTGCTCCCTGATGCTTGGCCACATCGATCAGGTGAAGTCCGCAGTCACTCGCTTCCTTGCAGTAGATAAACCGAACAGCGAACAACTCTGGCAGATCAGTCAACTTTACGCGGGACTGGCGACGTTTGAACCTATCGCCCAAGAAAACTGGATGGATAAGGCGTTCGCTGCTTTGAAAGAAGCAAACTGGCTGGGAAATGTCGACGCAGAGGACCTCCGCAAGAGCCATGTCTGGCAGATCCACCTCCATCACCCCGAGATTCATCCGATTCTGCATCCATCGTGGCAGGACCTGTGATCTTAACCCAAGTCGTCTGTAATGCCCTGAAGACTGGGGCATATGGAGATGGAGTGGCTCCCTTGCCTCGGAATCGCCAACTGCATGCCGACAAATTGGATCCCGCGACCTTCGTTCGGCGGCTCAAGGCCAGACTTACAACACAGCCGCAGTGCGAATTGCAGTTCCAGGCTTCTTTTCGAGCGATGCGACCGCATTCCCTGGGTCGCCAAGCCACCATGAATCGGGCAGCAGAGTGCGAACTCGAATCAGAGTATGCAACAATGGAAAAAGCTGAATAAGATTCACCTGCTATACAGATCTCCTGGTTGCCAAATCAAATCCTTCAGGATCCTGTGCCATGGACCACTTCCTTCGACCGATTCGCACAATCTGCCTTTTTGTGCTTTATCTGTTTCTCAGTGGGATTTCGTCGATGGCGACGGATCCAAGGCCCGATGCCAAGCCGTCGCTTCCGATCGCCTCCCTGAAGCCGTCGCCGGGACTCCAGCTGGAACTTGCTGCCGGGAACGACCTGACCCGCTGGCCCATCGCTGCCGACTGGGATTCCCAAGGAAGGCTGGTGGTGATTGAGTCGGCAGGAGTATCCGGGAACGTCCAGGAACAGACAGTCACCCGTCCGCACCGAATGATACGACTGGTCGATGACGATGACGACGGAAAATTCGATCGCAGAATCGTTGCGGCCGAACAACTGGGATTTCCGGAAGGGGTACTTTGCATGGGAGATAGCATCCTGGTGGCGATGCCGCCCGAGATATGGAGGTTCGACGATCTCGATGGGGATGGACAGTGCGAAAATCGATCGATCTGGTTCGACGGAAAAACGCTCACCCACTGCGCCAACGACCTCCATGGTCCTTATCTGGGTACCGACGGCTGGATCTACTGGTGCAAAGGAGCGTTTGCCGAGCAGCAGCATGAAACGCGCGATGGCGACATACTGAAGACGACGGCGTCGCACATTTTTCGAAGACCATGGGAAGGTGGCCCCATCGAAGCGGTGATGACCGGTGGGATGGACAATCCGGTCGAAGTTGCATTTTCCAGCCCTGGCGACAGGTTCTTCACGAGCACCTTCCTTCAGCACCCAGGCAACGGCCGTCGCGATGGCATCGCGCATGCCGTCTATGGTGGCGTCTACGGAAAGGATCACGGCGTCCTGCAAGGTCACCCCCGGACTGGCCCTCTACTGCCGATCATGACCCATCTGGGCCCCGCAGCACCCAGCGGACTGCTGCGACTGGAAGACCATCGACTGGTCGACTCTCTGGGAGAATCCACCCAGCACGGCTGGCTGGTCTCCTCTTCGTTCAATCTGCACCAGGTCACCGCTCATCGCCTGATCGCCCAAGGAGCCAGTTACCGTACGGAAGAGGTCCCGCTGCTGCAATCCGACCGGATCGACTTCCACCCAACCGATCTTCTGGAAGATGCCGACGGCAGTCTGTTGGTGATCGACACAGGCGGCTGGTACGATCTTTGCTGCCCCAGCTCAGGAGTCGATCAGGAAATCGCTCAAGGGGCCATCTATCGGCTCACTGCTGCAGAAACCAAAAGCAGACGCAGTAGCCTGCCTCCGCCAGCCAATCTGCAATCGGTCGAGGCGATCGAGGACTGTAGACCATGGATCCGCCGACTGGCTCTCCTTCAGTCGACGGAACCTCGCCGATCAGCGTGGCGCCGTCAGGCCATGGATTCGCAGACCTCTGCCTCCCAGCGGCTCACGGCATTTTGGGCATCGGCAGATGATTCTCCAGAGGCGATCGAATCGATCCACCACTTCCTGTCGCAGGAGGTCCCATCCCTCCGGCATGCTGCGGCATTGGTCGCAGGCCAGCGGCGATGGAAGCAGGCGATCCCGACGGTGGAAAAGCAGTTACGTGTGGAAACAGATCCTCTGGCACTGCGAGCGATGCTGGAGGCGGCGGCCATGCTTCGCTGCGGCGCGCCAGAGACGCTGATGGATCTGGCGCTGATCCATCAGCAGGACCCGATGCTGGCCCATGCCGCGAGATTCGCTCTGATTCGCCATCCCCAGGCATCCCAATGGCTGCAACCTTGGTCTGCCGGATCGCAGCGCCAGCAACAGGTCGCTCTCCAGTTACTTCGTTTTCAAAGCGACGCGCCTCCTCCGGGCGAAGCTCTCAATTCCCTCTGGAAGCAAGCTACACCTGGAGTGCGAATCGCCATCATCGACGCACTGATCGAACACCCGCAATGGGCCGAAGGAACTGGCTCATTTCAGATGGACCTTCTCGCGGAAGCTCGCAATGCACCGCAATCGCGACAGCTCGCAGGAGACCTGGGACGAGCCTGGGTCAACCAGGCAGGATGGCAACAGACCGTCGGCGTCGAATTGAACCGTCAGAACGATCGCTCCGCAGCGCTGGAGGACTGGCTTTTGGAGATCGTGCTTGCTGGGCGTCCCCTCTCCCTGCCCGATGACTGGGTGCTTCCCATCGCAAGGAACTTCCAGAAACTTTCCATGGAGCAGCAGGATCGCCT
>JBIINB010000079.1:0-21477 GCA_044337705.1 Pirellulaceae bacterium | reverse complement strand
CGATGGAGGCGATGCGACGCCTGGAGAGCCAGAAGATGCTGACGATGTCAGTTCGTCCAATCGCTACCGGACACAGCGTCGCGGTGGCATGGGTGTGATCGACATCAAGACCACCAAGCGGAACGGCCGTGTCGTCGCGATTTCCCGAGTCGATGACAGCGACGAATTGATCATGATGACCTCCCGTGGAAAAGTACAACGCGTCCTGGTGCGGGAGATCAGTGTGATCGGACGCAACACGCAAGGGGTTCGGATCATGAGTCTCGACGAAGGAGACACCCTGGCGGCGGTTGTGCGAGTCCCCTCCGGAGAGACTTCGCAGATCGGGGAAGAACCAGTAGGGGACAAACGGCCCGCTCCACCTTCGATCATGCCGACTGGACTGGAGGAAGATCTGGAAGGCACCCAGCCAGCAGAGGATGAGGAAGAAAATTCCTGATTCAACCGTCGCGAGTGGCGATAGTTCCCATCGGTTCGTTGGAAGCTTCCGAAAGCTCGGTGCTTCCTATCGAGCGAATAGAGATTTACATTAAGGCTCATATCCGCCACGCAGTGGGTGCTGCGAGAAGCAGGATGGCATGGATGCGAGCGTATGCCTTTTGGCGGCTTGGTTTGGTTTCATCCTGCCTATCTTATCAAATCCTCATGATTTGGTTTTTTCGCACCCTCTATGCCATGCTGTCAGTATCCTCCGGCCGCGATTCAATTTTTTTTCTTGACGAAATCGGAGCATAGTGACTTGCCGTGCAATCGTCGTTGGCTAGCCTACCTAGTAGGGTCCTTCATTGTGTCTCGCGTCAGGGTAGCCGCCATGATACTCAAAGCTCTTCTTCACGGCTTGCTTGGGCTCCGATCGAAAAACATTTCTTCGGCCCAGACTTCGCGTCGGTTGCATAGCTTTCGGATAGAGAATTTGGAACCGCGTTGGACGATGGCCAGTGACATCGAGCTTTTTTCGGTCTCGATGGTTCGCGGCCAGGTGGTAGGTGAACTTCCCGCCGATGATCCTCGCTCAGCGATGGCCATCGAGGTGGCACAGTGGATCGACACGGAACTTGGGGTGGACCTGCAATCGATGGAACTTGCATCGCTTCGGGCGCGCATGCCGGCGGACGGGCGGAGCGACCAGATGTTCTATACCTTCGAGTGGGAGGGGATGGAATGGGATATCGTCGATCGTGGTTTTGGTCTGGAATTCGCTGAACCTGGGATTGAAATATTTCACAACGATCAGCGGCCAATGGATACCAATGACGATGGATCCATGGGACCAATAGATGCATTGTTGGTGATTAATCATCTGAATCAACAGCCTTCGATGCTTCTTCCCGCACGAGCCGAGGATTCGGCTGACCTACGAATGGTTGATGTGACGGGGAATCGCTGGGTTACGCCTCTCGATGCGATGTTGGTGATCAACCGATTGAATGCCGGAGACTCCGTTGATTTCATGACTCCGCTGATCGCTAACGAAGACTTTGGCAATGGCGTCTTTTCCATCAACGCGACCGAGCTACCCGCGATCGAGATCGACGTAATTGCAAACGACGTTGGCGAGAACATTCGAATCGATTCAGTCACTCAGGGGATTTCGGGCACCATCGACGTGGTGCAGGATGCCAGCGGCCTTACCCTGTTGCGGTACACGCCCTCCGGGCAGTTCCGCAACTTCGATCTCTTTTCCTACACGATCACCGATGATTTTGGACGCACTTCGACCGCTACCGTCTCGATCACATACCAAGTGGTTCCAGACGAAGTGCCTTCTTTTGGTCTTGCGATCAGCGGACCTGCGATCGGAAGTGCACCCGGGACGGAAGTGTTGTTCCGCGATGAGTCTGGGCAGGGACTTATTCGGATTGACCACACGGGGGCTGCCGAGGACACGGTTGGGATTTATTTGCGCTTTGCTTTCAGCGATCCGCCCTACGGTCTTTCCAATGCCGGTACGCTAAAAAGCGAGGTGATTGCAACAGACGCAACGTTCTATCCTATTTTTCCCGATGGAGCATGGATAACGGGTTCCATACCCCAGGTGAATCAGATTCTCGCGGATCTGACTTATTTGCCAGCCTTGGGTTATTCCGCGCCTGAGGGTGTCACCTTGAATGTCTTTGCCTTTCTTTACACCACCCTTGGAGTCACCTCCACCTACGCTTCGGGGACAATTTCGGTAGTCGTCCCTGCATCGGAAGGGGCTCCGGTTGCTGGGAATGACTTCTTCGAGTTCGGGCCCATTGAAGCTTCTGTCCGTTTGAACGTCTTGGCTAATGACTTCAGTCCAAGAGGTGGCCGCTTGGAATTGGTGGCTGTTGGAGATCCCAACGCGCCGTCCGAATGGGTGAGCTGGCCCAGCTATGGCGACTCCTATGTCGCGGTCGATTTGGAGTCGCAGGAATTGATTTTCCGCCCTGGGTCGCTCAGCGATTACCAGTCCTTCGTCTACGTAATTCGTGATGAATTAGGTCAGGTGGCTCAGGGGAAGGTTGCGGTGAGCTGGCGTCGAAGTTGATCTGCAGAGTCGGATCGGCCAAAACTGCAGTTGGTATACTTGGCACCATGGGCACTCCAGAAGTCTCGGTAAGACAGTCTGTCGTAGCGATTCTTTTGGGGCTAGCTGGCGGATCCCTGCTTTTTTGGAAGTCGCGGCTGGAGCGGTATCGCTTCATTCTGGCAGGCTCCGCATCTCCCGCTTGGATACTGATTTCGCTGGGAGGGGCGCCGATCCACCACCAAAGTGTGGAAGACGTTCGGATGTCGTAAAGCTCGAGAGGAGTTTCGACAAAAAAACCCAGCGGATCACTCGATACCGCTGGGTTCATGACAACGAGGCCGACGGGGCTCGAACCCGCAACCTCCGGCGTGACAGGCCGGTGCTCTAACCAATTGAGCTACGACCCCAGAAGGACGAAGCCGAAGCCACGTCCTACGAGATCAGAAATTATAGCCTACTCCTCGACTGCTGCAAGTCCAGGGGGAGGAGAACACAAGTCGGATTTCGGCTGGAACTTGCCACCTTTTTTGGTTGTGACGAACGATTTAGGGAGGTTGAATGGGGATCGATTGGAAGGGTAAAAATTCCGGAATGCACCATCCGACAGGGATCCCAGGGTGCGTCCAGCATTCCGGCTTGTTGGATCGAATCCAGCGGGGCGGCCAGCTAGCATACAATCATGGAGGTTTGAGCGGAGCGAGTAGCAAACGGAATGGTGCGAAGTGGAGGCTTGAATCGGCTTTCGGTTCAACTCAATCCAACTCGGCTGGCTCCCAACCTACAGGTAGACTCACTTCACTTAGTGAGAGAAAAAAAGATGTCGGCGATCACTCCAACAGCAAGGAAGCGAAAGGTTAGATACATGCATGCTGCTTGGATCGTCTTCATTCCCGCCATGCTTTTGGCTTATGGGCCTAACCTTGTGTTGGGGCATGAGACAATTCGAGGATCAAACGACCGGGATGCGGCAAAAAAGCTCCATTTTCAGCAGACGATCCGGCCGCTGCTAGCCGATCGCTGTCTATCCTGTCATGGCCCGGATGCCAACCATCGCCAAGCCGACCTCCGACTGGATCTTCGAGAGGAGGCGGAGCGGGCGGGTGCGATTCGACAAGGCAAACCAGAGGAAAGCAGCTTGGTGGACCGGATCCATTCTTCCGATCCCGATCTGGTGATGCCGCCGCCGCAAAGCGGTAAAGCGTTGACGATGGAAGAGCGTCGGCTCCTAGAAGAGTGGATTGAAGACGGGGCAGTGTACGCGGACCACTGGGCCTTCGAACGGCCGGCCAGGTGGGAGCTTCCCGATTCGAAAGCCGATCATCCGATTGATGCATGGATCGATCGATCACTTGAGCCCTTGGGGCTTCAGAGATCGCCGGAAGCGCTGCCTGAGACGCTGGCGCGACGAGTCAGTCTGGATCTGGTGGGGCTGCCTCCGACATCGGATGAATTGGACCTGTTTCTGGAGGAGTACCAGCGGAATCCTGACCTTGCCTACCAGCATCTGGTGGATCGATTGCTGGTGTCGGCATCCTACGGTGAAAAATGGGCTCGCTGGTGGCTGGATCAAGCTCGATACGCAGACAGCAACGGTTACTCGATCGACGGAGCTCGGTCGATGTGGCCTTATCGCGATTGGGTGATTCGCGCGTTTCAAAACGACATGCCATTCGATCAATTCACGATCGAGCAGATCGCCGGGGATCTGCTTCCGGAGCCGACGCAGTCACAGATCGTCGCAACTGGATTCCATCGCAACACTCCCATCAACCAGGAGGGAGGAATCGACGTCGAACAGTTTCGGATTGATAGTGTATTTGATCGAGTCGCCACGACTGGAACGGTTTGGTTGGGGCTTTCGCTCGGCTGTGCTCAATGCCACGACCATAAGTTTGACCCTCTGACACAGCGAGAGTTCTACCAAGTATTTAGCTTCTTCAACAATCAGGATGAACCTACGATTCCCGTCGCAGTTCCTGGTCTGGATCCGGATCAGATCAAGCGAGAGATCGACGCGACTGAGAGCCAACTGGCTACTCGCATGGAAGCGTCGAAACAGGCGATTGAGAATTGGGAGGCAGGACTGGACGAGTCGGAAAAAAAGGCGCTACCAGAGGCAATCCAGAAGATACTGGGCGTGGAATCTGGGAAAAGGAATCCTGCGCAACGGAGACAACTCTACCTCCATCACACCGGGAAATCCGATGCAGAGTTCCTCCAACTGGAGAAGCATCTGCAGGAGCTGGAGCAAAAGCGCAAGGAAATCCCTACTACTTTGGTGATGAAGGAGCGTAAGGAGCCTCGGGCGACTCATTTGTTGATCAAGGGGGATTTCACACGACCGGCGGACTTGGTGACGCCTGGTACACCAGAAGTTTTGCATCCTTTTGCGGCGGTCAGCCAGCCCTCGCGCCTCGATCTGGCTCGCTGGCTGGTTGATCCTGCCAATCCGCTGACCGCGCGTGTTCTGGTCAACCGCTTCTGGCAGCAGTTTTTCGGATCTGGCATTGTGACCACTGACAATGACTTCGGCGTCACCGGCGCTTTTCCGACTCATCCAGAACTTCTGGATTGGCTGGCGGTCACGTGGCAGGAGCAGGGGTGGAGCGTCAAGCGATTGCATCGATTGATCGTGACTTCCCGTACCTATCGACAGTCGTCGGTACTCCGCGAAGATTCCAATCAGCTGGACCCACTAAATCAATGGTGGTCCCGTCAAAATCGACTGCGGTTAGACTCGGAACTGGTGCGGGATGCTCTGCTTTCGGCTAGCGGGCAATTGAGCCGCAAGGTGGGCGGGCCTTCGGTCTTTCCGCCCATCCCCGACGGTATCTTGAACCAGGGGCAGGGGAAGCAGAGCTGGAAGTTGAGCCATGGGGAGGACCGGTTTCGGCGAGGCCTTTACACTTTCTGCTACCGCGCTACCCCGGCCCCCGCCAATTCCGTTTTCGACGCCCCAGACGCCGCCAGCAGTTGCACTCGACGCCTGAGAAGCAACACTCCTCTGCAGGCACTGACGCTGCTGAACGATCCAGCGCATGTGGAATTGGCTGAGGCGATGGCGGACAGGATTGAGCGGGAGGGGATAGCCGCAGCTCTACGTGTCACGACATCCCGCCGTCCCGATCTGTGGGAGCTCTCCCAGTTGGAAGGTCTGGACCGCTGGACGCAAGCTCGAATTCTTCTCAACCTGGACGAAGCGATCACCAGGGAATAAATCAAGACTGAGGGATTGGTGCGGGCTCCGATGCGGTTGCCATTATAGGGAACGAAGAAATGAATCAGCGAGCCGACCTGAAAACGATGCGACTGATGCAGTCGGAAGCTCCCTGGCATGGGACTCGGCGACACTTATTTCAGCATTGTGGCGTTGGGCTTGGCCGCATCGGTTTAGCGCATCTGCTTGCCGGATCCGGCATCGCGTCGGCAAATCCCGCATTGACGGCAAGAGAACCGCATTTCCCGCCACGTGCAAAACGAGTGATCTTCCTATTCATGGCTGGGGGTCCCAGTCAATTGGAGATGTGGGATTACAAGCCGGAGCTTTATCGATGGAATGGCAAGCCCATTCCGGAGAGTCTGATTGCTGGAAAGAGGTTCGCGTTTATGGGAAGTAGCCATCGCACCGAGTTGCTTGCACCCAAGCGGCAGTTCCGGCGCGCAGGCGAAACGGGTACCTGGGTCAGTGACCTGCTTCCCTGGACCGCAAAAATGGTCGACGACCTGTGCCTCGTAAAAACCATGAAGACCGATCTGTTCAATCACGCTCCTGCGAAGCTTTTCATGAACACCGGTAGCGGGCTGTTCGGCAGACCAAGCATGGGGGCCTGGATCACCTACGGTTTGGGAAGCGAAAGTCAGCAACTTCCTGGGTTCGTTGTACTGCAAAGCGGACCGAGGGGCCCGCGTGGAGGGGCTATCCTTTGGACCAGTGGGATGCTCCCCAGCAGTTTTCAGGGAGTCCCGCTACGAGGCGCTGGAGATCCGATCCTCAATCTCTCTTCACCTACTCCCTCCGATCCGTCGCTAGATCGGCAGATCCAGCAACGACAGGTGGTTGATGTCGTTCGGCGCTTCAATGAAAGACGGCAAAAAGAGACGGGTGACCCTGAGATTCAGACTCGTATCGACAGCTACGAAATGGCGTTCCGCATGCAGGCCAGTGCGCCCGAACTGATGGATACGGCTGAGGAGACTGCCGAGACGTTGGAGCTTTACGGTATCAAAGATCCCAAGGAAACGTCGTTCGCTCGTAACTGTCTGCTGGCCCGGCGTTTGGTGGAGCGAGGTGTCCGTTTCATCCAGCTCTACCACACCAACTGGGACCATCATGGTGGGGCAACCGAAAACCTCGAGACGCATCTGCCATCGATCTGCAAAGAGATTGATCAGCCATGCTGGGCATTAGTCCAGGATCTGAAACGGCGTGGATTGCTTGAGGATACAATTGTCGTCTGGGGCGGTGAGTTTGGACGCACGCCAATGGGTGAGGTGCGGGAATCTACAGGGAGGAATCACCATATCGAAGCTTTCACCATGTGGATGGCAGGCGGCGGTTTCCGCCCGGGACTGATTCATGGCCAAACGGATGATCTGGGTTTTGGGCCAGTCGATCAACCGGTGCACGTTCATGATTTCCACGCAACACTGCTGCACCAATTGGGGTTGGACCACCAAAAGCTCAGCGTGCGATTCCAGGGCCTGGACGTTCGCCTTTCCGGTGTGGAGGGGGCGAGGGTTGTTCACGAGTTAATTTCTTAGTTCAACGAGTATCCAGCCATCTAGCGATCCGGGATTGTTGAGACAGCCCCGGGTGGGAGTTCTCAGCGACAATGCCCGAACAATTCTCTGGTTGCCATGTGTTCTGGCGAAGTCCTCGTGCTCGTGCTCGTAACAAGACTCAATGGATGCGGATTCCTTCGACCACGAACGGCTCGGCGTGTATCGTTTATCGATCATTTACGTTGCTCGGTCCGTCGAGACGACGCAACCACTCGAAGAGCTTCATCGAAAGGCTCGCGATCCATCGCTTAAGGCTGTTCTTGTCGGCTTAGGGACCTGATCGCGCAATCGAGCCATGGACTCCATCAGCAGAGTCTCTCTGCAGCTGGCCGGATCAGAACCACGAAGGAGACTTTCGCAAACGTCGATCTTCGGCTACCGGTTTATTTCTGAAGCTGTTGAAATTCGGCAGCAGATACCTGCTTGATTTCACCGTTCTCCAGCAGCACCTGCCCCCCCGTCGTTGTACACGTCGGTTCGTACCCGACCACTTTCTGTGCCGAACCGCCGTTGGGCTTCAGTGCCGATCCCCAGACATAGATGATCTGTTCACTTTGGATGAACGCACCAGCTACGGGATGGACGGCGTCGAAGGCAACCATTTCTTCCTGGGATGTGGGAGGAGCGGTGTTGCTAGCGGCCGCCTCCTTCAGCATGTCACGTAGGTCGGTCAATCCATCGTTGATCGAGGGTCCTTGGGGAGCAGATGATTGCTTAGCAGCCTGTTTGGAGCAACCTGTCAAGCCGAAGGCGGAGACTCCGGCACAAGTAATGGTCACGATCAATGCAAAGCGATTCATTTGACGGAGCATGAGAACCCTCAAAATGGACTTCGATTTGTCGAGAGGGCAACGGAGCCCATGAGAACTCCGTTGGCATCCTAGCGATTGTGTACGGAACCAATGATCACTCGGGCTGGTCAAACGTTTCACCGGTCGCGCGGCTACCGAGAGCCTGCCAGACCGGAAATTCGATCCGGTCGCCGACGAAGCGGACCGAGCCATCTGCCATGCACATGTTCGCGCCTCCCGCGTGGTAGCTGGAAGCGGCGATATGTGCAACGGTGTAGCTGGTCGTTCCGCAATTGTAGCGCTGTGAAGCGGGGTTTTTGCGATCGACGTTCCAGTTGGGTGGCAGGGTATGAGAATAAACAAAGTTCTGAGGGAGGTTCCGGTAGTACTGATGCCCGCCGTAGCGGATCCAAGATCCCGTGGTGGAAGGAGCACCAGGAAGGCATTGTGGTACCTGCCGACCATCCAGTAGTCGAGCTGCCGGGAAGGCGGTCGTCGACATAAAGGCGGTAGTGTTATTGAACTGGTTGGTTGCATTCCATGGCAAACTGCCACGCATCACTTCCGCGAACATCGCGGTGTTCGAAGTTCCGTCGATCACGTCGCTCATCTTGGGGCCCTGCATTTCCTCTCCGTTGACCGGGTAGGGAATCGCAAAAATGCCGTCGATCGAGGTGCCGCCGCGCATGTTGGCGCCACCAATACAGGCCATGTAATTCAGACGTCCTGCGTTGAAGTAGTTGGCAGTCGACGGATCGGACGGGCAGAGAAACACTGGCACATCGCCAAAGCGCGCTGCATTATTCGCGCCAGCCTTCGCGGGAATGCCGGGCGCGATCGCCGCATCGCTGTTGACGTTGTAGTCCATGTCGAACAGGTTGTATTTATTCGACTGCTCAAAATAGGGCAGCATCAGTGCCTGGGCGGTGGCCCCTGAGGAATACGTGTTCCTGGCTCCCGTAGCCAGCGTCTTGATGGTTGTGTGCTGCGTCGGTGGCAGGAACTTGAACGAGCTTTCAAAGTTCAATGCGGCCAGACCGAACTGCTTCAAATGGTTTTGGCACTGCATGCGTCTTGCAGCTTCGCGAGCTGCCTGAACGGCAGGCAAAAGAAGGCCTACCAGCACGCCGATGATTGCAATCACCACCAGCAGCTCCACCAAAGTGAAGCCTCCCTGAATTCCCATTCTTTTCTTCATACCAACAACTCCTAAAAAGATTATGGGAAGTGTGCCGAACCAGAAAAAGTAATGAAGGAGAACAATGGACTCTGAACCCGGCCTAGGCTTCCCGACCCTATAATCTTCTGGGATGGCGAAGCATTCTGCTCGCTTTTTTCTTTGTTTTTCTCAAAAAAAGTCGGTTTTTCCCGAAACCTTCGGTCTTCACTCTGTGGGCAGGTGCATTATCGCCATGGAACAATCTTTGGGAGTCTTACTGGCTGCGGCCGGCAGGAGTGAACGGTTTGGTGGTGGGCCACTCAAAAAGGTGTTCCAGAAAATAGACCGGAAACCGCTTTGGCAGCACGCTGCTGAGGTCTTCGTGGGGCATCCATTGGTTCGGCAAATCGTGTTGATCGTCCATCCCACCGATCAAGAGTTTGTGCGTGAGCAATGGTCGGGGACAATGGCAATGCTAGGAATCGATTGGGTCTTGGGGGGGGAGCAGCGTTGGGAAAGCGTCCAACGGGGGCTGGAAAGGATTCGATCGGAAATCCAGTGGGTGGCGGTGCACGACGCTGCCAGACCCTGCCTGACCCGCAAGGCCTTTGATTCTGTCGCTCAGCAGGCGATCGAGCACGGAGCGGCAATCCTGGCACAGCCGATCCATGGAACGGTTAAAAGAAGCGACGAAGAGGGGCGAGTCTCACAAACAGTTCCCCGCGACCGACTCTGGCAGGCTCAAACGCCCCAGGTAGCAAGACGCGAATGGTTGGAGCGAGCTTACGGGATGCGAGGTGACTTGTCACCGACGGATGAATCGCAGCTGTTGGAGCATGCCGGGTACCCCGTACGGCTGGTCGAGGGTTCCCCGTGGAATATCAAGGTGACGCGCCGGGAAGACATGCGGTTTGCTGAAATTGCACTGCGCGCTGAAGCATCGTCCGGGAGAAGTCTGGGCGACCTCCTAGGGGGCTGAAAGCCGATGGCCATAGGGTGCGATGCATTCATTCCGTGCGATCGTTAACCGGTCTGTTCTTCGATTCCCGTCTTTGGTCGAGTATAAAAATAGCCTGATTTCAGATCCCCGCCTTCGCGCCTGAGGAGGCGTTCGTCCGTGTGTTTTTCGTCAAGGATGGAGGAGATGGCATGAGCCATGGAAGTTTGGAGAAGATTCTGGAAGATCTGCAGTGGCGGGGCCTGATCCATCAGACCACCGGGCATGATTCACTGCAGGAACTTCTCAAGCAGCCGACCTCCGTCTATGCCGGTTTCGACCCCACCAGTGACAGCTTGCATGTCGGAAGCCTGTTGCCTCTGGTGCTTCTGCGGCGCTTCCAACAAGCGGGGCATCGTCCGATCGCGCTGGTTGGAGGCGCAACTGGGATGGTAGGTGATCCGTCCGGAAAGAGTGAAGAGCGCAACCTGCTTTCCAAGGAGACGCTCGCAAAGAACGTCGCGGGTCTTCAGCAGCAAATGCGCAGGTTCCTGGACTTTGAAGGAGCTCAGGCTGCTTCGCTGGTCAATAATTTCGACTGGATGAAAGACTTTTCGTTCCTCGACTTTCTGCGCGATGTCGGCAAAAACGTGCCGGTCAATGTCATGCTGACGAAGGATTCCGTGAAGCAGAGGCTGGAGCGGCAGGATGGGGGATTGAGCTTTACGGAGTTCAGTTACATGCTGCTACAGGCATATGATTTCGCGTATTTGGCCAAGGAGCATACCTGCCGTCTTCAGATCGGTGGAAGTGATCAATGGGGCAATATCACTGCCGGCATCGATTTGGCAAGGAGGATGCACGGGATCTCCCTGCATGGGTTGACCTGCCCACTGCTTTTGACCTCGGATGGTCGGAAAATGGGCAAAACGGAACGGGGCGCGGTCTGGTTGGATAGCGACAAAACCAGCCCTTATGCGTTTTATCAGTATTTCATCAATGTTGCCGACGACGACGTTTCCCGCGGCCTCCGTTTCCTTACGGATCTGACTCAGGAAGAGATTCTTGAATTGGAGCGATGCGTGAAGGAGTCGCCGCAGGAGCGGGCGGCGCAGAAACGGTTGGCGGAGAATTTAACCGAGCTGGTTCATGGGAGTCATGGGCTGGCGCGTGCTCGCCAGGCGACCGAAGTCTTTTTCTCGGGCGCCTCGATTGAAAACTTCAGCGACCGAGAACTGCTTGATCTGTTCGTCGATGTTCCCAGCGCCGCGTTTCCACAGCCGATGTGGGAAACACAGTCGGTCAGCCTGATCGAAGGGCTATGCGCAACGGGCCTAGCCAAAAGCAAAGGGGAAGCTAGGCGAAGTATCGAGCAGGGGGCGATCGCCATCAACAATCGTCGCGTCGACCAGGTCGACAGGATGTTGGGGCGATCGGATCTGGCAAGCGAGTCGGTTGCGGTGATCCGAAGCGGCAAAAAACGATACGCTCTGCTCAAGATAGAAAGTGCCAGGGAAGATGCCTGCTGATCTTCGGGGTGACGCATCGCTCATCTACCAGGAACCTTCCATGACTCCAAGCGACATCCAATCGCCACGTATTCTGATCACGCGACTGAGCGCGATTGGCGACAACCTGCTGACCTTTCCGATGTTGAGATCCCTCAAGCATCACTGGCCGCAGGCCAAGGTTCTCTGGGTGGTCGACTGCGCTGCGTCTCAGTTTCTTCAGCATCATCCCGATATCGATCAGGTGATACGTTTGCCGAAAGGGTTTCTTAAGCGACCCCAGCTGCTCAGGCAGGTCGTAGGGCAATTGAGGAGTTTTTCTCCGACTTTCGCAATCGACCCGCAGGGCCTGTTCAAGAGCGCGCTTTTGACTTGGCTGAGCGGTGCGAAGATTCGAATCGGCTTCGACCATACTCAGTCTCGTGAGGCAGCATGGTGGTGGTACAACCATCGGGTAGCGGTGGGAGATGGCCATATGATCGATAAGCAATTTCAGTTAGCGAAGGCAGCTGGTGCCTCACTGGAATCACTCGACTTTGGCTGGCAGGTACCCCAGGCAGATCGTGATTGGGCTCGGTCCACGCTAGATCAGCTGGGGCTCAGCGAGCGACAGTATCTGCTCTTCAATCCTGGGAGCGCTTGGCCTGGGAAAAATTGGTCCCCGCAGCGGTTTGGCGAGGTGGCCGGCAGGATGTGGAAGGATGCAGGCTGGAAAACCATGGTGCTCTGGGGGAACGACAAAGAACTGCAGATGGCACAGCAGGCAGTCGCGGCCAGTGAAGGTCATGCAACTCTCGCACCCGCGACCACGCTGGTTCAGGCTGCTGCTTTGGTCTCAAAAGCTCGCCTAGTCCTATCTGGCGATACTTCGGTCCTTCATGTCGCTACCATGCTAGGCCGCCCCAGCGTCTCCCTGTTCGGGCCTACCTTACCGCATCGCAGTGGACCCTACTGGCGTGATGATATCGCGTTACAGAATCGCTTCTATGACGGCTCCAGCCGACAACGTCGTCGCGCCGATGCTACCGCAATTCTTGAGATCACCAGTGACGAGGTGGTCGAGGCCATCGGAAAGCGCCTTGACTTGCCCGATCCTATGGAGAAAGCCAAAAAGTGGACGACTTGAAGAGAAAGAAATTGCTGGTCGGGAGCGGAAACGTCAAGAAGAAGAGAGAAGTCGCTGCGCTGCTGGAACCGCTCGGGTGGCAATTGGTCAGCCTGGCCGATTTGCCTCCCATGGAAGCGCCTGAGGAATCCGGCAATGATTTCCTAGATAACGCAAAGATCAAGGCGACCTACTACGCGAAGGCATCTGGGCTGTGGACGCTGGGGGAGGACAGCGGTCTTTGTGTTGCCGCGCTGGGAAACGCACCAGGCGTTTTTTCAGCGAGGTACGCTGGCCCGGGGGCTACCGACGAACGGAACAACGCCAAACTAATCGAACAGCTCTACGGAGTACCGGAGCATCAGCGAGCTGCCTTCTATGTCAGTACGGCAGCAGTCGCAAAACCTGATGGCACCATCGTCGCCAGTTCTCGGGGAGAGTGCCATGGTCGGATCACAAAGGAGCCGCGAGGAGTCGCTGGATTCGGGTACGATCCCTACTTTGAATTGCCCGAATACCACAAGACTTTCGCAGAGTTGGGAATGATGGTCAAGAATTGCCTGAGCCATCGGGCACGCGCATTGGAGAAGCTGGTAGGTCAGCTAGACCGATTGTTCGATGGTTAGCGATGGTGATTCCTTAAGGCCATTCCACGGCCGATTCCTCAACCGAGCAACTGCGGAAGTTTCCTATTCCATCAGTCCATCTGGCTGACTTGATCCAATCGAAGACGCACATCAGCCGGAATCTTCCACTCCAGCGCTCCTCGGACTCCGGCAACCTGATCTGCTGACCGCAGTCCCACAATGGCTGCAGTGACTGCCGGATGGGCGAGTACCCATCCCAGCGCCACTTCCGCTGCTGTGCGGCCCAGTTGCTCGGCTTCCTCGACTACTTTTTGTGCAATGGCGAGGTTGCGGGTCAGCCTAGGTTCCTGGAAATGCACGCTTCGACGACGCCAGTCGTCCTGAGGTAAAAGAGCGATCCGTTCGCGGCTCATCGCGCCCGTCAGCAATCCAGATCCCATGGGAGAATACGCCAGGACGCCTATGCCATGAGACTGGACGTACGAAAGAGTTTCAGATTCGATCTCGCGGCGGATCAGCGAGTAAGGGGGTTGAAGAGAGGTAATTGGAGCTATCGGCGAGATGCGTGCCATCTGTTGATCATGGAAGTTCGAGACACCAATCCAGCGAACCTTTCCGGCCTGCTGTAACTCCAGGAGTGTCTGCCAGCCTTCTTCGATATCCTCGTCAGGTTCCGGCCAATGGATCTGATAAAGATCGATCGTGTCGACTTGGAGGCGTCGAAGCGAATCCTCGCATTCCCTCCGAATCGACTCGCTCTTCAATGACTTTACAATCTGCCGATCCGCATCCCAGCTACGCTCGCACTTGGTGAAAACGTAAGGTCGCGGTCCGCCGTAGGAGGCCAATGCCTGTGCCACCACTTGTTCGCTATGACCTAGTCCATAGACAGCGGCCGTATCGATCCAGTTCATACCTGAATCAAGCGCTTCGTGAATCGCGCGAATGCTGTCTCGATCATCCTGATGGCTCCACGAGAAAGCCCAGCCAGCCCCACCGATAGCCCAAGCTCCAATGCCAAGTGGCGACAGCATCAGATCGGATTGGCCCAGTTGTTTTCTTTCAATCATGATCACTCGACCGCCTTCAGCGGTATATGCGAGGGAAAGGAATATCAGCCATAGCGTTCGCGCGTCGCGGCGAGCTTCCTGGCATCATTGAGAAGCTCTCGGTAAGGCGGTCGTGGCAGCCGATTGAAGACCTGCCGTGTTGACCGCGATGATTTGATATTGCTCTTCGGTGCCAGCCGAAAAATCTGGGATCGCGTAGGTCATCGGTGTCAGCGGCAACGCGGGGGTGTCGCTGTACTGCAGTCCCTGAAGAACCTGTCGTCCAAACGGATGGTTGCCGGCCGCCCTCACTTCCGCGATTGGTTTCCCTTGACGTAGGAGGATCATGTGGGAAAGGCCGCTTTCCAAGTCCGCGTCGCAATCCCAGCTCAGCAGTCCTTCCGGAGTCACTGTGACTTTGTGCGGAGCCGGAGGCGGCGTCCTGTCGCCCACACCGCCGTCTTTCTGATACTCGGCCCAGGCTTTGGCGATCGACTCATTAGGAATCCAAGATGCCTCCAGCGGATTGCCCGGGAATTGATCTTGCGGCATAGCATCCAGAGGTACCGTTTGCCCATCGGGTATATTGGCAAGCCATGCTGCGTCCCGCGGCATCGATAGGAGAGGTTGTTCAGGATTGTCTGGCAAGCGGGCTTGCAGGCATGCATCCAGCCAAGCGATGGCTAAGTACCTCTGATTCCCGCAATCGTGGCTGGACAATGGGTCCACCGCGATCGCTACCAGGGCTCCCTTCGCTCGCGTCGTGCGAAAGAAAAGTTCATTCGCAGGCCAGACCGCCGCGAATCGCTCTTCCTGAACCGTCACTCCTTCACGTGTCCCCAGATTGCAGACGATGGGTACTTCAATTGCTTCCTGCGGCCAGACATGGGGACGTATCATCGGTTTTGATCGATCGTCTGCAAGCAAGGGAACCCCCGACCTGAGCCACGCGGCGACAATCCGCTTAGGATGCAGCATCAGCATGCCACCGGCCCAGTGCCCGCCGCCGCTATGCCCCCACAGAACCCACGGAACATCTTCTAGTTCCGGGTGGGAAGTCAGGTCTGCCAGGTCTTTTAGAGAGCGCCGGAACGTTTCATCGGAACCGTTTCTGGGGTCGCACCACTTTTGGCAATCCGCCCCCTCCGGCTGCTCATAGACGGGCGACATCAACGCCAGATGGTGCTTCCGCGCCAGCGCCTGCCAGTGGAGGTCGTAGGCCCCTGTCAGTCCTGATCGGCAGGAACCTTCGCCGCATCCATGTTGATGCACCAGGACTCCGCGTAGCGTCTGGACCTCAGGCGGTACCCAGAGAGTGTACTGAACACCAAACTCCAATCCTTGTCCGGCTGGAGTAGCTTCGTATCGAACACGGTAGTAGGGAGGCGTTGCCTGAGGCGCATCGGCATAACGAGCCGCCTGGGGATAGACCTTGCCAGGGAGGACACATGCCGTCATGAGCAAGGTGAGCCAACCGAGGATTCGCCAATTCATCACGATCAGACACTCCAGCGATGGGATCCATCCACTCCAACACGACAACACAACTCGCCGTGCATGCACCGCGACTTGCTGCGATTTGATCGTTATGGAACTTTTGGGTTTTCCAAATAATAAAGCCCCGATTTGCCAGGGCACACCAGATCGGTATCGCCATCACCATCGAGATCGACTGCCGCAACTTGCAGCCCGGTCCCGACACTTCCCCTGGAAAAATCTTTAAGCGCCCATCGCTCCTGAGGATTCGCAGGTGCGTTGCCTGCAGGCTGCCCTCGAAACAAGGTGGTCCGCTTCCACTTGCTGTCTCCAGTCACAAACTGGTAGGCATAAACCACCGGTGCCTGCACATCCCCCGGTTCGACTTCATGTGCGTAGACGCGCTTTCCTGTGATCAGTTCTTCGACACCGTCTCCGTCCAGATCGGCATAGTGAAGCGTATGGACCTGTGAGTAGGTGCCGTCGATCTCCTCCTTCTGCCAAGTACGCTTTCCTTGGGCGTCTTGCTGTTGACGCATCCAATAAAGCCCAAAGCCGTGCCCCATTCCCCATACGATATCGGTCTTCTGGTCGCCATCGACATCGCGACCATGGATCAGGATTCCAGTAGCTCCTAGATCAAATTCTTTGTGGAAAGCCCATTTCTGGTCGACCGATGCCGGCGCTTCCCACCATCCTGAAGGTGTGATGAGGTCGATCTTGCCATCTCGATTGATGTCACCAGCGCCAACTCCGTGCCCCGCACCTTCGGTTCCCAATTCGTGCTTTGTCCAGATGGGATCGGAGCTTCGACGCGTCAACTCGTACCATACCACCACATTTCCGGTATTCGGGAGGAAATCGGCTTGGCCGTCTCCGTTGATATCCAGCAGAACCGCAGTTTCCATGTTGCCGGGAAGGTCAATCTGATGCTCCTTCCACGGCTTTGTTGGATCGACCCCAGGATTCTCCACCCATCCGAATCGCTTACCGAAATAGCTGCAAGTAACGATGTCGACATGTCCATCGCCATTGACGTCCATCGGTGCATCGCAGAAGTCTTCCTGGTAATGGGGATTCGGGCAAGCAGGCAGTGACCGAACCTTGTGCCTTTTCCAGTCGGGCGCTGCATACCATGAATCCCCAGAGAAGACGTCCAGCTTTCCATCTCCGTTGAAGTCCGCTACGCCACATGCCTCGAAATCGACTTGGTCGTTGATCGCGTGAACCGTCCACGATTCTGACTGCTGCCCTGCGGCGAACGGGAGTTGGCCACCAATGGCAAGCATCGCCAAACCGAGGGGGAGTCTTCGTCTCTCGACAAGCCATCGATATCGTTCCACTCGGCTATTTTCTTTCGCTTGTTTTCCCATTTCCTCGCTCCCGCTTCTTGGTGACAAAATGAACCCAGCATTTCATTCAAGCCGCTACTCCGATTCGATACGACCGTCAGGCTTCTTCCTGAATCGCCAGCCCGCCGGTGTTTGCGATGAAGGAGTTTGCCCTGTCCCAGCAGCGAGCCTGATGAAGTCCTCTCGCCTCGATGCATCTTCGATCAGGCACCCTACGATGGCACTGCGTAGTGGGAGCCGACCTGCCATGAAAATTGACACTCTGAAGCCGCGTGTTATACTCCAGTCCTCGATGCGAAATCAACTTGCGGCTCGTCGGATCCCGGCTGAAAACTGATTACTTCCATTCTTTGGGTAGTCGTTCATTTGTTCCGGCAAGCGACTTTTTCAGCGATCAGGTGAGGTAGGGATGTACGTCAAAGACGGTGAAGAACTGATTCGGAAACTCGATGAATTTTCACCGCAACCATCTGACTACTTCAAGCACGGTGCGAATCGAATCGCTGCGTCCATTAATATGCTTCCCAAGGGTTCTGGGCGCGTGCTGGAATTGGGCTGCGACGGCCATTTTTCATTGGCGGTGGCGGAACTGACGTCCTACGAAGTGGTCCCGCAGAATTCGCCCAATCCAATTGCTGGACCGGAAGATGCAGCCAATTTGACGCAGACGTATACCCACCGGGGAGGCAGGGAGGTTCAGTTCAAAAGAGAGCTTTTCGATATTGAGAAAGGGGTTTTTCCCCTCGAAAGCAATACTTTTGATGGAGTTCTCTGCTGTGAGGTGATCGAACATCTCTTTCGAGATCCGGCGTTGATGCTGCAGGAGGCGCACCGCGTCCTCAAGCCGGGAGGCTGGATGCTCGTCACGACTCCCAATCTTATCTCGTATCATTCCATTCGCCGCGCAATGCAGGGCGTGCATCCTTTGGAGTGCTCGACCTACTTCCACGGGGAACAGTTTCCTGGCTACATGATTCAGCACACACGCGAGTACACTTGCTGGGAACTCAATGAACTGATGAGAATCTGCGGGTTCAGTACGGAGCGGATAGAGACTTACACTTTCACGAAGTACGAACAGCTTGGTCTTCTCGATTACGCACTAGTGATCCCCTCAACATTGCTCTACTCGATCGCAACGCTTCGCCATCCAAGATTTTGGCTTCCCAAATACCGACGTCCTCACACGTTCATCCTCGCGAGGAAAACGGGAACGCCAAGCGAGCGGTATCCGAAAATCCTCTACTTCCAGAGCTGAGATTTTTGTGGCGACCGAAATCACGTCATGAAAATCGAATAATCGACCAATCGGTTGCCCATCTACATGACGCTCGGTAGGACATATCGTCGAGTCTGGACGGGTCTTTCATTCCTCGGGAGTAACGCAGCAGTTGCATCCGGGCGGTCGGAGGATGCGGTTATCGGGGGAAGATACAGCGATATTCCTTCGGGATAATCTCTCACGACGCAACTCGAGGCATTCCGGGCAATGCCCGTCCATCTTCTCCCAGTCCCAGAGATCTACCGTAACCACCGTGTCCGGAAGCAGCTTCTGAGCGGTGAACAGCCACTGCTCTAACTTGGCGGCCTCAGGCAACTGAATCGATCGTTCTTGCAGCAAGCGATCGACCACTCCATTGCCAGGACGCAACGGGATCATGCTGATGTGACGAGCTCCCAGGCTCGCGGCTAATTTTGCCGCTTGCAATCCCGAATCGACCGCTTCGTCGGGAGGGGTCCCCGGTGGTTGCAGAATCAGGAAAACCCGGCGGTCAATCCCGTGCTTGCCGCAGAATTCCATCGCTGCACCAAAGTCATCCAGCGACATTTGCTTGTCCAGCCAATCCATCGATGCAGGATGAATCGTCTCCAATCCCATCGCGATTTCTAGTTGAGCTTGCAATTGATCCTGAAACCGCAGCACCCTGGAGCCGATCAAGCGAGGGTGATTTTCTACGATGACTCTTTCAAATGACACCAAAGCTCGGGAGATTCTGCCGTAGTCCTCTTCCGGCACGGCTCGGGGATCGAAAAAGTTGCTGGCGTTGTAGAGTTTCACCCATTCGCACGGCTCGCTCAAATCTTGGATCCCCTCTTCGATCTGGTGGGCTATCGCCCCTACAGGTGTCGGATCAGCAAGGGTGAATTGCCAGAGGTCGCACATCGAGCAATGGAAGGGGCACTCCATGCCGGTGAGAAAGAGAGTCGCAGCACGTTTTGTGCATCGGTCGGGTCCTAATTCCAGATCGATCTTAGTTCCCTGATGACGCATGGGATTCAGGCGCAATCGGTCAGAACGGAGCGAGCGACGAAGGAGTCGATTTTTTTCTCCGCCGTAGGACAGTGTCATTTCTTCCATGAGTCGAGAAACTCTTTGCGATACTCCATTTCATCTAGGGGAAACAACTGGCGAGTGGTTTGTTCGCCAACCGCTCCATGTTGAAATCGGCATTTCTCGAAGATTGGCATGCGGACTCCTAGAACCTGCTCGATCCCCGATCCGATAACTTGGCCCTTGATCTGATAAAGCTTGCGGACATCTCCCTGAGCCAGATCGGCGAAGGGGATTCCCTCAGCTACTTCAATCATTGTGGGCATCGCGAAGGGACTGAAACCGCAAAATCCGTGCGCAACCTCCGGAACCCAGGACCTAACATGGCCTCGGCTCTGCCCGCCGCTATAAACCAGAGAATGCTTGATTGCGTGCACACCCCATCCTTCCTGATACAGCATCAGATTGTTGACGACGCTGCGGATGGTCAGCTCCGGATTCTCTTCGATGGGATAGTCTTTCATGTTTTCGTCCCCGCCATCACCATCGATCAGGTACTTCCAGTCGGGGTATCGGCTGCGGATGGCGGCGCACAGAGCGAAGCCCATCGCGGCGCTCTGCACATCCAGCGGCTTGTAGTCTTCAATAGCCCGCACCGCTCCACGCCAATCAATCTGATCGCTCGATACATCCATCGGCTCCCATAGCATGCCTAGGCCAAGTTGATCCAGGAACCGGCCGGCTTGAGTCGCATCGCGACCATCGCCATCGACACGCAGGGTGTATGCCTTGAGCCGTGAAGGGGATTCACCGCGCTCAAGCAGTTGGTGATGGAGCGCAAGGAGAACCGCACCGCTATCGATGCCTCCAGAAAAGAGGACCCCAATCGGTGCTGCTTTGGGAATTGTATCGAGCCAGCGATCCAGTGTCTTTAGAAGCCGTTCGACGTACAGCTTTCCAATCACTTCGATATTCAGCGGATGGATGTTTCGCTCTGGAGTGAAAAAGCGATCGTATTTCGGATTCGGATCAGGGCATCCGATCAGCTCAAGTCGGACCAGATAATGGGCGGGCACCATCCGTGTGTAGGAAGGATGAAACTGATTGGCTAACCCGTCTTCCTGAAGGTCGCGGAAAATCTCTTTCATCGACTCGGCGACATACAGGCAAGGCCCTTCCGATTTCTTCGCCAGAAAGTAGCGCATCGGACGCCCGATGGAACGAGCCAGATAGACGAGGCGGCCGCGTTGGCTGCAGATTGCAAATTGACCTTCGATTTTCCCTGCTGCGTCGGCCTGCCCCGAACCGACTAGCGCTTCTGCTTCTTCGCCGGTCATGTTCAGCAGAACGTTTCGGCTGGGATCCATCCGATTGACGACGCGATGAAGGTACTGTTGCGGCTGCATAGGAATCGACTCCCGAACGGACGGAGAAATCGCCGCGACGAGCACGGGGAAGTTCATGAATGGTGGAACGCTTCTGGAACGAAGAAGCCTACCTATCCCTGAAATTTTTGCACATTTCCCTGTTGCGGACTACCGGGGACTTCCTGGTCAACCCGAGGAAATCTGCAGATCCTCAAGATCGTTTAGAGATTGGGGAACCTCGCACTTCCCAGGCAGTACCGCAAGGTTTCGGCCAAGCCGCTGAAAGCGTACTGAAAACCTGTCCTACGCAGTCTGGAACCGTCGGCCCGTGTGCTGCAAAGCAGCATCGATTCCGCCATTTCGGCCCCCATAACCCATCGCAGTGCAAAGGCTGGGGCTGGCAAGACGGCTGGACGCTGCAATGCCTCTCCGATGGCTTGCGTCCATCTTCGATTCGTTTCCGGTTCTTCTGCGGAAATGTTAAATGGTCCTTCGCATGTCGAATCCATCGCAAGATGAACGAATGCCGCGGCGGCATCCGACCGTTCCACCCAACTCCAGTACTGGTCTCCGGTTCCCAGCCGACCTCCCAGTCCAC
>JBIINB010000078.1:0-21520 GCA_044337705.1 Pirellulaceae bacterium | reverse complement strand
TGCTGCCGCAGGCACCAGAGGCGCGCCGACTCCTCATGGGAGAGGCGTTTCCCGCTGTATTCCTGCTCGTGCCGCACTCGCAGAAGTTTCAATGGCACGCGGGTTTCCTGCTGATGGAAAAACGAAGGGATCTGAATCGGCTGCCAGAATTTTGCTGCAGCCATCATCTTGTGGTGGCCATCGATCAGGAAGTGGGTCAGTCTAAGGAAGGAGTAATCGCGACCTCCTGGACGTCCACCCTCTGCGATGGACAGGACGATGGCAGTCGGCGGAAATCTTTTGTACCGGAACGACACGTATTGGTGGACTTGCTTCCAGTCGATCGACTCATATTTCCGGTAGGGAAGTATCACTTCGTCTTCTGTCAGCAGTTCGGTGGCGCTTGTTTCCTCGATTGGCGGATCGCCTGAACCGCTAATCTCGATTCGTATGCACGGCACGACTGACTCGATCGCCAGAGATCTCCCCAGAAACCAGTAGTCTTTCATGTTTTGTTCTGAAGTGCCGGCCCGCTGTTCCTCGCACAGACGCGGCATCATGTTCAGAAGACCTACGTGGTAGGTTCCGGCCGGGAGCAAAGGGGTCATGGATTCCAGGAGATCGGCTGAGACTTCATCCATGGGACTGGCCAGACGTCGGCTGATTTCTTCCGGTGCCAGTGGTGTTTCGATCGGCTCGATCAAGCTGAAGAGGTCGCCGCAGGTATCGCATTCATAGCCGATCCGATGGAGTGGAGTGTCTCCCGCGATGATTTTCTGTCCGATCTCTTGCGGGTGGCGTTCGAACCGTAGCAAACCATTATTCTTGACCGTCAGTTCCATCGTCCGACTCCTTGCAAGCAGCCTTGAAGGATGTATTCCACCGATGAGAAACTTCCCTCAAAGGATTCTCCGTACTTAGGGACCGCCGGGCGAATAAAAAGGTTCGCGCACAAATGTCGATAATGGAAGTCCAATGTGGGGAATGGAAGTTTCCGCTTGCCAGTCGGTATTCTAAAACCTGTTTGAATGGCTCTTGCTGTCCCTTGGAAGGGCAAGGATTCCAGGGTGACTTTCGGGTCGAAGGTTTCGTAAAATCAATCGCCGATCGATGGCTTGGTATCGTTATCCCACCGAGGATGTTTTCCATGGCGGAATGTCGAAGGTTGCTGATTGCCCTGAGTATTTTGTGCGGCACGATCGGCACGGTGCATGCGTTCCTTGGGCGCGTGGTGCAGTTTGATATCCTCCTCGATGGAAAGACGATTCTTGTCGCTGGGCATTTGGACGACGGCGGGGCCAAGCCTGATGAGGTGTGGCGGGAGTTGTCGGAGTTGGATTTGCGAAATCCGGCAAGGCGATTCGTTTTGTCGGAAGAGGAAACCGAACGGTTGATGGAGTATGAGCGGCACTTGGAGTCGATGGCCAAGGACAATCGAGTCAAGATTGAAGGGAAGATTCGTATCTTTTGTCGCTATGGAGGAGACATCACGGTCGACGCGCTTACCCTTCTGCGAAAGGATGTGAAGTCACCGTGGCGGATCGATTCCAGGCAGGTGTTGGAGATGATGGACAAGCGATTTGTCGATCCCCAGCGGCGCACGATGGAGCAGCTGGATCGAGCCAGGGAGATCGAGGCGAAGTCGGCTGGCCAGGTGGATCGATAGCCCGGATCGGTGGTCCAATCAGGGACGGATCGCTGTCACCAGGAGATTTTGAGACAGGATTCCCGAAAACGTTCCCGATTCAGCCGCAAGCAGCAATCGATGCGGGACGGTCAGCAGATCCCACAGGACTCTTCGAACGAAGCTCTTGAGTCCGTAAACCAGTGGTTTGTCCTCGTGGCAACCAATCTGATCGAAGCGGCAGGCTTTGAGAACCTGAGAGATCGATTGCTGGGTGAATGCTTGGGTGTGGGTGAAATCTCCATAGCGGACTCGCATCGCGAACAACCCTTCGCCGTTAGGGACATGCGCGATCAGTCGTCCCGATGATTTCAGTACCCGGTGGACCCCGTCGAGAATGTCGAGAGTTTCCTGGGGTGAGAGATGTTCCAGGATATCCATCAGGAAGACGACATCTTGGGATTGGTCGGGAACCGTCTTCAGGTAATCGAAGAGGTCGCCGCAAGTCACTAAGGGGATACCCAGTTGATGGGCAAGGCGCACTTGTTCCGGGGAGACGTCGACACCTGCGAGGTTCTGGTAGCCTTTCGACTTGAGCTGAAACAGCAGTCGACCGTGTCCGCAGGCGATGTCGAGAATGTCGATGTTCCGATCGCTGGGAACGTGCGTGCGGATCAGTTGTTCGATGTAGGGGTTGGGCTGAAGGGCGAGATCCTTGGGGGCTTGCGTCTGGCCGGTTGAAACGTAGCTGTCAAAAAGTCGCTGTTTCCAGTCCATGGTCGCCTGGCTTGCTAGGATCGGGGTTTCTGGAGGGACAGTGGGGACTGTTTCGGTGGAGATATCGGTAGGCGATGTGCCGGTCGCGGCCACATTTCGATCGATATCTGCCGGGTTCGCGGGAGTGCTTATGTTGTTTGCAATGTATCCTCCCGATTATAACTCATGGTATTCCTACAGCGGTTCATCACGTAAGAGGTAGTGGGCGATGGAAAGCACAACGCAATGGGGGGACGGGCGGTTGGGCATTTCCTCACGTCGCAGGTGGCTGCAGGTGGGTGGGATTGGTCTTGGAGGGCTGAGTCTTGGTGGTCTTCTGGAACGGAGGGCCCGTGGGGAGGGGGTGGGCAGGGCGAAGTCGGTGATTGTGCTTTTCATGTCGGGTGGGTTGCCGCAGCATGAGACATTCGATCCCAAACCGGAGACGGCCGAAGAGATTCGGGGCCAGTTCGGTGCGATCCAAACGAAGACTCCAGGACTTCTGCTTGGAGAATTGATGCCTCGGACTGCCCAGCTGACCGACCGCATGGCAGTGATTCGCAGCATGGTTACGGGCGACAATGCGCACTCGACCAGTGGTTACCAGATGCTGACCGGAATCCCCCATGCGCCGCTCAATCGAGAGAACGCGCCCCCTGGTCGTCCCAATGATGCGCCGTGTTTAGGCGGGATGGTTCGTGCGCTAAGGACATCTCAGCATGGCATACCGGCTGCTATCTCCCTGCCGATGCGGATGGCCAACAACAACGGCCAGGATCCCTGGCCTGGTACGGATGCCGGGTTTCTGGGTAGATCGTACGATCCCTGGTTGATCGATTGCGATCCGTCGCTTGAGGATTTTCGGGTGCCAGGAGGTTCACTCCCTACGGAGATCACTTTGGATCGGATGGGAGAGCGACGGGGGTTGCTGGATCGATTCAACCGCCAGGCGGATCGACTGGAGCGATTGGCGGTGGGGCAACCGCTTGCCAAGCATCAGCAGCAGGCGATCGAACTGCTTGCTGGGGGACGGGCGCGAGACGCCTTCGACCTGCGGCGGGAGACCGATACTATGCGCGATGCGTATGGAAGGCATCGGTTCGGGCAAAGCGTCCTTCTGGCCAGGAGGCTGATTGAGGCGGAAGTGCCGTTGGTGCAGGTGCAGTGGGCTCCGGTCGACAAAAACAAACCCAATGGCGGCGGGTGGGATACACATGAAAAGCACAACGAAAGCCTGAAAGGCTGGTTGGTCCCGGTGCTGGACCAGGTCTATTCGACTTTGATCGTCGATCTGGAAGAGCGGGGTTTGCTGCAGCAGACGCTGGTCTGCTTGGTAACCGAGTTTGGACATACTCCACGCTTCAACGCGCAGGCCGGTCGCGACCATTGGGGAAATGTTTTCTCGATCGCCCTGGCCGGGGGTGGGATTCGTGGCGGCATCGTCCATGGGAGATCCGACAAGGATGCCGCCGAGCCGCTGGATCAGCCGGTACGGCCTTGCGACTACATGGCAACCGTTTTTCATTGCATGGGATTTGAGCCCGAGACGATTCTGCGTGACGTCGAGGGTCGGCCGTTTCCGATCAGTCGTGGGCAGGTGATCCAATCGTTGGTATCGTAGCCTAGGCTACACTTGCCGAGCATTCGGCAGCGGCTACCGTTATCCCCACAAGGGCTTATGCCATGGTGGGGTGCCAGAGATTAGAATCGTTGCAGTCAGTTGACGATGGTTTTTCGACAGGAGTTGCAGATGATTCGGCGTTCCGCAGTAGGTGTCTGGTCGAGCTTGTTGGGTGCTGCGCAGGTCTTGTTCTTCCAGTCGCTTGGTTGGAGCGAAAATTGGCCGCAGTGGCGGGGGCCTCGCAACGACGGCAGTTCGGTCGGGACCCCGATCCCGGAACGCTGGGATCCTCAGAAAAACATTATTTGGAAGAGTCCGATGCCGGGCCAGGGTGGAGCGACTCCCGTGGTATGGGGAGACAAGCTCCTTGTCACCTCGTCGCAGGGCGATGATCTGGTGGTCCTAGCCCTTTCGGCAGCGGATGGGAAGGTGCTCTGGAACACCAAGGTGGCGAGCGGCAATCAGGATGCGAGGGCTGGCGAGGGGAATTCGGCTTCGCCATCTCCCTGCACCGATGGCGAACATCTCTGGGTCTTTTTCTCGACAGGCATCCTTGCCTGTCTGGACCTGGATGGGAAAGAGGTCTGGAAGAGTGATCTGAACGAACGGTTTGGCAAGATTGATATTCAGTTCGGAATGACTTCAACGCCGGCACTGGATGGCGATCATCTCTATCTACAGCTGATCCACGGCCCGATGACGCGCGGCGATGGCGTGCGGACCGGGAAGGTGATCAAGCTGGATAAGAAAACGGGAGCTACCGTCTGGGAAGTGGATCGGGTGACCGACGCTGATTTTGAGTGCAAGCACTCGTATGCATCCCCTTTTATCTACGCAGCAGGGGGAGAGAGGTTTCTGGTGGTGCATGGAGCCGACTGCACCACGGGGCACGAACTGAATTCCGGGAAGGAGCTTTGGCGCTACGCGGGGCTCAATGGCCCCTCCGAGGTCAACTCCGGTCAGTATGACGGGACATTTCGTTTTGTCGCCTCGCCAGCGGTTGGGGATGGCTTCGTGATTATCCCGACTGCCAAGCGGGGGCCCACGGTGGCCCTCGATGTCAATGAGAAACTGCGTGGGCTGGTTGTCGGCGGTGATGCGCCGACCCGTTGGAGCATTCCGCAGACACCCGATGTGGCGATTCCGACGGTGCATGATGGACTGGTCTATCTACTGCACAATGACGGTCGTTTGCAGTGTATCGATCTAAAGAGCGGGGAGCAGCTGTATTTCGAGCGGACTCACACGTCGCAGCATCGCTCCAGCCCACTGGTGGTGGATGGCAAGCTGATCTTCTGTGCCCGAGATGGGATGTGCACGGTGGTCAAGTTGGGGCGGCAGTTCGAGATCCTGGCGCAGAATGATCTCGGAGAGCCGGTCACCGCATCGCCAATCGTCGCCGGTGGTGTGCTCTACATTCGAACCTACCAGCACGTGATCGCCATTCGCTGACTTCTGGCATTCGGCGATAGCGATGCTGAACGAGCGGATTGGATCGCGGAGGATTCCATGGGGCGTTGGTGGTGTTCTTCCGCAATCGTTCTTTTTGCGACAGCGATGATCCTTGGAGGTTCTGGCCTGGCCGGTGATCGCAAGGCTCAGGTGGACGCCTGGTTGGAGCAACTGGAAAGTTCCGACGGAGCATTGCTGATAGCGGCCGGCCAGTACGACCTCTATCGGACGCTGGAGATCGACCTGAAGCGGTTTGGTAGGGTAGCGATCGCTGGCGATGGTCCCGTTACGATTCGGATGCATGGTGCGGGCCCTGCCATTCGGCTGGTGGGAAGCCTGCAGGGTACGGCTGATCCCCAGACGCAGCCTCCCGAAATCGATTCGCAGAGAGGACCTAGGATTTCCTCTGGAATCGCCATTGAAGGACATCATCCAGAAGCCGATGGGATCGAACTGGAAGGGACGATGCAGGCGGTGATCGATGCGGTGCAGATCCGCAAGGTTCGTCATGGGATCCGGCTGGTGAAGAGAAACCGGAATGTCATCCTTTCCAATCTCCATCTGTACGACAACTCCGGAGTCGGACTCTTCTTGGACCATGTTGACTTGCATCAGATCAACGTGTCCGCAAGTCATCTCAGCTACAACCGGGGTGGTGGATTGGTGGTTCAGGGAGGCAATGTACGCAATCTTCAGGTCAGCGGTTGTGACCTGGAGGCGAATATGCCCGCCGACCAAACGCCGACAGATGCTGCCAATCTGTGGCTCGATTGTAGGCCGCCTGGATCGTCGATCGCAGAAGTTGCGGTGACGGGTTGCACCCTGCAGCATTCCTCCAGGGGTGGCAGCAAGCGGTTGGCCCCGGGCGGGGCGAATGTTCGAATCTGGGGACGCACCGACTACCAGCCCAATATGCTGGCGCTGACCGGGAACCTGCTCAGCGATACCTCCGTTTCCGTCGACTTGGTCGATGTGGCCGATGCGACATTGACCGGTAATCAGTTCTTTACCTCCGAGCCGCTTGATCTGCGGATGGAGCGTTGTCAGCGCGTGATCGTCTCATCCAGCGTCTTTCATCCGCGTGAGAGTCAGGATAGCGGCGGGATTATCCTATTGGACTGCGAGAGCTGTCTGCTCCAGGCCCTGGTCTGCCATCGCTTGCGGCATAGCGAAGCGGCGATCCAGTTGAAGGACTGTCGAAAGTGCCGAGTATCCGGTTGTTTGGTCAGTCAATCGAGATGGGGTGTCAAGAAAGAGGGGGGATCAGACGTGTCGGTCGAGGGGCTGTTGGAATTTCCCTGAAACCGCTGATGTCCCTAAATTCTAACGATCGTTAGAATGATGTCGGTTGATCCGGTCGAGGCTAGCGCCGAAAAGAGTTTGTACTGCTCCGGATCGTCATGGTGTTTCACCCTCCTTTTTCGTGAAATCAAAGCGTTGCATTCTTCCCTCCGACTCGATTTCGATGAAACGGATGGTTGCCGATTTCGAATCCTTTGGGAAGTACCAACGAAGGATTCCTGAGCCAGCGACTTCGATCGGGATGGTGACTTCCAGGGGCGAATCGCCAGAGCTCTTGGCGTTCCATGGAGTTGATCGTTCGGCGCGATCCTTATTGGCAGGGCTGTTCGGTGGCGTGGGCAGCCAGGCGACCCGCCCTTCCCCTTCTGGTAGGTTTCCCGAAACGCGGACTTTGGCACCCGGGGAAAGGGGGCCGGGGGCAAAGCCGAGGAAGGGCGTTTCGGATTGCATGGTCAGTTGTAGTTGCCCTTCCACGGCTTTGCCTGAGCAGCCACGAAGTTTCCAGCCTAGATAGCTTTCGGTGGTATCTGGCTGTTTTGATTTCCCGTAGTTGGGGTTAGGGATCGGGATGACCGCTTCGGTGCTTCGCAGGTAATCGCTTAGTCTCCGGTTCATCGCTTCAGCACGTTGGGGTTCCACTTCGGCTAGGTTGTGCTGTTCCCCAGGGTCAGATTCGATGTGATAGAGTTCCAGTCGATCGCTGGGCTGATTGGCATCTCCATAGAATCGGATCAGTTTCCAGGGGCCTTGGCGAATCCAGGATCCGGGTGCGAATCCATCGATGGCAACATCTCCCGGCCCATGGGGAAAGTGGCAGAAGATAGCGTCTCGTTCGAGCGGTTTGCCATGGAGCGCTGGAGAGAAATCGATGCCATCCCCTGGCGGTGTCTCCGGGACGGAAGCTTCTGCCAGGGAGGGAAGAGTGCGGAACAGATCGGTGCTTTGCACAATGGCCTGGCACTCGCTTGCTTCCGGAAGGTGCTTTGGAAGAGAGATGATCATCGGGACGCGAGTGCCGCCGTCGTAGAGGCTGGCTTTTCCGGATCGGGCGGGTGCGTTGCTGGTGACCGGGGTGTTGGCGTAGGGCGCTTCGGCAGGCAGTCCACGAGCCGGGATGGTCCATCCGCCGTTATCGCTGGTGAAGACGACCAGAGTCCGGTCGCGAATCTGGAGTTGGTCGAGCTGATCGAGAATTTTGCCAACGGCATCGTCCAGCGACTGGATCATCGCCGCGTAGACAGGGTGTTTCTGGGATGCTTCCGGGTTGGCTCGCCGCTGGGCGGCTTGGATCAGTTCGGTCTTGGCCATCCAGGGGGAGTGCACGCTGAAGGCCCAGTAATTGAGGAAGAAGGGGCGATCCTTGTTCCTCTCAAGAAAGCTGCATGCTTCCTCGGCCATGCGATCTTCGATATGGTCCCCTGGCTGGCCTTCCTCTCTCCAGAAGGCCCAGGGGGCGAAGTAACCATTTTTTCCGCCGGGTCCTGGACCGTGTGTTCCTGGGAGATCGATGGTAAAGCCCTGTTGCCTTGGGGAGTAGGGTGGTGGGCCGAGATGCCATTTGCCGAAATGAGCAGTCTGGTAACCGGCGTTTTGCAGGAGTTCGGCAAGGGTGATGTAGTGGGAAGGGAGTCGGGTGAGGCTATCGGCGATCCATCGTGGCCCATTGCTTTGGACCAATCGTTTTTCCAGTTGTTCCTGAGGAAGGTGGCAGGCGGGGGAGGTGATTCCCAGTCGGGCGGGAGCCAGACCAGTGAGGATGCTGGCGCGTGTGGGGGAGCAGAGAGGGCTAGCCGAATAGGCATTCAAAAAGCGAGTACCACGTGACGCGAGCCGATCCAGATGCGGAGTGTGGTGAAACGTCGATCCGTAGCAGCCCAAGTCGTTGTAGCCCAGGTCATCGGCCAGGATAAGAACGATGTTGTAAGGCTGCTGGGAGAATAGGATCGATTCGGTGATCCAATGCAGCAGAACCAACCCGATCAGCCATGGGGCGAGCGATTTCATGGCAACTTCCCAATGCGAGACAATGGGTGAAGGCAGGATACTTCTGACGGCACAGGGGGGAGAATCGACGGCGATGGAAACCAAGCGCTTTCCGATCGACTTGGTTCATTCGCCTGAGGCCGGAGGAGGAGAAGACTCGTTGGACGCCGTGGACTTACCATCGCGGGAGCCGATGACTTTCGCGGGAACGCCTCCCAAGATCGAACGAGGGGGAAAGGTTTTTGTGACCACCGATCCGGCGGCGACCACCGTTCCCTCCGAGACATCGGCCAAGATGATCGCTCCAGCGCCAATCCAGCTATCGCGACCGATGACGATCTGCTGGAGTTTTCCGGGTTGATCTCGAATGAGACGATCCAGGCTGGCAAATCCATGCGTGTTGGGGCCACTAGGAATCTGAACAGCAGGTCCGATCAGTACGTCATCCTGGATATCGACCCATCCGATATGGCAGTAGTGACCGATGTAGCTATGTTTTCCGAATCGAGCAGCGGTCTTCGAGACCAGCGTACCGAAGGAGATTTGTGCGGTAGGGTGACAGTGAGCCAGGGCGACGCGATAGAAAGCGCATCGCACCAAGGAGCCGATGGTGCCTGGTAGCAGCGCGAGGGATTGACTTAGGTTCTCGACGGCACGATCGGGACGGCCCAGCAGGCGACCGATGAGAAGGAGCAGAATCCAGGGAGTCGCGAGCACCAGGGCAATGCATCGGCAAAGTGGTCTGAGTATTGCCATGGCAGTTGAGCCGAATTGGTTTCGGGAGAAAAGTGAGGACCAGAACGTCTTGAGGATAGGTCAAAAGGGGCTGCATTTGCAACCGTTGATCGGTGATGTGGGGCAGTGCCCCCGCGATTCAGGGGGGCGAGATAATCGCTAGCCGGCTCTGGTGGTACCGCGATCGCTGGGGAAGTCAGTCGAGCCAGTCTTTGGCGGCAAGGCGTTCCGGCACGTAGGTTTCGCTGACATAGGAGATATCCTTACTGACCAGCGATTCGACTTCGAGTTTAAAACCGTTGTCGAGCATTTTCTTGATTTCAGCCTGCCATGGTTTCTTGTCGGCAAACCATGGGTACTTTGCGATCTGAATCGCCCGCTTTCGATCCTGGTCGTTGAGTTTGATCGTCACATTCGACTGAAGGCCGCAGCGATCGTAATCGAAACTCCTCAGTCCGACATACTTCGCCTCGGGGATCGCCATGCGCTGACTTTCGAAGGCGAGGTTGATCGACCCCTGTTTGAGCACGCTGTAGATGTAGTATCCCCAAGGGTCGTTATCCAAGAGGCAGTAGACAGGGAGGCTCAGTTCGTGGTGCATGCGATAGAGAAGTCGTCGTACGCCTCGAGGCGGCTGGCCCCCACCATGCGTCAGGATGCACTGATGTTTCCTCCAGAACTTGTCTTCGTTGAATCGCTGCCAAACGGTTCCCTTTTCAACATGGAGAATGAATTTGGCTTGGCATTTCTTGAACTGGATGCGATTGGGTTCCACGATGCTGGGGATGGAGTATCCTCCAGACCCTAAGCGGCTGCAGTCGATGTCGTCTCCCGAATCGTTGAATTGAATCATTCCAACCATGGCACCACGATTTTCCGCTGCCAGGTGCAGTTCCTCGCGGATGGCGCCGACAAGTACTTCTAGATCTTCGATGACGGCATCCGATTCCATCTGGTCGTTGAACGTTTCTTCTTTGGTACCTTCAATGGTGTGTTTGAGCAGGTAGTAGAGACCTCGGATGCTGGTCGACTTACCTTGACGAATCAATCGACTGCACCCACTGCCTGCCAGCAGAGTCTGCATATAGATCCGTGCCTGATTGAGATTGAACAGTTCTCGGCGATTGGTGCGATCGCCCATCTCGATGAAGCGTTTCCGACGGTTGTAGTGGGCGTTGGTGAGGCTGCGTGAGGGGACATCTAGATGAGGGTCCCGTTCCTTGGCGGCGGCATCGACGACCCGATCAGCTAGCTTGGCCAGCTTCCCGAGAGTCTCTCGGTCCCTTCCCTGCACCGGGACTTCTGGAGAGGCTTCGGTGGCGGAGCTGGTTTTTTTGCGAGCCATGATGTTGGGTCTCTGGCTGGGGGGAAGGGGTAGAGGACATGGAGCGGGTTAGCGGTTGCGTCGATCACGATGCACGGCTGTGCCGCACCTTCGATTTCCGCTTGGGGGTAGGATTGCTTTCCGATTTGGCGTGATCGACCGACGATGACGCATCCGCCGTCTCCGCCGCCACGATCGCTCGACCGAATTCATCCAGTCGCAGGTCGGCGACGGAGGTTTTCCGTTTGGCGACGCGAAGGAGTTGCTGGTAGACGGGATCTGGATCGGTCTTATTGATGGTCGCGACTGCCTCAGCTACTTCCCGCAGATAGCGCAGGAAGATCGTTCGCCGATTCCCTTCGGCCTGAATCGCCTGTCTCTTCCGTAGGAAGCCAGCCAGATTTCGTCCCACGGCCTGGATCGCCAATCGGAGCTCCTTCTCGATTTCCGGGTAGCTGGCCACCGCTTCCTTCGACTCACTGGTAAACGGAACCCAGACGCTTGCGATGTGGACGATCAGAGTGAGCGGACCGGAGGGGAGGGAGCCGCGAGACTGGCTGAGGCCGTAGGCTCGCCAGTTGGTGTTGAGGACGGCCTGGGTGATGGCGCAGGCACCAGGTTGGAATTGCAATGGGACTCGGTTTGCGAAACGGTAGACCTGCATCGACTGGCCTTCGCTGGTGTTGACCGCGTGAAGGGCTTGATGGAGCGCTGTCAGCTGAGGATCGCTCAGATTGCGAGGGCTACCACGCGTCGGCAGTTTGGTTTCCTCGAGGATTTTGTCCGCGGCATCCCCATTCATTCCCGCGAAGGAGTCGACGAGGAATTTGCGGAGCGTTCTGGCGTCGGACTGTTGGATGCGTTCCAGCAGTTCGTCTCTGGAAATTTTCTGCCCCTGGAGCACTCCGCCATAGGCCAATGCGACTTCGATCTGGAATGGTGAGCCGCGGTAGACGGTAGGGGGACGGGTGATCGAATCGTGGAACTCTCCCGGAACGATCGCTTTGAGTCCTTTGAGCAGCAGGTCCTGGCCGATGGGGACGATGCAGTCGGTCGATGGCGGGCGGATCCTTGTTTCCTGCATCGCCTGATACAAACGCTCCGCCTCCCCCTGCCCTACCTTCCAGGAGGAATTGCGAGGACTCAGCTTGGCTGCTTCGCAGATTTTCCTGGCGACGGCAGGTGTGACGCAACTGAAGGACTGCGTCAGGAAACTGCTGAGCGTTGATTTGCGATCGTCGCTTAGCAGCGTGATCAGCCTTCCCAGCTCGATCCCGTATGGATGCGGTTTGATTTCCTTCGCCTCGCGCGGCAGTTCGGTGGTGCTTCGAGCGATCGTGCGGACATTGCCTTCGGGATCTTGCCAGTGAATCGTGACATGAGGATTGGCGATCGCAGTCTGTTCCAGATACTCGTCGACACTGCCTCTGCCTCGCTTGTAGACTGCCGTCAGTTCGATCGTGACCCGGGTTCCCGATTCGAGTTCACGAGCCGGTGTGCCTTCATCTGCCGGGTATTGTGATACCCAGTCGATGGAATGGTCCTTGATGTATTGGAGTCCTTTGGCCCCGGCGGCGATATCGATCCCTTCCCCCTTTCCGTTGACGATTTCCGGAGCATTTTTGCGCGTATCGACCTGGAGGAGAAAATAATGCAGAGGGGAACGAGGGGAAATTTTGGAGAGGATCGCCATCGGTTTTCCGGTGGTGAGCATGCCGTTCATGCCGGCGGCGCTGATGCCGATCCCCTGCTGTCCACGGCTCATCCTCAGCCGATGGAATTTGCTTCCATAAAGCAGCTTTCCGAAGATCAGGGGAATCTGCTTTTTGACGATCCCAGGGCCATTGTCCTGGACAGCGACGCGGAACCGGCCTGGCTGAGGTTGGTCGATCCGCACCCACACCTCCGGAACGATGCCCGCTTCCTCGCATGCGTCCAGCGAGTTGTCGACAGCTTCTTTGACCGTCGTCAGCAGAGCTTTTCGTGGGTTGTCGAACCCAAGAAGGTGTTTGTTTTTCGCAAAAAATTCGCTGACCGAAATATCCCGCTGCTTAGCCGCCATCGCCTCGGCGGTCGAGCGGCCCGCTTTTTTGCGTCGGATCGAACCTTCTTTTTCGTCTGCCATCTTCACTCCTGGCCGCTGCCTTGCTCGACTTGGCTGTCCGCAGAGCCGTTGCAAACGGGTGATCGCGGGGTTTCTGGCGAAAGACGCAAAGTTTAACGGATAAGCTGAGGGACGCACAGCCGAGGTTGGGGCAAGCCGGGTGGACGAAGCAGGAGTTCGCTGGAAGGGATTGGTTGAACGACTTACGATAGGTCGTTGCAGATGCAGTCGAGGGAACCAGAAGGAGTGGAGGTGATTGGGTGGCGAAGGAGCGATTGGTATTGGCCAGTCAAAGTCCGCGGCGCCGCGAGCTGCTGAAGGAAGCTGGCTTGGTGTTTGAGGTGATCGAGCCGGATGCGGGGGCCGAATGCGGGATCTGTTCCCGGGAAACCCCACCGGAAATGGCAGCTCGATTGGGATTTCAGAAGGCGGCCAATGTCGCTAGCAAGATCGATCATGGGTATGTGATCGGATGCGATACGATCGCCGAATGCATGGGGAACATTCTCGGCAAACCGACCGATCGAGCGCATGCACGATGGATGCTGCAATTGCTGCGGGGGCGCGTCCACGCGGTCTATTCGGGACTGTGCATCTGGCAACGGCCCAGCGGTCGCCACAGTGTGCGAGTCGCGGTCTCCAAGCTGAAAATGGATCCCATTGGAGACAATACACTGGAAGAGTATCTCGATACGGAAGCATGGATCGGGAAGTCCGGAGCCTTCGGTTTTCAAGACGGCCCGCCATGGCTGCAGCTGCTGGAAGGGACACCCAGCAACGTCGTCGGTTTGCCAATGGAGTTGCTCCAGTCGATGCTGGACGAATGGGATGTGAGTCTAGAGTTATTTCGCGATCCCAATTCCTTCCGAGGTTGATTCTTTTTCAGATTCTCTCGGGTTGGTCGATGTCGGGATCTGCGCCATCCACAGGGAGTCGCCATCATGAAAGAACCGCATCCATCCATCGGGCAGGTGACACTATGCGAGATTGAAGGTGGGCGTCATTTGCACTGCTGGGAAGCCGGATCGGGCGCTCCTCTGCTGCTTATTCACGCATTTCCGCTGAACAAACAGATGTGGGCGGACGTGATGACCCAACTGGCACAGTGCCATCGCGTGATCGCTCCTGACCTACGTGGTTTCGGGCAAAACCCTTCGGAAGCGACGGGGTACCGTCTGGTCGATCTGGCCGTCGACCTCCATAGGCTGCTCGATCGAAAAATTGGCGATCAGGCGGTCAGCGTGGTGGGCGTTTCCATGGGGGGATACATCGCGCACGAATTCTGGGAGAGCAATGCGCGACGGGTGGAAAGGCTGGTGCTGAGCGCCACCAAGGCGACGGGAGATACCGCAGAGGCCAGACAGTCCAGGTTGCAGATGGCCATCGATGTGGGAGAGAAAGGGGTGAGGCAGGTGACCGAACCTATGTTGGAACGGCTTCTCGGAACGACCACGCGAATCGAGAGACCGCAGGTGATCGACCAGGTGCAGCAGATGATGGAGCAGAATCCCCCCTCAGCCATCCGATGGGCGCAGGAAGCGATGGCCGCCCGCGCCGACTGGTGGGATCGCCTTCCTTCCATCGCCTGCCCAACACTCTGCCTTGCCGGGGAGGAAGATCGACTGATACCAAGCGAGGTGCTCGAGCGGATGGCCGGGCGATTGCCGCGAGGCGAATTCGTCTCGCTTCCGTCGACAGGGCATTTGGGCCCGATCGAGTCGCCGGAGATGTGGAGTCGAGAGGTTTGTCGCTTTTTGGAGCGAGCAGAGAGTGATAGTGAGTCTTCAGAGGATCGAGAACTTTCGCTATGACATTCCCGAATCGTAGATACTTTCAATCCATCGTTCTGGCAGCCATCGGACTGGCCGTTGCTGTTACCGGGATATACATCGGAGAGACAGATGACGCACCGGGTGCTGCCGTTCTCGGGATTGCGGTGATGCTGGGGTTAATGTTCGCTGCGGTTCGGCGAAAAAACAGGGCGGATGGCATGGAGAGATGAAGGCCACAGACGAAGACCCCCTGCGACTGCTGCCCCGCCCCCATCAGCAGTTGACGACGTTGACAGCCAATCCCCCCAGCGAAGTCTCTTTGTACTTGCTTTGCATATCGATACCAGTCTGTCGCATGGTTTCGATGACGCGGTCGAGTGAAACACGGTGGCTGCCATCACCATAGAGGACCGCTAGGCGTGCCGCATTGATCGCCTTGACGGCTCCCATCGTGTTGCGTTCGATGCAGGGAATCTGAACCAGCCCGGCAACCGGGTCGCAGGTCAATCCCAGGTTGTGTTCCATCCCGATCTCTGCGGCGTTCTCCACCTGCATGGGAGTTCCACCAAGGACAGCAGCCATACCGGCAGCTGCCATCGAACAAGCAACTCCAACTTCCCCCTGGCACCCCATCTCGGCGGCTGAAAGGGATGCATTTCGTTTGTAGAGAAAGCCGATGGCGGCGGCGGTCCGCAGGAAAACGCCTCGCCCCGCCTGATCCAGGCAGGGTTCAAAGCGGACTGCGTAGGAGAGGACCGCCGGAATGATTCCCGCAGCGCCATTGGTAGGTGCTGTCACGACGCGGCCTCCCGCCGCGTTCTCCTCGTTGACTGCCAGGGCGAAAAGAGAAACCCAATCAGCCGATCGCCAGGGATCGACGCCATCGGGGCTGGAGAGCAGATTGCGGAAGATCCCTGGAGCTCGACGACGTACCCCGAGTCCCCCAGGCAGGGTTCCTTCCGTTCGACATCCGCGATCGATCGAGGCGGACATCGTCTGCCAGATCGCTTCGATCCCCTTCTCAATCTCAAGATCGCTGCGCCAACTTCTCTCATTCTCCATCACTAGCTGTTCGATCGTCTTCCCGTGCGACTTGCACATGGCGATCAATTCTTGAGCGGAAGTGAATGGGTGTGGCACCGAACTGACATCGGCGTTTGCGGATTGCCTCTGGTCGCCATCTCCCTGTTGTCGCTCGACTTCCTGCTCGCTTACGACGAAGCCGCCCCCCACAGAGTAGTAGATTTCACTGATCGACTGACCGGAGGATGTTCGAGCGGTGAATCGCATGCCATTGGGATGGTAGGGAAGAGCTTCTTGGAAATGAAAGACAATCGTCTTTCTCGGGTCGAATGGAATCGTCGAAGCCCCTCCCAAAAGCGGGAGCGACTTGGTTTGTTCAATCGCATCGAGAGCTTGGCGATATTGTTCCAGATCGAGTGTGGCAGGATGGAATCCCATGAGTCCACCGAGGACCGCTTGGTCGGTGGCGTGTCCTTTTCCTGTCAGTGCGAGCGAGCCGAAAAGATCCACCTCCACGGACTCGACCTTTTCAATCAGGCCTTCCGACTCCAGGCGACTCACAAAGCGGCCGGCAGCGATCATCGGTCCTACGGTGTGGGAGCTACTGGGGCCGATACCGATTTTGAAAAGTTCAAAGAGACTCAGCATGCGTGAACTCCTCCGATTGGCCAGCTTGAGAGGTTGCTTAGCAGATCATGGACGATCGCAATCGCCGTATCGGCGACCGGGGTGGGCGATCTCTCCAAAGTGTATCGAACTGGCGATCGACGGCGAATCGAATGGCCAACATTGTGACTCTGCAGGGAGCCGCCCTCTACGGAAAGAAAATACCGAGCGAAAAAAAGAGTCGCTCTAGCCGTGGAGATTGGGGAGGCATCAGAAGGCTCAAGAAGGTGCCAACTGGTTGGCCGCCACCGCCCGTCAGAGGCTCCCGCACAGAACTTAGTCGCTTATGGCTGCTACAGTTAAGTCCTGACCAGGTTCGCGAGTCATCCTTGCGAGAGCCCCTGACGGGCGGTGTACGACGTCAACACCTTTATCGTCGCAGCGATCGGTGATTGGTCAAGTGCCAACTGCAAGAATTGGCATCAACTCCAACCTCATTTTTCACCCTCAGTCGACGGATGGCTCGGGAGGGGCCTGATCCCCGGGGGGGCGTCTGCGGGAAGGACGCGATCGATCATAGCGTCTTCGCCCTTCGGATGGGCGATCGTCATCGGAGCGAGGTCGGTCGGAGCCGGATAAGGGTTCATCGCGGTAGGTATCCGATCGCGGACCGGCGCTTCTTGGTTCCTGGTTTCGGGGAGCGGGGGCTCTTGCCGGCCGATCATCAGGTCGGTCGTGCGAACGCGGCGATTCCGAACGACGGCGACCTCCATCCTGCGGGCGTTCCGATCGCGACCCATCCTGCGGACGAGAGCGAGGACTGCGACCGCTGCTAGCCGGGGTTCTGCGATGGTTTTCCATATTTCCTTCGACAAGGATGGCAATTGCATCGGACCAAGTAGGAACTTTCCTGAGGGCTCGCGAGGATTCGCCGCCCAGCGACTCTTCCGCTGGCTCCAGTTCATCTTGCCAATCGACCCGTTCGGGTTCGACCATTGCATCCCTAGACCGCGGCGGGCGGTTGCGCGGCGCCGGTTGCCGCTCGCTGGACGCGATGGGCTGGCTGCCCTCTTCGGTACTTTCTTCCAATCGCTCGGAGCCACCGCGTTCGCTGGCGGTTCGGGAACCTCGGCCACCACGGCGACCGCGCCTGCGACGGCGCCGGGGTCCAGGTTCTTCGGAGGATTCCCGGTCCGCATGCTCAGAAGATTGAGTTTCAGCAAGTTCGGGGGCATCCTCAAGATCCCATGGATCGACCTCCCTACTGAGCCGCGCGGGAGCGTCTGGGAACGCCGGAGGACTAGATGGAGCCGCAGAGACGCTTGGAGTGGTCGGCTCTACTCCACTGGCAAGTGCCCGGCGAGACGGGCGCCGCTGTCCGCGTCGATCGGAAGGGGCATCGTCGGAGTCGTGAGCGGAGGGTGGGTTGGCACGGGGCGTGGACGCTTGAGGAGGTGGATCGCGTCGAGCTTCCTTTGAAGGGGCCGGATTCCGCATCTGTTCGCGTCTTGGATTTGGTGATTCATCGCGAGACCTTGAATGCTCGGTGAAACCGCGCGCGTCGCGCTGCCCTTCCGTCGGGGTTGCTCCGCTATTTGCTGCGTCCCTTCTCGGATCGCGGCTGCGGGCGTTGCTTGGAGCCGATTCGACTTCCGACTGTAGGCGAATGGATCCTTGCGTCGAAGGGAGTGGCGCGACGCCTTCGTCTGCGGTTTCCCATAGACTGGGTTTACCCCGCCGCTTCTTGCCCACCGGTGCAAACGATTCCTGCACCGCACCAGCCGGTTCTTCTGGGCTTTGGGGAGAGGGCATCGCAGGGAGCAGTGCCGAAGGGGGCAGTGCCGCAGGTGGCGCTTCCGGGGGCACCTCGGCAGTCGGCTTCGAGGGAGTCCCCCAAAATCCAAACCCCCCCGACTCGGCCTTCGCCGGACTCTCCGAGGAGGAACCACCTCCGATTCCTAAAAATTTGGAGATGGCATCCCAAGAGGAGCTTTTCTTCGGAGTCGGCTTGAGATCGGCGGGCGCCGGTACGGGCGTCTTGGCTACAGGCGGAATGGATGGAGGGGCTTCTTGCCCAGGGGAGTCCCCTTGGCTTTTCTCAGGAAGCGCACTGCTCTTCCTGGGGATCGGGTTGGGAGAAGGAGTCTTCAGTTTGTCTGCGAGGTTTTGCCAGTGGTCGGACATAAGTAGTTTTTGTGGTCCTAGCTTGGATCGATTGGAATGGTTCGCACATTGCGGGCCATGGAGCGCGAGGCCCTCGCAACATGGTGCGGGGTCGAGATCGCGGAATTTGTCCATGGACTTTCGGAGTTCTGACTGGATCCTTCCGACGTCGGGAACCCCTTGGGCCGACCCGATGACCTAAGCCGTGGCTGCGCCGGGTTCAGGTTCGAAAGGGAAAAGGAGGGTCCATCGGCGGGCTACTGACCAGCGTCTCTCGCCGGAGCCACAAACCGATTACCCACCGCACAGAAAGGTCGACGACGCGGTGTTCCCCTTCATTGTAGCGAATTTCCACCGGTTTCGTAAGCCAAATCGACCTCATATCCTCCCAGATGGATGAGAAAGCGGTGCTGATTGGTGTTTCTGGGGAGGGAATTTCTTCAGGCATGGATCGAGCCAATTCGCTAGGCGGCGGCCGCATCCGTTCAGAACGGTGCCTCCCCGGATGATTTGGTCTCTGGTTGCCTTTTGTCGACTGCTTCGTTCGACATCGACACCCGCTGTTTTATGGCTGCTTTTTTCTCTGTGGGAGCTTCCAAGGACCGACGGCTGGGGGAGTCGTGGGGGAATGATGCAACTGTCCTAATCGCAACAAAAGGTGCAGGAGCGACGGGTTGGGAGTTTGTTGGACTGAATGGGAAACTGCCGATTTTCATCAGGAATCATGAAAATCGGACTTCTCTGGAGCGTGGGAACGCATCAAGATTGACTCGTCTGGCAACTCCTTGTGGGGAATGTTCGCCCGGGATGGGCGCCTGCCTGAAAATGAAAAGGATTTTGGGGCGATGTCGAGGCAATTTTTGGTGGGCGATCGCGTCGTCTACTCCCGGCAGAAGCACAGCAGCTCCCCTGGGCCGAGGGCTCAGGAAGTAACCCCTGCAGCTCATGGGGAAAGCTATTCCTACTTGGTCGACAAGTATTGGCGAGTGGTCGCTGTCGAGGGCGATGGGATACTTCTGGTGCGGACTCGACGTGGCAAGCAGCATCGAGTGCGCGTCGATGATCCTCGATTGCGTCGGCCCACGATCTGGGAGCGGCTGTTTCGAGCCGATCGGTTTCCGGAGATGCCAAATTCGTCGTCGAAGAGTCCGGATGTAGGAAATTCCTTGGAGGAGGCGTTACTTCAGCAGGAAGTTGACGGGGGTGACCGAGCGGCGAGTTGACGGGGGGGCGCGCAGCCTCGCCACTCAGTTGGCGGTTGGAAGGAGGCGACCAGAGCTGGGGTCGGGCTGGCTGAGGTTCAGGGTTGGGTCGGCCGCATCCTTGTTTTTCAAATGGCTCGACAGCATCTCCAGTTTGCGTGCAACCACCGGCTCTCCAGGAACCTCTTCCCCCGGAGCGTGTCCCCAGATGATGCGCCGCTGCTGGCCCTGCTGAGGAAATGTGGCAATCTCCAGAAGGTAGTGACCAGCGCCTGGTCCCAGGTCTTGCTGATAGACATAGATCGACTCAATCTGCCATTCCATGCGGAAGGGTGAGAGGAGTTTGGCCAGACGAACGGCGTCCACCACCCGAGGATCCCGAAACTGTTCCCCCACCAGGGTGCCCGACGAAGTGAGGCCAGGCGCGTAGATGAGGAGAAAATCCTCAGGTCGGTAGGTTTGAAGTGTTTTGTGCGAAGGCAGCAGCACCGCCTCATCGTCCACTGGCAGAAAGAACCAAGTCGAAGATTCCGTAGTGGAGGGGGAAGTGGGAGTTTCGGATCCCGATGGATCGAGTCCAACCATCGCGATCGGCTCGCGATACACCAAGTCGACTTGAATCTGACTGTTGGATAGCTTGCAGACCCGCGTTGTCTGACGGACCCATGGGTGCATATCAAAAGCGCGGGCGATAGAAGCTGCAGCGTTGCGGTCGAGCAGCGAGATTTTATCCAACTGGCTGCCCCGGAAAACATCCTCCACGACCGATGTCTGGATGTAATTGGGTTGCGGAGTGACACGGAGGCTGGCAAGGGTCACCGCATAGAGTGTTCGGTCCAGGGTACGAGCCCCCCAGACGCTCCAGAGCCAGTAACCGAGTGTCACTAGAACCACGGGGGCTGCGATAGCAAGCCACGCGGAGCGGCTGCGTTTTGACGGAGTGCTTTCGGGGCCGAGGGGCTTCGAGGGGTCCATGGTCCTCGGAAGTTACCAGACCTCCATGTGCAACCGCAACTGCACTCCGGTACTCTTGGCAACCGCCTCGCGCACGCGATGGACCAGTGCTAGCACTTGATCGCTGGTAGCTCCCGGCGCGCTGGTAAGGTACCCGGGATGTGTATCGCTGAGCCGTACTTTGCCCTCGACAGGGGAGGCGATTTTCGAGCGCCTGATGAGATCGGCCACACTTTCGGCTGCTGGATCGACAAAAGGGATAATCGAGGGGGTGGCCAGAGGGGGTTGATGACTCTTTTTGAGGATCCACAGAGTCTGTAGGCGCTGCATGATCGCTTTGGCATCGCCACGATGGAGATGGAAGGTGGCGTCGAGGATGACTAGGTCATCGAGGCTGCTTTTGCGGTGCGCGAACTCCAGCGACTGGGCTGGTCGTGAGGTGACTTCGCCTCGGGAGTTCATCACACGGACCGAAACTAGGTGGTCGCCGATCGAACCGTTGAGCGTTCCGGAGTTTCCGTGGAGGGCCCCGCCCAAGGTGCCAGGAATTCCGACCAGATGCTCGAGTCCTTCCAGCCCTTCTGCCGCGCAGCGGCTGATCAGGTGGGCCAGTTTGACACCTCCCCCCGCCGTCACTTGGAGGTCGTCGACGTGGAGGTGGCAGAAGGCAGGGGCGGAGAGCCAAATGACGAGCCCATCCACACCATTCTCGCGAATAAGCAGGTTGGATCCCCCTCCCAGCAGGCGGATCGGAAGACTTTCCTCTGTCGCCATTCGGACCACCGCTTGGAGCTCTTCGGTGGTATTGGGTTCGCAAAAGAATCGAGCCAACCCGCCAATCCTCAGCCATGTGTAGGGAGCCAGCGGTTCTTGCTCCCGCACAATGTGTTCGAATCCTTTCGGAAACGGCATCAGAAAAT
>JBIINB010000095.1:0-17692 GCA_044337705.1 Pirellulaceae bacterium | reverse complement strand
TGGTCGACGAACAGATCGATACGATTGGCAAGGTGTTTCTGGGGATGACCTTCGGTTGTGCTCGCTGTCATGACCACAAGTTCGATCCGATCAGTGCTCGCGACTACTATGCGCTGGCCGGCATCCTTCATAGCACACGATCGATGGAGAATGAAGCGTTTGTTTCGCAGTGGATGGAAAGGGAATTGCCAGATCCCCAGCGGCAGGCGGAGATCCAGCGACTGGAGCCGCAGCGAAGGGAATTGCAAAAGCAGCGCGATGCACACCCGGAAGGATCTCAGGAGCGGAAAGAGGCGGAAGAGAAGCTGAAGCAGTTCGAGGCGACGATTCCGAAGCTGGACCGTGCGATGGCGGTGGAAGAGGGGAAAGTCAGGGAGGTACCAGTGCATGTGCGCGGCAACCACCTCCAGCCGATCGGCCAACCGGTTCCGCGGGGCGTGCCCGTCTGGCTGGCTTCTGAAGATGGTTTGCCGATGCCTGCTAGTGGCAGCGGAAGAATCGAGCTGGCACGGTGGATCACCGATCCGAACAATGCGTTGGCATGGCGTGTGATCGCCAATCGCCTTTGGCTTTGGGGCTTCCAGCAGCCGTTGGTAGATCCCTCCAGTTCCTTCGGGCTCAAGGCATCGCCGCCCACTCATCCGGAACTTCTGGACTGGTTGGCTTTGCGTTTGCAGGAGTCGGAAGGGTCATGGAAACGAATACGGCGCGAGATGGTTCTGTCGGCCACCTACCGCACCGCTTCGACGGTGGATCGTCATGCGATCGCGGCCGATCCGGAAAATCGTTTTTATGGGCGTTCTCCCAGGCGACGGATCGATGCGGAATCGGTGCGGGATTCGTTGCTGGCCGTCGGTGGAATTCTCGACCGTGCGTTTGGTGGACCGCCAGCTGACTGGGAGGGCGGCGCCAACGGCGTTGGACCGAATCGGCGGACACTGTATGCCAGTATCAATCGGGCAGCGCTCAACGATTATCTGGCGACGTTTGACTATGTAGAACCCGGGGTGGCGGTCGACCGACGCCCCCAGACCACGGTCCCTCATCAATCGCTTTTCCTGATGAATCATCCGCTGCCGCTGCAGTGCGCCGAACGGTTGGGGGAGGAGGCGGCCAGCAGGCCCCCCGAGGCGACTGTGCAGACGATTCAATGGCTGGGGCGGAAGATCTGGGGCCGCGCACTGAGCGACCAAGAGGCAAAAACGATCGGTCAGATTGCGATGCCGTCATCGCACCTATCGGAAGGGGAGCCTGCTGCACCTTGGACTCAAGCAGACTGGGTCGCACTGGTCCATGGCCTGATCCTGGCTCCCGAATTCCTGCAACTGGATTGAAAGAGCATTCGATGGAAAGCGATGGAGTCGGAAAAGACCATTCGGCGAAGATCACGCGCCGACACGCAGCTTTTCAGATCTGCAGCAGCGTGGTGGCGGCTAGTATCGCTGCTGCGATGCAGACCGAAGCGGGCTTGGCTGCGGGGCTGCACTTTCCCGCGCGCGTCAAACGGATCATTTTTCTCTTCATGCATGGCGGTGTCTCTCACATCGATTCGTTCGACTACAAGCCGCTGTTGGAACGGGATGATGGCAAGCCGCTTCCCTTCGCCAAGCCGCGTGTTCAGTTCGCACAGACCGGGAACCTTCTGAAAAGTCCTTGGAAGTTCCAGCAGCATGGGGAATGCGGAGCCTGGGTCAGTGCACTGTTTCCGGAGGTGGCCAAGCAAGTCGATCATCTGACGTTCCTCAAGTCGCTGCATGGATCGAACGAAGCGCATGGGGGTGCGCTCCTCAAGATCCACACCGGCAGTGATACGTTTGTGCGTCCCAGCATGGGAGCTTGGGTCAGCTATGGGCTTGGAAGCGAGAACGAGAATCTCCCCAGCTTCATCACCATCAACCCGACGCTTGGCCATGGAGGGGTGCAGAATTTCGGGGCTGCCTTCCTGCCAGCTCAGCACCAGGCGACGCGGATTGGATCTAGCGGCAAGTTGGATGAGCCGGCGGGGATAAGCAACCTGGCCAATGGCCGGATTGGGCCGGACGAACTGCGGCGTCGAATCGAGTTGGCCAGACGGTTGGAATCGCTGCGTCACTCAGGCCAGCCGGGAGACGATGCGATCAGCAGCCGCTTGTCGGCCATGGAGCTGGCTTTTCGGATGCAGTCGGAGGCGCCGCAGTTGCTTCGCATCGATGGGGAGACCGAGGCGACGGCAAGGCTCTATGGGCTCGATCGCCCTGAGACGGCATCCTTTGGAAAGCAGTGCCTTCTGGCGCGGCGGTTGAGCGAGGCGGGGGTGCGATTTGTGCAGGTCAGTCATGCCTATTGGGATCAGCATGATGAGTTGCGGCAGAAGCATCAGGAGCTGGCTGGCCAGGTCGATCTACCGATCGCCGGCCTGCTGACCGATCTGCGTCAGCGCGGATTGATGGAGGAGACGCTGGTCCTGTGGGGGACGGAGTTCGGCCGGACACCGACCGCGCAGGGGAATAATGGCCGGGATCACAATCCGCATGCATTCACCTGGTGGATGGCCGGTCCGGGTATTCGACCGGGGGTTTCCTGGGGATCGACTGACGAGTATGGCTTTTACGCGCAACAGGATCGCGTCCACGTCCATGATCTGCATGCCACCCTGCTGCATCTGCTGGGGATCGACCATCATCGGTTGACGTTTCCTTTTGGCGGTCGCGAGTTCCGCCTGACTGATGTCCACGGCAACGTCGTCCGCGACATCCTCACCTAATAAAAAGGGAACCGGGGTCAATTTCCCCCCTCGGTTTGGAGTTCGGGATGCCGGTGAGCGAGCCTCACTGTTCCTGGCGGAGTCGATCGAGCACATTGCGGGTGATCCTATCGACCACTGCATCGCCACCACGCAGTCCATGCGCCCAGTCGGTCGATCCGACGGTCACGACGGTTCCGCCTCGCGTGTAGGTACCAAGAACGGCATGCCCCTTTCTATCTTTGGGGAATGCGTCGTAGAAGAATGCATCGTCTGGAGCCCACTGCGCCGGTGATGTGGCGATCACTTCGAACCGCTCGGGGGTTCCGTCCCGTCCGGTGGCAAAGGGCTTACCATCCCGCCACTCCAGCTCGCATCCATCGCACTCATAGCCGACGATGGTATCCTTGCCACCGAAGAGATCGCCTTCCTTAAGCTGCGTTCCTTGCAGCAGCCAATGGCTGGGCCGGTGGATCGTGTAGGCGCCACTGCCATCCATCAGTTGACCGTGGCTCTTGTGGTAACCGCCATGGAGAAAGCCGACGCCGGTCAGCTGGTTTTCGGGTCTTCCGATCAGCTGATGACTCCATAGCGTCGAAAGTAGATGATGCTCCTGAGATCGGAACAGGGGGTCCTGGTTCCATCGCTGCTTCCAGCAGACCAGCGCCGATCCGGAATCCTCGCTGCGGACCTGCCAGCAGCAGGTGTTGCCACTGAAAAAAGCGGCGTTGCCTCCTTTGGCTATGAAGGCTTCCAGAATGTCTCGCATCAGACTGGACCAGTACTCATCATGGCCGACACTGAGCACCAGTCGGTAGGGATCGAGCAAACCCGGTGTTTCCAGATCGCTGTTGGCCGCATACTCCAGGACGTACCCCTGAGATTCGGCCCAGGCAGCAAAAGGGAGTTCCCAATTACCGAACTGACTTTCCGGAGGCCTATGAAAACTGACTCGGTGACCCTGAATTCCTCCCCGTCCGTTGTACGCGTAGAGGCTGGAGCCACCCCAGTTGTTGTAGGCGTTGTAGGTGTTGGTGCTTAGTTGGAAGAGGATCTTGGAGGTGGAGCCTGGAGTTTTGCTTCGAAGAATAAAGTAGCAGGTCGATTGCGCGGATCGTTGGGATCGGTGAGTGAACTTGCCACCGCGGTCTGCCACGCGCAGCACCACTTCGTAATAGCCGCTTGTCCATTGTTCGGGAATCGCCATTTCCAAGGAAGCAGGCCAACCACAGCCCTGCGAAGAAGCTAGTTCGGGGATCGCATGAACTTGCCCGGGGATCTGCTGCTGCTGATGGACAACTTCGCGTTTGGCACCCAGTCTGGCGATCTCCAGCGACCATTGGGAACTGGCGGTGGAGACATGCAGCTTCAGGGTTTCGCCCGGTGCGTAGCTGACCTGCGACGCATAGCCTTCAACAAACAGGGGGCCGGTCTCCTGCGCGAAAAGGAGGGGATGGTCCGGGAAGGGAGGTCTGACCAGGCACCAAAGGAGAAGAAGGAACCGGAAGACAGATGGTGTGTGGCGGGAAAGGTCTTCGTAAAGAAACGTGCGAGGGCTGATCACGGCTGGTCCTCCTCCATTCAATCAAGGCACCTTCGATCGCCACATGTTGGCGTCGGTCCGCGCCGAGGCGATGTTGCCCGGGACCGGACATTTTAGTCGATCGTCCTGGAGTCGATGGAACTGGGACGCAGGAGAAACACTGGGGAGGCAGACGTGCGACGGTGATTAGGAAAGTCGCGGGGAAGGGAGCCTTCGGATTTCAGCTGGCGTTATTCCGTGGTCAGTTCAATCGCTTTCAAGAGACCCATGGGGTCATTGGGTGCGATCATGATCCCGGCCTGCGAGTTGACTCGATATTTCTCGGGTACTTCCGGGTGGGTGATCACCAGTCGGTAGAATCCTGGAGGGAGACCATCCCCAAGCGAAGCATCGCGGTCACCACTTGCAGCGACTTTAGCGATGGCCCGTCCCGACGGATCGGTGGTGCTGGTGGCGGTGGGGAAGTTGCTTCCCATCCAGCTTTCCGGAACCCACTCCACCTTGGCTCCACGGAGCGGGTTGCCGTTGAGATTCAGCGTGGTGCTGGCGTTGATGGCGCCGACTCGCATCGCCTTCCATTTCTCGAATTGTTGCTGCGCTTCGGCAGTCGAGACTCCCTTGTTGCCGTCGGTGTCCCAGGCCCCTAGAGAAGCCGCCAGTCCGGGGCAGCCCCCCAGTTCATCCCCCTGAATCGATCCGTCGGAGTTGTTGTCCAGTGCCTGGAACATTGCTTTGGTTGTTTCGGCGGGCTCCCCAAGCCCAATGCCGATGCGGGCCTTGCGACCGGTGCAACCGATCAGGCCAGCCAGAAGCAGTAGACTCCATTGCCATCCAGAACCGATCGATGGGAAGACCATATTCCAACCTCTGCTTCGGATCAATCGTTGTCCTTGATGGCGATACCATCGGCTCGATTACCAGAAAGCAGATGGATATTCGCTTCGACCGTGTAAGCAATCGTGCGCACCGATCCATCGCAGAAACTCATGTTGAAAGTTCCCGGATGGTTGCTTCCAAACCGCCAAAAGGAGGCGAAGCCCGGGCGATCCATCATTGGAAGCTCGTCCGTCCAGCGATGAATGTCGAAATCATCGCCTATGAACATGCTGTGGTCGTCGCCGTAGTCGAAGCCCGAGACATAGTGATCTGGGTTGAGGTATTTGTCACCGACAAGATAGGTGAGCGATGTACCATCGCGAATATCGGAAAAGCGAACATTGCTGCGCTGGGCGCAAATGCCATTGAAGTTGGCCAGGCTGATGAAGCCCTGGCCGGAAAATGCCGCCGTCGGATCAGGCCCGTTGCCCCAAAAAACTTTGACCGAGCCACCGTTGGCGGCGTAATCGGTGCGGTTGGCCTTGGGGACCGGGTCGGCATTCCAAGCGTGACCATTCGATCCCCCGCCAATGACGCGATTGGCCGGGAGGCTGGAACGTCGGGACGGGCAGGTGAATCCCGGCACCCTCGTCTCAGCCAGTTTGGCGCCACCGGCCAATTGGGCAGTGAGAATGGCGTTTGGTTGACCATCAGAGGGAAGTTGGTGGAGCGCGACCTGCTCCATGAACGGAAGGATGGAATAGGTCCAGGCACCCGGTTGGTTCTGACCTGATTTTCGATCGGCATCGCCAATCCACCACCATCCCCATCCGCCCGATGGGAAGTATCCAACCGCCGATTCGTGATTGTGAAATGCCAGAGCGATCTGCTTGAGGTTGTTACTGCATTGCATCCGCCGAGCCGCTTCACGGGCTGCCTGGACGGCCGGAAGCAACAGGCCTACCAAAATCCCGATGATCGCAATCACCACCAACAGCTCCACTAGAGTGAAAGCTGAACGCATGCCGCTGTGCTTCAACGTCCGGTCCAGTGTCTTTCTCATTCCGCGCATGGTAGAGCCTTTGAGCCAGTTGAGATAAGGGGCGGAAACCGAGCATTGGAAGCCCGTTTGCGGAGTATAGCGGCGCATTCGGTTGGAAGCGAAGGGAAAATCGAACGGAAATCCCTCATTTTTGGTGATTCCAACGGCCGTTGCCGATGGGCCCGTCTGCTTGCAAAAGGCGAAGGAAACCGGACCGCACACCCCGATACTTCTATTGCCTATTGAAAATGGCAATCGTGACCCTTTTCAGCATCGCCAAGCTTTGGGCGAGTTCTGAGCGGCTCGCAAAACTTCAGAATTCGCCTCCGTTTTGTGTTCTCTTCGACGCAATCAGGCTGCCCCTTGTATTCTTCAACAGGCAGTAGGTTGTCTGCGGCGAAGAAGGACTTCTTTCGAGCGTCGAGCGTTCGACCGGGAGAGCCACTTGCGATTGGAGTTATGACTCCAAAAGCTAGGAACCGAGCGTTGCTACTCAAGGCTTCGGTTGCTTGTGGCCCCCCCTGTGGCTGATGCACCCACCCGATCGAGGAGGCTCGGCTGCGGTTCTGCGGAGCCACTCTTCGTCAAGAACGCCGATCGCTATCTCTCATGAACCGACTCTGTTTCTCCACGGATCACTCTCAATTACCCCCCCTAAGGAGCTGCCTTCTGGAGTGATTTGGTATTCGGTTCCATTCGTGGGTTGCACCGATTGGAAATGTCATTAAGTCATTATATTAAATGAACTTAGGTTATTCTCTTCGCTAGATCGGTGGGTGGCACCGATTGAAAATGGAGCCCCTAAAGAGTGGGTCTTTTGGGGTGGCTCCGAAGGCCGGCTCCCGGGGCATCCCAGCATGCACTGGGTGCCGCCGATGGGAACTGAAGAGACGAAAGGTGGTAAGAGCGCGTCGGGCCGCGATGCCGATCGATTATTCTGATAGACAATGGATCTTGGTGCCCCGTTTCGATCTTCTGTGATGTCGCACCGCGTTGTAAGGAGCCATGCGATGAGTGTCGTGCGCGTCGTGCAGGTGGTTTTGGCTGTTGCCGCTCTCGGTTTGGTCCTAGGAGCGGGGTTCGGCTGGGCCGCGGGGCATCTGGCCCCAGCCTTTTTCACTCCCTGGACCGCACCGGCAGTCCAGACAGACCCGGTGGGAGCGGCGGTGGTTCTGGGGGCCTTCGGCGGTCTGCTCTGCGGCGGCGCCTTGGGTGCCTTCGCCCTTTTCGTTCATGCCCTGACCACAATGCGGTCCGCCGGCAACAAGGAAGAGGAACCGATGGTTGGCCAATCGCATCATGGTCCGCTAAGCTAAACCAGACCATCCCCCGCCTCCATGGAATCCTCCATGACGCCCCACCCTAGACCAATGCCATACCGACCTTTCCTCCGGATTTGGCGACTCTTCTCGATTGGGATCATTTGCTGGGCGGCTCTGGCCGCTAAAAGCCTTGCTCAGGCGCATCGCATCTGGCATGTCTATCCCGAGTCGATTGCTGTCTCCCCGCTCTACCCCGCCACGCTGGCCTTGGTCGGAAAAAATGCCAATGGAAACATCGAGCGGACGATCTCGCTGGAAGCGTTGCAGGCGACGGTCAAGGAACTTCCCGCTCAGGTAGCCTGGAATGATGAAGGGCGACTGGAAGCGAAGGCCAACGGTTCAGGGACGCTGCTGCTGGAGATCGAGCAGCAGGTGGTGGCGGTCCCTGTCACAGTCTGGGGAGTTGGGGAGTCTCAGGTCGATTTTCATCGCGATATCCATCCGATCTTTTCGCGTCATGGATGCAATGCGGGGATCTGCCACGGCAGTCTGCACGGGAAAGGTGGATTGAGATTGAGCCTGCGTGGTGAAGATGCCAACCTGGATCTCGATACGCTGTTGTCGGATGCTGGCGGCCGGCGCATCGATCGCCTGAAGCCTCGGTCGAGCCTCCTACTGCGAAAGGCAGTGCAGGATATCAGCCACCAAGGTGGGGCAAGGTTCTCCCTCGATTCTCCATCGGCCATGCGACTGATGCAATGGATGAGTCAACCCTCCAGTAGACAATCGACCGACAGAGAGTCTGGGAGCGAATCGACTCTCCGGCTATGGCCGGAAGAGGCATGGCTGGAGGGGGCCGACCAGCCTTTGCCGCTAATCGTTCAGGCGATCGACACTGACGGATCGGTGCGCGATGTCACCCCTTGGGTTCGATGGGAAACCAGTGTGATCGAAGGCTCCTTGGTCGACAACCAGGGACGACTGCAAGTCTCCAAGCCGATGGATCTCTCGGTGAGCGCCTATCTGGGATCGTCCAGTCGCAGCGCTCGCATCGCCTTCGTTCCGCATGCAACCCACCGCATCGCCTCACCGGTACATCACCCTGTCGATGCACTGGTCCACCAGCGACTGGAGCGATGGGGAATCGCTTCCATGCCATTGGCCGATGACTGGACATGGCTGCGACGCGCGTCTTTGGTGGTGGCGGGGCGATTGCCGACCGTTGAGGAGATCGAGCGATTTGAGGAATCATCTCCCATCGATCGACGGGATCTGGTGATCGACCGACTGCTGCAGGAGACTGGTGCTCATTGGCGCTGGGCGCTGCATTGGAGTGACCTGCTGCGCAATGAACCCAAGACGATGAGTCGTAAGGGGGTCGATCGATGGAATCGATGGCTTCAGGCGCAGGCCGCCAGCGATCGTCCCGCCGGACAATGGGTGCGAGAACTGGTCACGACGCTGGGCAGCACGTACGATTCTCCCCCAGCCAGTTTCCATCGCGTCCACCGAGACCCCGAAGTGGCGGCCGAAGCGGTCTGCCAGGTCTTCCTTGGTGTGCGGCTCCAGTGCGCCCGATGCCATAGCCATCCATTCGATCGCTGGACCCAGGACGATTACTACGGCATGGCCGCCTTCTTCGGTGCCATGGAACGCAAAGCGGTCGATAACCAGCCACCCGATAAACTCGATACCCATGTGATCACCGGCGATGAAATCATCTCCGTGGCCGATCGCAAGCCTCGTGTCGATCATCCCGGCAAAGGTCGAAAGGTGCCACCACGACCGCTGCCACTGCAGCCGCAGTCCCTCCATGCTCCGCAGGTCTCCTGGAACGATGTGGATCCGAAAGAGGGGCTCGATACCCTTGGAAACTGGCTGGTGACCGACAATCGTCTCTTCGCGCGTAATATGGTCAACCGAATATTCTTTCACCTGTTCGGCATCGGCTTGATCGATCCTCCCGATGATCTCCGCCAGACAAACCCCGCAAGCCATCCAGAGCTGCTGGAGTATCTCACCGATGAGTGGTTGAGTCACGATCAGTCGACACGCCATGTGATGCGACTCCTTCTGACCAGCGATACCTTTGCCCGCCAAAGCGTCTCGGTCGCCGAACCCGACAATGCGCTGGCCATCTCAGGAAGCCTTGCCGGCTATCCCATCCATCGGATGTCGGCCGAACTGGTGGAGGATGCGGTCAGCGACGCGACAGCGATGGGATGGACCGGGGAGATGCCAAAGGAAGATACAGGTGAGCTGGTGCCAGCGGTGCTGAGGCGAGCGATCGAACGAGGTCCAAGTCCGAAGGGAGCGGATTTTCTGAAAGCATTTGGTAAGCCGGACCGCCTCCTGTCGTGCGAGTGCGAACGCAGTTCGGAAACATCGCTCGCGCAGTCACTCCAACTTCTCAATGGCGGTCTGGTACGAGAGAAGATCGAGGCGAAGATGAATCGGCTGGGGAAACTGCTGCAGGAGCAGGCGTCGCGTGAGGCGCTCATCGAGCAGCTTTATCTGGCGTCTCTGTCGCGTAGACCGACCGACCAGGAACGACAGGCGATGATCGAGCACCTGGAACGTTCTGAAAATCTGCGCCGCGCATGCGAAGATCTGCTCTGGGCGCTGGTCAACAGCAAGGAATTCCAATGGATCCGCTAGTCGATCAAAGATGCTTAGGCACAAGGGGATCGCAATGATGCACGGTTGCCATGGATTCCGGAAAATGGTCTCGCGCCGCGGAGCTCTGATGCAGATCGGCGGTCTGGGGATGGGGATGAATGCCGCTTTGGGGCGCCTTTTGGCCGCATCTTCCTCCTCCCCATCGATCCGGCCCCGCGCTAAGCAGATCCTCTTTCTGCACCAATGTGGTGGCCCAAGTCATATCGATACCTTCGATATGAAGCCGAATGCACCCGAGGGGATACGCGGGACATTCCGGCCGATTGCGTCGAGCTTACCAGGGGTACCGATCTGCGAGCATCTTCCGAGATGGGGAAGAAACCTTCATCTCTGGACGCAGGTGCGCAGCGTCAACCACCGGATGAAAAACCACAACCCCGCCGGCTACTACTGCCTCACCGGACACTCGCCCCCCACCGATGACATTCGCCTGCGCGACACGCTGGAGCTGTTCCCCGCCTACGGATCGGTTGTCTCCCATGCGGCGGGGCCGCTGGTCGATGGCGTTCCACCCTATGTCGCCTTCCCCCATGTGGTCAGCGATGGTTCGGTGACACCAGGACAGCACGCCAGTTTTCTGGGGAAGAAGCACGATCCCTTTTTCTTCAGGCAGGATCCCAACGCCGACGACTTCGGGCTACCCGAACTACAGCTTCCTTCTTCGATCGATGCCGATCGACTTTCCAGCCGCCGGCATCTTCTGGAGGTGATCGATCGCCAGTTGAAACTTCAGGATTCACTTTCGGAGGTGCGAGGCCAAGCGCAGTTCCAGCAGCAGGCGTTCAGCGTCCTCCAGTCGCGCGCCTTCAAGGACGCATTTCATCTGGATCGCGAGAGTCCGAAGCTGCGCGATGCCTATGGCCGGACCACCTATGGACAGTCGTGTCTGCTGGCTAGGCGTCTGATCGAATCAGGCGTCCGCTTTGTCACCGTCTATTTTTCCCGTGGCATCGGAGGCGCCGGGAGCGAAGGATGGGATACGCATCAGAACAACTTCGTCGACCTGAAGGATCGTCTGCTGCCGATAACCGACCAGACCGTCCCCACGCTGATCGAGGATATGGCCAGCCGAGGACTTCTGGACGAAACGCTGGTGATCTGGATGGGGGAATTCGGACGAGGCCCGAAGATCGGCGATCGCGATGGCAAGGGGCGCGGGCATTGGCCGGAATGCTATACGGTGATGATGGCCGGGGGCGGACTGCGCGGAGGAGCGATCCATGGTGCCAGCGATCGACACGGTGCCTATCCCGTCGATGCGCCCTGTGGACCAGAAGACATCACCGCGACACTCTACTGGGCTCTGGGCCTGGACCCTGCCAGTGAGATCCGGGACACGCAGAACCGCCCCTTTCCACTCACCCCCGGACAGCCAATCACACGCCTCTTCGCGTGATCCGACTAAAAAAGTCCTTGGCCTTCGTGGAAGGTGTGAGCCTATTTGGTGGAATTGCAGAGCAGATTCTTTGTGCGACGTGGGAACGGGCCGATGGATCGTGACCGCAGGAATCGGAACCACTTGGCAAAACAACAAAGGTAAAACTCCATGAAATCCGTTCTTGCCATTCTCCTCATGTTCCTTTCCTGGACATCGTTTGCTGCTGAACCTTTTACGATCATGCTTGGTAAGGATGCTGCATCACCTCAGCAGACCCAGGCTTGCGTCGGGCCGGAAGGTTCTGTTCACGTTGCATTTGGTGTAGGTGATCAGGTTTACCACTGCATCATCAAAGGGGAATCCAGTTCCGTCCCCAGCCGCGCATTCGACGTGCCCAACATGTCCTTAGGTATGCGGCGCGGGCCTCGCATCGCTCGGTCCGGCAATGCCATCGTCATTACAGCGATCGGAGGGACGCTTGGAAAAGGAAGAGATGGCGACGTTGTGGCATATCGTTCAACGGATCACGGGAAAAGCTGGCTAGGACCGGTGAAGGTCAATGACGTCGATGCTTCGGCCAGGGAAGGACTCCATGCCATGGCAAGCTCTGAAGAGGGGACTTTGTGGTGTGTCTGGCTGGATCTCAGGGAAAAGGGGACGCAGCTTTATGCCTCGAAATCAGACGATCAGGGTGCTACATGGAGCGAGAATACCCTTGTCTATCGATCTCCCGCAGGCAGCATCTGCGAATGTTGTCATCCTTCGATCGTAGCGGGGAAGCATTCTCTGCATATCCTCTTTCGCAATTCTCTCAAAGGGAATCGCGATATGTATCTGGTCTCGTCCAATGACCATGGGAAAACTTTCGAAAGTGCTGTCCGACTTGGCGCAGGTTTCTGGACGCTCAACGCCTGCCCCATGGATGGAGGCATGCTGGCGATCGACAGGAATGAAAAGGTTTCCAGCGTATGGCGTCGCGATCGTCAAATCTTCAGTGCGTCGACTGAGACCCATTCGGAGACCTCACTTGGTCAGGGTGAACAACCGTGGATTGCAGGTAGTGAGGATGGTTTCTATTCCGTCTGGACCACTCGACGCGACGGAGATCTTTTCCTCATGAAGCCCGAGAGCGCGAAGGGGGAGAAAGTCAGCAATAACTCCAGCTTTCCCATCGTCATCGCAAGCGAACATGCCAAGTCCGGTGTCTATCTGATTTGGGAGAAGCGGTTCGACCAGGGTTTAGGGATCGTTGCGCAGCGGATCAGGTAGGAGAGCGAAGTCGTGTCAGAGCCTTTCGGCACTTGGCATGCGTAGGTCTGACTTGTCCCCATCAGGAGCCATCGCCGCGCTGAAAAACTTCCCAAATGGATTACCTCAGCCTGCCGGAATGGATTGCGGGCAAATTCCCGGTCATCCAGACGACGCAGCCCCTTCGACGCCGACCGAGTTACCATGATGAGGTGAAATCGCCGCCGTTCGAGAGGGACTGGTCCCTCTCGGCTCTTGACGCCCTATTCCGTGAGGGGAACATGCTGCGCACCATGATGCTCTGGGTCGGCGCGGTCACTTGGTTGGGCTTTTCGTGCGCCAGCGGTCAGGGGCTATCGCCCGAAGCTTCCTTGGCCAGGATGCAAATGCCTGATGGACTTCGCGCCCAGCTGGTGGTGGCCGAGCCTATGGTGCGGCAGCCCGTCGCGATCGATTGGGATGATCGCGGTCGGCTATGGGTGCTGCAGTACCTGCAATATCCCAATCCCGAGGGGCTGCGACGCGCTGAAGTCGATCGGTATTCCCGCACCCGTTACGATCGCATGCCAGAGCCTCCTCCGGAAGGCCCTCGCGGATCGGACAGGCTGACGATCCTGCACGATGACGACGCAGACGGCCGAGTCGATCGCGCGCACGACTTTATCGAAGGGCTCAATCTGGCGTCGGGATTTGCTTTCGGGCACGGCGGAGTCTTTGTCCTCAATGTCCCCTATCTACTCTTCTATCCAGATCGAGATCGAGACGATCATCCCGACGGATATCCGAAAGTGCTGCTGGAAGGGTTCGGAATGCAGGATGCGCACAGTGTCGCCAACTCGCTGACCTTTGGTCCTGATGGGTGGCTGTATGGCTGTCAGGGGAGCACGGTGACATCGGACATTCGGGGGATCGAATTCCAGCAGGGAGTATGGCGTTACCATCCAGCCTCAGATCGATTCGAACTGTTCTGCGAAGGTGGCGGCAACTCCTGGGGGCTCGATTTCGATGCCCTGGGAAACCTTTTCTACAGCACCAACTACGGTGGTCATGTCCTGCTGCATGGCGTGCAGGGAGGGTACTACGTCAAGTCGTTCGCCAAGCATGGCAACCTCCACAATCCATTCACCTTCGGCTATTTCGATCATGCGCCGCATACGAATTTCACCGGCGGGCATGTTACGGTCGGCGGCATGGTGTACCAGGGGGATCTGCTCCCTGAAGCCTATCAGGGCAAGTACGTGGCGGCCGACCTGCTGGGGCATGCTGCCTACTGGCATGAGATCCTGCCAACGGGATCCACCTTCGCTACAAGGCATGGTGGCAATCTTCTTCAGTCGCATGATCCCTGGTTCGCACCGTCCGATCTGACGATCGGGCCCGACGGCGCGATCTACATTGCCGACTGGCACGATGCCCGAACCGCACACCCCGACCCGGACGCCCAATGGGATCGCTCCAACGGCCGCATCTATCGGATCACCACAAAGCTGCCGTCCCCTCGCACCGTCCCTTTCGATCTTTCCCAGCAGACCGACATGCAGCTGCTGGAAGATGTTCTCAACCCTCAGTCGGCAAATGCATGGAGAAAACGTCGCAGTCGTCAGGAGCTGGTACGACGATACGGGGCGAGGATCGGAGACCGGACCCCGCAAGGGCCACCCCCTCAAACACTGATCGATACCTGCAAAGCCGCGACGCTTCAATCGCACCAGCAATCGACGTCCCTGGATGCCTTCTGGACATGGATATCGCTGACGCATGGATGCAGAGAAGCGATTCCCCAGGAGGACTGGGCGCGACTGCTGCAAAGTCCCCATCCAGGGGTTCGCTTGTGGGCGGTGCGGTCTTTGGGAGACCAGCAGTGGCTGCTCGAGGATTCCAAGATCTCCGATTCGCTGGCGCATCAACTGGATGAATTATCGGAGACCGAAACGGACCAACACGTCCGTCAGCAACTGGCGTCGACCGCTGCACGAATTCCTGCTGCGATCGCGATGCCCATCATCAACGCTCAGATCAATCGCAGCATCGATACGGAAGATGCCATGCTGCCACTGCTCTGGTGGTGGGCTGTAGAACGGCATGCGATCGAGGGTCGTGAGGAGGTGGTGCGGCGATTCGAGCGGCCGACGTTGTGGAAGTCGGCTCTGGGACGCAACTTCCTTCTACCCCGCTTGGTGCGAAGGTATGCAGCCGAACGGTCGGCCGAAGGGGATGCAGCGCTCATGCGACTGCTCGGGGCATGCCCGACTTCAAAAGATCGTCTGACGCTTTGGCAGGCGATCGATCAGGGGCTGCAGATGCCCAGCAGTATGCCAGACGCGGCGGTTCGGATTGGAGAAGACTCCGCTGCGGATCCCGTCTGGAAGGCGCTGCTGGATGCCGATCTCCAGGAGAATCGACTTCAGCCGTCCCTGGTGCGATTGGCGATCCGAATCGGCGATCCGGAGGTCTTGCAGCAATGGACATCTCACATCACCGCCTCCGACCCCAATTCCGAATTGCTGGCGGATGACCTGCGGATCCTGGCGATCCGCCCAAAAGATCAGTCGGTTGCAATGATTTTGTCGATCCTCGAGAACGCCCGCCTCCCAGCAGTGCAAATGGCGTGCGTTGAGTATCTCAGTCGTGTCGACAAGATCGAGGTGGCGGAGCGATTGCTGGAGGTACTTGCAAAGGATCCCGATACACCTTGGCGGCACCAGATCTACCCAATGCTCGCATCGCGACCCCGGTGGGCGACAAAGATGCTGGAGGCGATCCACCGAGGCGAGATTCCGGTCGACGCTGTACCGCGGGAGGTAGTGCAGCAACTATCCAGCTACAAGGATCCGGCCATCGACCAGCAGGTGGTGCGGTTCTGGGGTCGTATCGCCAGCGCGACACCGGAAGACCGATTGGCGGAGGTGCGTCGACTGAACAACGATCTGCGCGCAGGATCCGGGGATTTGAAGCGTGGAAAGATTCTATTCGGTGAGCACTGCGCGGCCTGCCATCAGCTCTTCGGAGAAGGAGGACGGCTGGGGCCGGAACTTACCAGTGCCAACCGGAAGGACCGCGACTTCCTCCTAGTCTCAATTGTCGATCCCAGCAGCGTGATTCGCAAGGAATATCTCTCCACCACCGTTCGAACTTTGGATGATCGCGTGCTGACCGGCATTGTCAAGTCGGATGGCGCTGCGGATATCTTGCTGTATCCGCAGCGAGGCGAACCGGTGCGACTGTCGCTGTCGGAGATCGCGGAGATGAAGGAATCATCCCAGTCGCTGATGCCGGAAGATCTCTACCGCCTGTGGTCGCCGCAAGCCTTGCGGGATCTGTTTGCATACCTTCAGTCCGATCCTCCGATTGCTCCCTAAGGCATCGGAAAGGATCGATTCCAATCGACCTCGAGCGACAGGAAGCCGAAACCATGCGATGCTGCCTGCTATGTGCGATGGCTCTTTCAACCCTGCTTGCGACAATCGCGATGGGGCAGGATCGATCCGATGAACGGATCTATTCAAACCAGTTGCGTCGTATCGAGAATCCCCAACCCATCCTGGCCGATCACCCGGAGTTTTTTGAACCGATCGTCGAAGAGCAACGGTTTGAAGCGGATGCAATCGTCGACGATCCGATGGCCGACCTCGAGGTGCGTGCCTGGCGATTCAGCTACAACGCGCGGGGCATCATCGAAATGCCCAATCGCCTTCGCGCCGATCAGACGGCGATCATCATGGTCCATCCTTGGGCCATCGATGATTCGTGGGGATGGAAGACGCCCCAGCCCTGTGGGGTAGCCGACTTCTGCACCCCTTCGAAAAATCACTTGGCATCGCGGCATTCTCGGGAGGTGATCGATCCGTTTCTCAAAAGACTTCGGCAGCGTGTTTCGCTGGTGATGTACAGCCTACCGGGACCGGCTGATCCGATTCGAACCATGGTCTACCGATCCTTCCATGCGACCCCCACCGATGCGCAGCGACAGGAAGGAACCAAGCTGCTGCGTGATCGACTGGCCTCCTTCAACTATCGGGGCGATCCGCTGCCCGGTCGGCTGATCCTTGGGGATCGGCATCCTGTCGGCGACTATTTTCGTCAATTCCCGGGTCTCGATGCTTCAGCCCGCTTCAACGGAGAAGGCTTCTGGTCGCTGCCGATTCCGGTCAGTGATGCGATTGATGTCGCCCCAAGGGACGTGGTGATCTTCGATGACGAGGGGTACCCCAAACTGCGTGAATTTCTTCAGAAGAAAGGAATCCGTCACGTCCTACTGACCGGTTACGCCACCGACATGTGCTACTGCAAGACAACGGCAGGGTACGAAAATCTTTCCAGGGACTTCAATGTCTTTCTGGTCGCTGATGCCTCCCTGGCTACGTTCCCCTCCAACAGCTCGCCCCGCTTCGCCGTCAATGCGTCGATCTCCTATGCCGCTCTACAGCAGCTGATCACCCAAGTCTCCTGGGTTCAGCCGATCGATACTACCATGAAGGAAGGCTCACCATGAATGGAACAAGCTCCCGTCGCGGATGGATGGCGCAGGGACTGGCGGCAACCCTAGCTGGACCGTTCACAGCAGCAACCGCCAAGCCGAATCCCGTGGGCTTCCTGCCTGAATCTGGTGGAAAGCGGGCAAGAGTCGCCATCACGCTTGATCTGGAGATGGCGAGAAACTTTCCGACCTGGGAGTCGACTCACTGGGACTATGAGAAAGGAAATCTGGATGGTCAGACCAAGGACTATGCCCGTGAGGCAGCTCGCCGCGTCCGGCGCGAGGGTGGAGTGATTCATTTCTTTGCCGTAGGGCAGTTGTTTGAACAGGCCGATGTCGGGTGGCTGAAGGAGATCGTCGAAGAAGGTCATCCCGTGGGCAATCACACCTACGACCATGTCAACGTGCTGGCGACTCGGAGAGAAGATCTGCAGTATCGCTTCCAAAGAGCACCCTGGCTGCTGGAGGATCGGCCGGTCCTGGAACTGATTCGCGAGAACATCCTCCGTACCACGCGCGCAATGG
>JBIINB010000192.1:0-7059 GCA_044337705.1 Pirellulaceae bacterium | reverse complement strand
TGGTTTGCGCGGGTCGATCTGGTGATCGGATGCGTCGATCATCGCGAGTCGAGGTGGTGGATCTCCAGGCGTGCAGCTCGATGCGGATGCCCCTGGATCGATGGGGGGCTGATGGGTCTGCAAGGGATGGTGCAAGCCTTTCATCCATCGCAGGGCGCTTGCTACGAATGCGGCATGGCCCCTGGCACTCCTTCCCCTTGGACCGCACCGCAGGGTTGCGCGCCGGTGGCATCCGAGCCGGTGTTTCCATCGTCCATTCTGTCGGTATCGATGGTGGCAGCGATTCAGTCGCAGATGGCAATCGCTCACCTGATGGGACAGCCAGTTCCCTGGGGCACCGCCACGCGGTGGGAAGGGACGTCGGGACAAGGTTCGCGCGTCGTCTTGCCGCGATCAGCCGATTGCCCGGGGCACGCGAATCCCGTCCAACCTAAACGGATCGCCCCCTCCTGTTGGGATCAACCGCTGGACCAATGGTTCGATTCCCTTTTCCCTGACATCGATCCCGGAAGCTCCTCGCGAGTCTTGGTGTTGCCGCACGCGCGCGTGGAAAAGGAGGCCTGTCGTGGCTGTGGGAGGGAGTCGTCGGTGCAGCCCGCAAAGCTTCTTCGCCGCTGGCGATCAACGCCTTGCACCAGCTGCGGTGCGCCAACCGATCCGATTCCCGTTTTCCGGCTGCCTGTCGACTCCCTGCATCCCGTGTCGCTGCGGGACCTGAACCTGCCTATAGAGGAGTGGCTGGAAGTGTGGTGGGGGGATCAAAGGGGCTGGGTGGCGGCCTGCACGAACGAAACGGGGCCTGAAGCGCCAAGTCAGGATAGCTACCGATGAACGATGAAGAGCAGCCGATCCGATTCGCATTACCTGCTCGACGGATACCGCCGATCGATCGCCTCGCGCTGCGTGACAGCCCCTCCCGGTGGATCGATTTTCAGTATCGCTTCGAGTGCAAACCATCGGGTGAAGCGATTCAGTTGCTGATCGACCATGCCTGCTGGGAAGAGCTGCTCCGGCATGCTCGCCATTTCGAACAGATCGAACAGGGGGGACTGCTTCTGGGGCGCACCAGCGCGGAGCAGGTGCCTTCCAAGAGGGGCGAAGAAGAGATCGTCTGGATCTGCCAGTCGCTTGGCTCACCGGTCGCCGGCGATGCGGTATCGTGGCGACTGGATGCCGATCAGTGGGGGGAGTTGATGGCACGTGCCGTCCAGCGGCATCCTGGGTTGGAAATCGTTGGATGGTACCACACGCATCCGGGGCTGGGGATCTTCCTTTCGGAACAGGATCTTTTTGTCGCCAGTCATTTCTTTCCTGCTCCTTACCAGCTTTCCCTGGTGATCGACCCGGTCCGCGGCTTGGCGGGCGCTTTTCTGATGGTGGCGGGGAAAGCGACGCCCTTGGCCGGCTTTCAACTTCTGGAATTCGAAGGAGCTTGAAGTACCGGTGGGTGGATACGGGGATTTTCCTCAGGGTACTGAAGAGAAAGGTTTGAGTGCCTTGCGATTTCAAGCTTCTGCGCATCGACGCGTTGGTGCCTGCTTGGGCGTTGGTGCGGGTTGGTAGACAGGCGCTGGAACGTGATGGACAATAAAATCCGACGCGGGAGTGGTCCGTCCGATGGATTCAGCTTGCCAGAAGGAACGAACATGGTCGAGACCAACGAGCAGCTGGTGGCGGTGGAGACGGTCGACTCGGAGTTTCAAGGTCGGCTGCTGATCAACCTGCTGAATGCCTATGGCATTGCTGCAGCGATGGATGGTGGTTACACATCGCAGTATCAGGCGAGCGTGCCTGGCAAGGTTCGGGTACTGGTTGCAAAAAGTTGCCTGGAAGAAGCTCGCAAAGCGCTCGAGGAGGCGCGGGGGCAATCGCAGGAGTTGCTGGAGGAATGGGGAAGCGATGAGGCCAGTGGCGGTGAAACGCCCATTGGGTCGTTTCGCCGTTTTGGAATCTGGACGCTGGTGCTGGGGCAGGGGGTGGTGATCGCTGCGGCGGTGGCATTCTGGTTGCTGGGAGGGGACTTTGGGACCGGCCTGGTGGCCGTGCTTGCAAGCCTGGTGATTCTGGCGGCGGTTGCCAGCCGCCCCCAGTTGCTTTTCGGTTGATGCGGCTCCGTTTCTCCTCGAAATTGTCCTCTTTTGCCGACGCGGACGAGCAGGATGCCATCCGTCGAAGTGTAGCCTTGGCTACAAAAAGATCGACAGAAGCTCACGGAATTCCATCGGTCGATCGCGGTTCCGTGGACTCAGCATGTTTCCTCGAAGGGACGGCCATTTCCACCAGTCGTTTCATGAGGGCTCGCTGGCGGCCAGCAGTTTTTGCCTCAGCATGTAGAGCCGCGTTGGTTCTTCGATTTTTCGACCTTCGAAGTCGGTTACGTAAAAGACGTCGACCACCTGATCCAGGTGGGTGCTGATCTTAGCGACCTGGAGATCGAGTCCCTGGTCGAATAGGACTTTGGCGATGGCGTAGAGCAGACCCAGCCGGTCGTAAGCGAAGACGGAGATGATGGTGAAGCGTTCGGAGCTGTTGTTGTCGAATTGAACGAGTGTCGGCTGGCTGCGAACCAGTTGGCTCTTCTGCTTGCTTTCCTTTCGCCATACCGTTCGAAAGGCGGGCGGATGGGGGTGGGATGGATCGAGCGACTGAACGATGGTTTGGCAGACGGCATTCATCCGCGACTCCGGGGGCCTGCCCTCGAAGTCGAGGTCTTCGACTTCAAAGCGGTCCCAGGCGATTTGTCCTGGCTGTGTGTGGACTTCTGCGGTGAGGATCTGAAGGCCCTGGCTTGAAAGGGCGCCGGTGATTCGATGAAAGATGCCGATCGGAGTCGACGGCTCTTGCATCGCCACCGTGTATTCCACCGTTCCACTGTCGGCGTTGTATTTTGCCCAGGCGAGTGCCGGCTGCTGTTCATTGAGCGACTGGATCCTAGCCAGCTCTTCTGTCAACTGCTCTGGCGGACACCTCAGCAGATAGTTGACCGGGATCGCATCGATCTGCTGGGTCCACCAGGACTCCTGAGCCAGATTTCCTGAGCGTTGTCGCACTTGGTCGCGAAGTGCATCGAGTTCTTTTTGAAAACGTTGGTCGGGTTTCTCATCGCGAAACTGCGATTCGGTGCGTTGGTAGAGTTGGGTGAGGAGCCCCAATCGCCATTCGCTGAGTCCTTCGGGGCCGACGGCGGCCATGTCGGCGGCGCTGAGGAGATAGAGCATCTGGAGGGCTTCGACCGACTGCACCTCTTTGGCGAATTGCAGAATGGTCTCGATCTGGGAGAGGTCGTAGCGAAAGGCGGTGTGGGTCATCACCAGATGCTTGTGGACCAGGAAGACTAGAAGCTGGGTCTCTTCTTCGGAGAGCCCAAGATCCTCGGCCGTCTGCTGCGCGATCCGCTTGCCTACTTCCGAGTGGTCTTCAGAGTACCCCTTTCCGACATCGTGCAGCAGAAGTGCCAGATGGAGCAGTGCCTTATTTTTGACGGCTCGATACGCCTCGGCCAGGGGCCCCGACTGCTTCAGGAATTCCGTGCACAGTTCCACCGCTCGGATGCAGTGGGCATCGACGGTGTACTTATGGAATTCGTTGAACTGCAGCAGGCACCTGGCATGCTGAAACGCCGGGATGATCTGTTCGAGGACTCGTAGTTCATGGAGTCTCCGCAGCTGCTCACCCAGTCGAGCCGGGTGGCGCAGCAGTTCCAGGAACTGCTCGGCGACCTTTCGATTGCGCACGGTTGGCTTGCGTTCCAGCATCGCCTTGCGGATGGCTCGCCAGGTTTCGTGATCGATTCTTCGATCGATCCGATTGGCTAGCGCCATCAGCTCGATCACCATCCCGGGGTCTTCCTTGACACGTTGCAGGCCGGCGGTTGTTGCCCAGATCTGCTTGAATCCGATGCGGAAGTAGGGACCCGAGGGGACCGAGAACCATGGGCCGACGGTGCGGGACCACCAGGGACCGACGCGAGCCGAGGCGACGAAGTGAGCCGAGCAGTAGCGGACGGAGCTGGTGTGTTCGAAGTATCGGCGCATGAATTGTTCGACCGGCAGGACACCTTCTTCCCCGGTAAAACCGGCCCAGGAGGCCAGATGGACCTGTTTCGCGCGATCGAGCACATCCTGGCTTTTGCGGGCATCGAAGTGGAGCTGGTTGCGTAGGCGGAGGAGGAAATGGTAGCCGTCGCGCAGCAGTCGATAATCCTCCTGCTCCAGGTAGCCCAGCTGCTGCAGCTGCTCCAAACCCGCTTCGCCGTAGCGGGCAAAGCCGACCCATCGGACCAGCTGAATGTCGCGCAGGCCCCCTCGCGATCGCTTGATGTTCGGCTGTAGCAGATAGACCGTCTCACCAAACTTCTTTCGCTCTTCTAGCCTCGCTGACTCGATCATGTCGATCAACTTTTGGCTTCGTCGGAGGGCGCCTTGCCTGAGCGATGCGTGGTAGCGCTGGGAGAATTCTTCGTCTCCTGCCAGGCAGCGGCCTTCCAGGAGGCTGGTGAAGGTAGCTGCTTCCTTCCAGGCCAGCCCCAGCGCCTGTTCGGGGGTGCGCACACTGAAGCCCAGTTGCAACCCAGCATCCACCAACCACTGCGACATCATTCTGGCGACCGGTGAAATCGCATGGAATTGCTCGGGCCGATGCAACAGCATCAGGTCGACATCGGAGTAGGGTGCCAGATCCCCTCGGCCGTGTCCTCCGTGCGCTACCAGAGCGACTCCTGAGGGATCGGCCGGCAGGTTGCATTCCTGTAGGATTCCCTCCCAAAGATCGACGATGAGTGCATCGACCAGCTCGGTCCAGCGAGCGCAGGTCTGAGGGCCTGGGGAGCCGCTGCGATGCTGCTGTTCCAATTTGCTGCGGCCATCCGAAAGCCGCTCTCGTGCCGAGAGCACCAGCGGTTGAATCGTCTGAGCAGAGGGCATCGCGGTGCGTGGGCCTGTGTGCTGGAGGTAGGGTGTACTAGAGGTTGGAGATAGGACGACCGATCATTAATGTCGGCAAGGACTCAAGGGAATGGTTTCAGCTACAGCGCCTCGATACCGGTTTCCCCCGTACGAATGCGGATGGCGTCATCGAGGTTGTGTACGAAGATTTTGCCGTCACCAATCTGTCCTGTCTGCGCGGTACGCAGGATCGTCTGGATCACCAGGTCCAAATTCTCGTCGGTGCAGACGACTTCGATTTTGACTTTCGGAACGAAATCGACAGCATACTCGGTGCCTCGATAGATCTCGGTGTGCCCCTTTTGGCGTCCGTAACCACGCACTTCACAGATGGTCATTCCGTGAATCCCATGCTCCGTCAGCGCGTTTTTGACGTCCTCCAGTTTGAAGTGCCGTACGATGGCTTCCACCTTTTTCATGAGCTAAGCACCTTTGCGGAACGCAGCGCCCGAAAACTCAGCATCCACCCTCATCCCGGAACGTCGCCTGCCATCGGGTGGACAGGCGATTGGGGGAGTCGAACGTCGATCGGACGGAATCCCTTTCATTTTAGCGATTGCCTTGGGTGCATCCTATAGGCTTCTCTCGCGTTGAACGATCGATGGACAACATGGAACCCGTGCGGTTCATCCGTCGGAAGCTGGGTGCGTGCTAGCCAGCCAACGGATGGCCTGCGGACTGGAAAGGTAGGTTGCGACCGATTCGAGAAGGGGGTCGATCGTCTGGGGCTGTATGCGATGCGGCGGTTTCCAATCCCACCACTGGTAACCAGCATGTTCCGTGACGCGAAGCATCCCATCCTTTGGCCAATATGCCAGGAAATAGACGACCTGCTTGTCGTAAACCTGAGCATGGTATGTGACCGTGTAGCGCAAATCGAAACGAAAGCCAGGGGCGAAATCCACCTCCTTCGGGTCGATGCCGGTCTCCTCGCGAAGCTCCCGCCTGGCCGCTTGCTTCCAGGTCTCGCCGGAATCGAGGTGACCTTTGGGAAGATCCCATCGATCCCGGTGCTTCATCAACAAAAACTGCCAGCCTGGCTGTCGGCGGAACAGTAGCACACCTGCGGCCTTCAAGGAGGGTACCATTTCCGATTTCTTGCCATCGGGGTATCGTAGGGCGTTGAACGTTCGATCCCTCCAGCCTGCAGAGCGACCATGAAGATTTATACCAAGACCGGAGATGCTGGGACGACGGGACTTTTTGGAGGCCCACGCGTCGATAAGGATCATCCCCGGATTTGCAGCTATGGAGAGATCGACGAACTCAATGCGCTTTTGGGGATGGTCAGGTCGGTTGGATGCCCCGAACTGATCGACGCGAAGTTGCTTGAGGTGCAGCGGGAGCTCTTTGCGATCGGCGCCGAACTGGCAACTCCGGATCCTGACGCTCATGGTATGAAGTGGTCGGGTGAAGCGCCTGTTGCCCTACTGGAACAGTGGATCGATCAACTGGACGAAACCCTTGCCCCCTTGCGCAATTTCATCCTTCCAGGCGGTTCGGTCGCCGCCGCCCATCTCCATCTGGCCAGGACCACCTGCCGAAGGGCAGAACGCAATGTGGTCAGCCTGGGCCGACAACCGCAGGTCAGTGACCCCTCGCAGATCATCATCTACCTCAATCGCCTCAGCGATCTTCTCTTCGTCATGGCCCGCTGGTGCAATGCCGAGCGGGGGGTGGCGGACATTCCTTGGTTCAGCCAAAGGAAGGGGAAGGATCTCCCCGAGGATCCCTCGTAGTTCAGATCCTATCTCGTAGGCCGAGAGGAAATCGGACAGATCGGTTGGGGCGCATCCCCGCAAGACGGAACTCCATCGTTCCCAGGGTTGGGGTATCAACGGTAGATCGCAGCGGGCCCAGGTGAGCCAGCTTTCCCTATCGAAAGATGGCATCGACTCAAGCCACCCCATCTTAGAATCCCTCCCAACCAACTGCTTCTAAAAAGCCATCCACCTACCCACCAGCAAGCACCAATTGCAGGAAACCCACCTTAACGGGTTGCAAAAGTCAATTGGTGGGTGGCACCGATTGGCGAATTGGTGGGTGGCACCGATTGGCGGTAGAGATGACCTAAGTCGTTTCATTCGAGTGAGTTATCGTTGCTTGCTGGCCTCAT
>JBIINB010000191.1:0-7071 GCA_044337705.1 Pirellulaceae bacterium | reverse complement strand
AACTCCTGGTCGTCGTCGACAAGCTGCTCACGGGTTTCGACGCTCCGTCCTGCACCTATCTGTACATTGATAAGTCGATGCAAGACCACGGTTTGTTCCAAGCCATCTGCCGTACAAACCGCCTCGATGGTGACGACAAGAACTTTGGCCACATCGTTGACTACAAAGACCTGTTCAAGAAGGTCGAAAAGACGATCGCAGTCTACACCTCCGAACTCGACCACAGCGACGCAGGGGCCGATCCCGAGGTGCTTGTCCAAGACCGACTCACCAAGGGCAAACAGCGACTCGACCAAGCGATCGAGCAGCTAGCTTTGCTATGCGAGCCAGTGGAATCACCTAAAGGGGAACTTGAGCATATCCACTACTTCTGTGGCAACGTAGAGATTCCGAGCGATCTCAAAGAACGCGCGCCTCAGCGATCGGCCCTCTACCAAGGGACTGCATCGCTGGTGCGAGCCTGCGCTAGCATCGTGGACGAGCTAGAAGCAGCCGGTTACACCAGCAAAGACATCGCTCGTATCCAAAAGCTGCAAAAGCACTACTTGGACCTTCGCGAGATCATCAAGCAAGCCAGCGGTGAATCGCTAGATGTGAAAGCCTACGAAGCCGACATGCGGCATTTAATCGACACGTATGTGCAGGCCGACGAGCCCAGGAAAATCTCGCCGTTTGACAACATCGGCTTGCTGGACCTGATCGTCAAAACGGGAATCGCTGATGCGATCGCCCAAAAGCTCTCGTCGATGAAGAACAACAAGCGAGCTATTGCCGAGACAATCGAAAACAACGTCCGGCGCAAGATCATCAAAGAGCATCTCAACGATCCCGTTTTCTACGAGAAGATGTCCGTGTTGCTCGACGAGATCATCGTTGCTCGGAAAGAGCAAGCGATCGACTACGAAGAGTACCTCAAGCGAATCGCTGAGCTGGTCAAGCAAGTCGAAGCGGGCCATGCCGATACGCTGCCTCCGACGCTCGACAGCCCAGGCAAGCGAGCGTTGTACAGCAACCTCAAGAGCGATGCGATGGAGACGATCGCAGCGAACCTGATGCTCGGGGAAAACACTCCTGAATACGTCACCAAGGTCGATCCTTACTTGGCGATAGCGTTGCGAATCGACGAAGCGGTTAAAGCCAACCGGCCTGATGGCTGGCGAGGCGTGCAGGCCAAAGAGCAAATCGTCAAGCAAGCGATTTACAGTGTGGTCAAAGACGTGGCTGAAGTTGAACGGTTGTTTTTGATCATCAAAGCCCAAAGCGAATATTAGGGGTGTTGCGATGGCGACCAGAATCAACCTTGGTGAAATCGAAGCGGAGGTCACGTTCAAAGCCATCAAGAACGTGCATCTGAGCGTCCATCCACCGATGGGACGAGTCCGTATCGCAGCGCCGACTCGCATGAAGCTCGATACGGTCCGCGTGTTTGCGATCTCCAAGCTCGGGTGGATCAAACAGCAGCAACGGAAGCTTGCTGCCCAAGAACGTGAAACTTCACGCGACTACGTCAATCGCGAGAGCCACTACGTTTGGGGCAAGCGGATGCTGCTAACAGTCGTAGAGAAAGACCAACCGCCAACGGTCACCGTACGGGTCAACAAAATGACACTGAGCGTTCGACCGGGAGCGGATCGTGGCCAAAGGCAAGACACGCTGGAGCGTTGGTATCGCGAGCAGATTCGATCCGAGGTTCCGAAGTTGATCGACCGATGGGAAAAGCACTTGGGAGTGAAAGTCGAACGTTTTTTTGTTCAACGGATGAAAACGCGTTGGGGCAGCTGCAATCCAGCTACTGCCAGTATTCGATTGAATACTGACTTGGCCAAAAAGCCCATTCAGTGCCTCGAATACATCGTTGTCCACGAAATGATGCACATGCTTGAGCCGACGCACAATGCTCGATTCATCGCTTTGATGGATCGCTACATGCCTCAGTGGCAAGAGCGACGGCAACTGCTCAATCGCCTGCCCGTCAGGCACGAAGACTGGGAATACTAGATTCCCCGAGCCGTCGGGCTCCCTAGCCCCGACGGCTCACTACATTAACCAAATTGTCAAAGAGCAAACGAACTCCAGGGACGTTCGGGAGGCGCGTTGGCCCAGGGGGGAAAAAAAGGTGTCAGGACTCTTTTCCCTCTGAGGCACCCTCATTTCTGCCCTTTTCCCTCCTGGCGGGGAGAGGGAAGAAGGATCGATTTCAGGCAGAATTCTCTTTTCCGGCAAGAGTTGTCCCGCCCCTGCTGGTCTGGGTTGCCAGGGTCAGGGAGGCAGCGCTTCAATCGCCTGCTTCCTTGCGGCTTCGAATTCGTCTCCGGGCTTCCAGGTAGGGATGTTGTCCGCCTCGGCGATCGCCATGGTCGCTAAAAACAGCAGCTTCGCGTCCTGCACCGCACCGCTTAAATCCCAGTCCTCGCGAAACTCATCCGACGGCTGATGGTAATGCTTCTCCACCCACTGCTCGATCTGCTCCCTTCCCCACCCCTCAGGCTTCCCTTCCACCTCCTGACCCGCGTGGAGATAGATCGCCGGTACCCCTAGTTTTGCCAAACTGAATTGATCCGAGCGATAGTAGTAACCGCGATCCGGATGCAGGTCGGGCACCACGACGCGTCCCTGCCATTTGGCGATCGATTCGATGACCTGATCGAGGCTGCTTTTGCCCTGTCCGATCACATTGACGTCCCGTGTTTTTCCCAGAAATCCGATCCCGTCTATATTGACCACGCCTGCCATCCTGCCCGGCGCGATCGGCGGATTCTGCGCGAAGTATTTTGAACCCAAAAGCCCCTGCTCTTCGGCCGCCACCGAGGCAAAGAGGATCGATCGTCGCGGCGGCTTCGGAATCGCCTCCATTGCAGCCGCTAGGCACAGCATGGAGGCGACTCCCGATGCATTGTCGATCGCGCCGTTGTAGATATCATCCCCATCGGCATTGCGAGCCTCGGCTTTCCCAAGATGGTCGTGATGCGCCATCACAATCACGCACTGGTCTCGTAGCTTTGGGTCGCTTCCTTGCAGCCATCCCAGCACATTGGCCGAGTCCTGCGTGCGAGCGACCGATTCCAGGCGAAAGCCGCAGGTCACTCCTAAGGCCACAGGCTGGAAATCGCTCTTCTGAGCCGCCGCAAGAAGTTCGGTCCATGCCTTGCCCGCTAGTTTGCTGACCCTGCCAATCGCCTCTTCGGTGATCCATCCTTTGAATGGCGTGCGCGGCGATCGATCATCGCGGAGCTCGAACTCTTCGCCCGACCAGGAGTTTTGAACTACGGAGTAGGGGTAGCCGGCCGATTCGGTGGTGTGGACGATCAACGCACCTGCAGCCCCCATCTTGGCGGCCATCTCGTACTTGTAATCCCACCTGCCATAGTAAAGCCGCTTCTTCCCCTCAAAGAGCGCCGGATCATCGGCGGGGTCGTTGTTCAGCATGACCAGGATTTTTCCGCGCAAGTCCTTCCCTTTGTAGTCATCCCACTGGTATTCGGGCGCCTGGATTCCATAGCCGACAAACACCAGCTCGGCTGGTGCAACATCGATCGCCTCTTCGGGGACTCCGCACACCAGCATCAGGTCGTCGCGGTGCTTCAGCGTCAGAGAATCGCCGGGAGTTCGAAAGAGGACTTCCTTCGGTGGCTTGGTAGCGATACCGCGCAAGGGCACAGGCTGTTCCCAGCCAGAGCTTCCCAGCGGTCGCATGCCATGGCTTTCCAGCTGGCTGGCGATATAGCGGCGGGCCAATAGATCTCCCTGCGAACCGGGCCCGCGCCCCTCCAGAAGATCATCGGCGAGGAATCGCAGATGGCCTGCCAATCGCCCGACATGAATCGCCTTGTCGACCGCTTGGATTTGCTCGCTAGGAGGTGACTGGGCAGAGGCCGGGCCGCAGGCCAGCAGACCGAGCACAAGTCTACGCAGGATCCGCCCGACCTTTTGAATTACCCGCCTTGGACCCATCATGCAGTTAGGATCATACCCAAGCATCGAAACACTCCTTCGACCAATTCGCGATATTCTGCAGCCCTAGAAAATGGACTGCTTGCATCATAGCGAATCGCACTTGAGGAAGGTCAGTAGGGTGGTATCACTCATGCGGTGCACCAAGATGTTTTTGGAACAGCGAACGGAGGCGCTGTCGAGTGGCATGACAGCGATCAAGCAGATGTTGGCCGGTGGGCTGGTCGAGGAGGAAGGCGAGCCGATCCAGCTGCCGGGGATCGCTGGGCAGATCATGACGTGCCACGGTGTTCATCAGCCTCAGGCCGCTCTCCACCCGACGCAGCCAAGCGTATCCTTCGGCCAGCTGCTGGCAGTCATCCCTTGGCAGCAGCTCCGCCTGCTCGATCGCGCGCAGCGCGGCAAGCGTCCCGGTGGCTCGAAGCGCAGGCGCTGCCTTGCCATGCTTCAGCTGTATCCACTGGACCAGGAACTCCACGTCGACAGTGCCACCCTCTCCCCGTTTGAGGTTCTCCAAACTGGCTCCCGACTGCATCTTCTCACGCATCGCCACCAGTTGACCCGCATCGGTCGGTTGGACCCGCGTGGAATCGAGAATGCGGCGGATCGTCTCTTCGGCTCTTCGACGTCCAGCCAGGTTGCCCCAGACAACGCGCGCCTTGCACAGCATCAGCCGTTCCCAAAGCTGTGCACTTTTTTGAAAGTAGCTTTCCAGATCTTGCAGGCTTAACGCCAGTGGGCCGCTGTCTCCATGAGGCCGCAAGCGAACATCGAGATCGTACAGTCTGCCCCCCTCTCCGATTCGATTGAACCCCTGCAGAATCGACTGAGCCAACAGATGGAAGCGCGAGTGGGGTTCATGCGTTTCCCCCACTTCCGAAAGCTGCTGAGGATCGTAGAGGAACAGAAGATCGAGGTCGCTGTGGTAGTTCGGCTCCTGCCCCCCCAGCTTTCCCAGCGCCACCAGCACCAGTGGAACCTCCATGGCATCTTGGCTCATTCGCCCGGCAGCCCCATGCGCCAGGTACGGTTCCACCGTTCTTTCTACGATCAGTTCCAGACAGACTTCGGCGACATCGGAGAGACATCGATGGGTGGCTTCCATCGAATCCTTGCCGAGCAGATCACGGACGCCGATCCTCAGATGAGCTGCGCGCTTGAAGCCCTGCAGGATGGGTTCAATGCGAGTGGCACCCTGGCTTAGTTGCCTCATTTCTTCCCGCAGAGAATCGATTGTCGGAAGGTCATCGAGCATCAGCGAGTCCATTAGATCGTCGATCATCCCAGGATGGCTGGCCAGCATCTCCACAAGGTACTCGCTGCAGGCGCCGATGCGTATGCACAGCCGCAGGGTGGGTGGATGTTCGCTGAGCAGTTCCCAGAGGACGGCCTTGCCGCCGATGGAGTTGCTAATGCGCACCAGGTTGATCAGCGTCCTATCGGGATCGGGAGTGGCCGCGATTTCGGCGAGCAATCTGCTGGCGATGGCAGATAGAAAATGCCGACAGCGGCTGGAGGAGAGAAACGGGACGGTCTCCCTGGCCAGTTCCTGCAGATGTTCGAAGGCCTGCAGCGGTTGGACCAGTCGATAAGGGGCCAGGACCGATTCGATTCGCTGTTCGCTGGGGGCCGGGTCCAGAAGAAGGTCGGTCTCCTGAGACACCTCCCCTTCCTCGCCGAAGGGCTCGTGAAGCAGATGATTCAGGATCCGCCGATTCAGTTCCGTGCAGTCGGAAAGCTGCGCTTGGAGTTGCTGGGTGACCGAGCGGGCGGGAAGCTCCTGGTCGCCTGGGAAATCGCGGTAACCAAGTCGGATCGCCAGACGTTTCATCTCCTCGGGAGATTCCGGAAGGGTATGGGTCTGTGCGTCGAAGACGATCTGCAGCGCATGCTCGACGCGCCGGAGGAAGCGATAATTCGTCTCCAGCAACGATCGTTCCTGAGGCGTCAGGCACCCCGCGCGTTCCAGTTGGACAATCGCCAGCAGCGTGTTGCCCGAGGGGGGAGATTCCAACTGAGCGGCGTGCAACAGCTGCAGGAACTGGATGACGAATTCGACATCCCGAATGCCCCCGCGGCCGGTCTTGATGTTGCGGCTTCCGGATCGACCTTCGGTGTTGCTACGTTCGATGTTTCGTTTGAGGGCCCGAATGCCACCGATATCGGCGCGGGTCAGGTAACTGCCCAGAATCCAGGGGCGCAGTCGTTCGAGGAATTCGTCCCCCAACTGCATATCGCCCGCGACAGCGCGGGCCTTGAGCATCGCCTGGCGTTCCCAGGTGCGACCCATCGTCTCGTAATAATGCCATGCCGAAGGCAGATCGATCACCAGCGGGCCGCTTTTTCCATAAGGTCTCAGTCGCAGATCGACGCGGTAGGCGTGGCGTAGCTGGTGGCTCTCGCCAAGCCACCGCGTCAATCTCTTGGCCAGCTGATCGAAGAAGAGAGTGTTCTCACAAACGCGTGGGCCTTCGGTGCAACCATCAAGATCTCCAAGGAACATCAGATCGATATCACTGGAGTAATTCAGTTCGCGGCCACCCAGTTTCCCCATCGCCAGCACGCACCAGCGAGCGGTCGAACCATCGGGCCGCAAGGGGCGGCCATATTGGGATCGCGTCGCCTTCCATGCCGCGCGATAGGCCGCTTCGCAGATCGCATCGGCCAGATCCGACAGCTGCTGCGCTACCAGATCGACCGGCATACCGCCGACAAAGTCATTCGAGGCGATCCGTACCGTCTCGCGATGCCGGTAGGCCCGCAGTGCCTGCAAGATTTGCGACTCGTCCTTGCACGCATCGACTTGGCAACAGATCTCATCGATCAGTATCTCTCGATCGACCGGCTGCAGACGGCTGCGGCGAATCGCATCGAACGTGTCAGGGGATCGAATCAGCTGTTCGCTGAGATACGGGCTGACAGAAAACATCTGAAGCAGCATCGGGAGAACATCTGGTTCGCGAGCAAACAGATCTCCGATCGAACGCCCGGTCCGCGCTATTCGTATGAACCGTTCCAGTGTCTCCAGTACCCCTTGCGGGTCGGTGGTGTGGGGAAGGCAAGAGCTGGCTTGCTGTAGCATCTTCAGCAGCAGAGCGGGCGGGACACCATCCTCCAGGA
>JBIINB010000190.1:0-7105 GCA_044337705.1 Pirellulaceae bacterium | reverse complement strand
GAATCGCAGTTCTCTCTCAAGAAGCCTCGGATGAAGGTTGTCGAAGGCTCCCTCGCAGCAACCGCTCAACCGACTCCCGATCGTCCCCCGCCAAGTGCAACTCAATTCCACGACTTCGACCGGCGAAGGTCAGACGGAGTTTGTGATCTTCGAGCCACTGATAGGATTTGAGCTTCGTCCAGGGGATCAGATTCCATCCTAGCCATAGCCCGTTTTCGCAAAGCTGATTTTCGCTGATCGCCGGGAGCATGCTGTAGACCGACATCACCAGAGCAAACAGCGTCTGACGCCAATCTCCCGATACCGCACTGACGGCCGCTACCAGCCACAGCAACGACATAGCCGCAAGACCGATACCGCGGAGGACTCGCTTAAAAGGATCCGCCGCTACAGTAGCAAGTACCTTGCCTCGTTTGGCCAGTCCCCAAAAGTAATGAAAAAGCATCCAGAGTGAACCGAAAGCTCCGATCGCCAGTCCCAGATTACCGATGATCCGTTGAATCTCGTTTTCCGTCTCCATGTCTTGATACCTCTCCCGTCATTTCCCGAACCACTCGATAACGGCTCCTGGTCCAGTCTCCTAGCAAAGCTTACCGCACTGAAGACCGCAAGCTCCTCGACTTCCTCGGACTGCCCATTCGGACAATTCCCTCGGGCGCGTTTCTCGCAGTCTAAGAGACAGCGGGGGATCCCAAGCGATGAACCGACGTCAGATCGATGGACCAGGAAAGCACGCTGGAGGCTGAGGTTGGATGTACCATGCGAGTCTTGTGAGCGATCCCTTTGCAAAGGAAAAACGTCTCAATCAACTCTCTTCTTGTCTTCCGATTGCGATGGTCCAATGAGCGGTGGGTTGGACTCCAATACTTCCATAGCCCGCTTCATATTCTCCAGAAAGTCGGCACGGCGAAGCTTGGCCAGCCTCCTCGATTCTCCGCCTGTAATACCTAGCCACGCGAACCAGGCTCCCAAGGCAATCAGCCCAAAAGCGATCCACCTTTCCCGCCCCCTGGACTTGCTATGGGATCCATCCTTCCGGATCGCCGCCAGCAGGCATACCAGTCCAGCGCTCGCGATCAAGACTCAATTGGTGCCAGGCACCGATTGCGCGAGGCACCGATTGCGCTGGAAACTGGTCAGCCTGTCGATCTAAATCGCAAAAGCTCGCTCTCTTTTTTGAGTTTCCAAACCCGCTCTTAAGATGATCGCAGTTGTGTCCAAGCTATGGAGAAGCTGCATTTTTCTCAAGAAAAATTGTATAAAAAGCAAAGATTCCTGCTTGTAATGAGACTCAGTATCATTAACATACCTCAGATGATTGGGAGGCAAGTCCATGGGCGCTGGGCAGACGAGTTCATCTCCCTGGAACCGATTTTTCTGACACCTCGCAGTGACTAGGGGCAAACCATGCCAACCCGCTTCCTGTGCGACAAGTGCGACCCATCCTCCATTCGAAGGCACCTTCCGGGCTTCACACTTGTCGAATTGCTCGTTGTCATCGCCATCATTGGCATTCTGGTCGGCCTATTGCTTCCCGCCGTGCAAGCGGCTCGCGAAGCCGCTCGCCGCATCCAGTGCAGCAACAACATGAAGCAGATGGGATTGGCATTTCAGAATTATGAGTCGACCCACCGGACGTTTCCTCCTGGGTTCATCTCCCGCGTAACGGGCCCCTGGCCCGGTGGCGGCAACAATCCGGTTCCAGAGGCTGGTCCTGGCTGGAGTTTTTTTGCGATGATCCTTCCCCAAATGGAGCAGCCGAATCTCCATAGCATGATCGACTTTTCCCTTCCGATCACCGCATCAAACAATCAGTTGGCACGGAGCACGAAGGTCAGCGCCTACCAGTGCCCTTCAGATACCTGGAACCAACCCGTTTCCCTCTGGCCCACTTCTCTGGGGATTAGCGACCTGGCGCCTGCCAGCTACATCGGATGCCTGGGAGGCGGCAATCCGGCGAATGCTCCAGGGTATTCAGCTCTGTATGAAGAGTTGCCTTTCAATGGCATGTTCCATAGGAACACCGCGATCAAAGTGCGAGACATCACCGACGGTACCTCGAACACCATCGGAATCGGAGAGCGGGCAAGCATGTTCACCCCCAACGGCTGGGCTGGAGTCATTCCCAACGCACAAACCGTTTTCTCGCCACGGATCGCCAGCAGCCGTCGACAGACGGTCGGTCAAACGGCTCGCCCCGCTATCACCATGGCGACGGTCCATGTTCGCACCGGTGGCCCCAACGCCCCCACCGGCAGCCCCGGTGGATTCTGGAGCCCGCACACCGGTGGCGCCCTGTTTCTGCTCATGGATGGATCAACCCAAACGATCTCCACCAACGTCGATATGACAATTTTCCGCGCATTAGCAGGTCGTGACGACGGCGTCCCGGTGGAGCTGCCCTGACAAACGACTGGAAGCATTCGCCACCAACCAACCTTCTCGCTCCTTCGGGGAGGAATGCCACGGCGAGGATTTCCATGGCCCTGCAACCAATCGAAAACAGCTGAAAAGTCCCATGACTGCCATCCTGGAATTCCGAGGATAGATCGGGTGGACCTCAGGACAAATCGCAAACTCTAAGAGACTCCCGACTGCAGAAACGAAAGGACTTCTACCATGTCAATCGATATCGATACCCAGGCGATGTAGCCATTCCAGATAAGCGATTCGATCGGCATCAGCCAACTGCTGATAGCGACTCGGATCGCTTCTTCGCAATCTCCATCCCCTTCCTGACTGCGGGTACTCTGCCAGAGCAACCAGATCGCGATAGTCATTCCTTTGAGCGATCAGTTCCGAAAGCTTTTGAAGGTCATTGCCACTGATTTTCAGAGCAGCGATGCCGACGCGAGCCTCCCATCCCCTAGGGCAACATGCGCCTCGAAGGACCTCCTTGGCTCGCATCCGCTCGGAAACGTCTTCGAAATATTTTTCGAGCACTTCCCCAAGGATTCTCGGGTAGTCCATCTGGTCGACTCCATCACCCACAGACGAAACCGTCGGGGTCGTTGTTCCGGTCCCGTTCCACCTCTGTCTCTCGAATAATCCTCAACCAGCAGAGAGGCCATCGGCCTGCAGCGCCTCAATTCGCTTCTTCCACATGATAGGGTCGGATAGATACCATGCGATCGAATCGATCTGATCGCTTTCTGAGAATACCAACTTCAACAAATCGAATGGCGTGACTTTGTGCAGATGATGTTTGGTGATCGTCATTTCCCGAATCGATGAAAGCGGAATGCAAATCTCCGATTTGGGTACCAGCATAAAAAAATGCAGGTCGGTCGCTGTCAGCACCAAAGATCCATTGCCTCGTACTTGAAGAACCCCAGCCGACTGTCTTCCAAAGAAATTGGCTCCACGATCTTCCAGGAGAATCTGATCAGGACGGTAACGGGCGCGAACTCGGGATACCAAGTTCGATCGAACCAAGCCCAGAGTGATCCTGGCCAGGATACCGGTCAGTATCAGAGCCCCGCAGATGCCTAGCAGGATCCAGACCAACAGAAGAGACGGAACGTATTGGGCGATCGACTTCATAGGGGAGGTCTGCCAAGAAACTTGAAACAGTATGGACCTCAAGATCCGACCTACCATGTTGGCGACTCAAGTACGAGGAATGGCAAACCAGTGTGAAGCATGGGATACAAATGGTTTGGCTGTCCTCTCCCGATGCCTCTATGGATCGATTCGACTTCAGGTTTAGCCGGTTCAATCATTGGGGTGAGAAAAAGCGTTTCGAAGTAGGAAGGGAGTTTGGTCCGATGATCCTCCGTTGGTAATTCAACTGCAACGCGACTCCGGGGGATCGGAAGGAGTTGCGACGCGATCCTGCAAGCTTTCCCAGATGGACGATCCCTCCAGAATAACCGACTTCAACTTTCAACGCGGTTCCTCTCTTCCCACAGGAAGTGCGATCGCTACGGACTCGATAACCATTCCCGAGAATCCGGTTGCCGGAAGATATCTGTATTGGAATTGTCCAGTCGGTACCCGTCGCCGCGAGATCTGGGACCCCGGCGAAGGAGGCCGACCGCGGGTAACCAGTGGTCGATGGTGGGGCCCACCAAAAACAAAGTGTCGAAGATAGCGACGCTCGGGATGTGGCGTAGCGAACAATGGAATTCTCCAAGCCAATTCGATATGGATCGTTTAGGGTAGTGGATTACGCCAAGCCAACCGCTCCTCCCGGCCCGATCCTCGCATTTATAGTTTTCCATTCGGCATGGACCCTCGTCGATCCCGAACCGCCGCGCTGCTATCCGTTGAAACATGGGAGCGGTACGGCGCAAACCGTCCGGTAGGTCTCGTTTGCTCATGAGAAACCGGGCAGCTTGCGCAGCACCGCCGCAAGTTCGATCGTTTATCAACCGGCTTTTGGCCGCTCCTTCCTGACATTCGTCCGCCAATCCTGCCGCAGGAGCCCATCGCATGGCTGCAGGGCCATTGACCACATGGCGACGTAAAGCACTGGATGGCCTGGCCGATATCTGGTCCGACCGTTATCCGCTGTGGCGAGACGCCGTCCTGGATCTCCCGATGGTGCTCCTTTTCTGTGGGATGGTGGCTGGGATCGTGGCTGGCAGTGTCTGGCAGTTTTCTCTGGCCGCCTGCGGCGTGGGGATCTTGGCCGGATTGTTGATGGCGCTATCCGGAACGAAAGCCAATTCCTCGTGGCCGATTACCGCTGGAATTTTCCTCGGAACCGTCGCCTGGGGCGCCTGGCTCCAGACGGTCGCCGAAGATCGCTCCCGGCGCGACCCGACGCGCTGGATGGCCGACGATACCTGGCGACCTGTCGTCTTCGAAGCGCGGGTCGATGGAATGGTGCGTTGGCGACCGGAGTTGACCCAGTACGAAGCTCGCGGGGGAACGCCAGGCGATGCGGCCTCCTGGCAGACCATTCTCGATGTATCGCTGCTGGAAGTCCGCGACGATCAGCAGTGGCGTCCGGCTGATGGTCGCCTGCAAGTGACTGTCGACGCACCTTTGCGATGGCCGCTGCCTGGCGACCGGATCCGCTGCTATGCCAAATGGCAGCGGGTTCCGGCCCCGACCAACCCGGGGCAATTTGACCTCCGCCGCCACGCGCAGCGCAAAGGGTACTGGATCCGAGCCAAAGTGGAATCGGCCGATCAGGTGGAAAAGCGATCGGGCACCCACTGGTGGCGACTGGACCGCCCGATGGGCTGGATCATGGAGCAGGCGGATGCAGCGATCCATCGCCATGTACCAGCTGGCCAGGCCGCTCTCGCCTCTGCACTGGTCCTCGGGCAGCGCGAGCAGGTGGAATGGGAGATGCAGGAGTCTTTGCTGGCCACCGGCACGATGCACATGCTTGCCATCTCGGGTCTGCATGTCGAGATGGTGGCGATCGCCTTTGTCACTTTCGCGCTTCTGATCCATCTGCCGCGAAAATGGACTCTTCTTTGCACAGCCATTTTGGTGGTTGCCTACGGCATTCTTTGTGGCAACCAACCGCCCGTGCTTCGCGCGGTGCTGCTGGTGCTGGCGATCTGCCTGGCGCGATGGCTGGGTCGTCCCACGCGCACCTTGAACCTGCTAGCCTTTGCAGGCTGCGTCGTTCTCTATCTTCGTCCCTCCTACCTCTGGGACATCGGCACTCAACTCTCTTTTCTTGCCGTCGCAACGCTTGGGCTTCTCTCGTTGCATGCCCATCAGGAGATTCCCCCCTCCGATCCGCTTGATCAACGCATCCGCCAGACGATGCCGCCCTGGGAAGATCACCTCCGTCGGTTTCTTGCAACGGCAGGAAATGCACTGGTCACCAGCGCCTGGGTATGGTTGGTTACGGCTCCGCTGATCCTCCATATTTTTCATGTCGTCTCCCCAGTCGCCATCGCGCTCAACCTGCTGCTCTGGATCCCGCTGTGGTTGGCTCTGATGAGCGGCCTTGGGATTTTGGTTCTGGGGACATGGATTCCCTGGGTCGGCATTCCACTGGGATGGATCTGCGGCGTCAGTCTCTGGATGGTGCAGGTGACGATCGACTGGGCTGAGTCGATACCCGGAAGCCACCTTTGGCTACCTGCCCCGTCGCTCCCCTGGACAATGGCCTTCTACATCGGACTGATCGGCACCACGGCGTTGATGGGATTCGCCAAGTTGCCGCGTCGGGCGATTCTGACCGGCATGTCGGTCTGGGTGCTGGCCGGTATTGCGATGCTGGCGGCCGTACCACGTAGCCCAGATCCGAAACCTGCTGGCACACTTCGATTGACCTTCATCGATGTCGGTCACGGCACCAGCGTGCTGTTGCAGGCCCCCGACGGTAAAACGCTGCTCTACGATGCAGGCAAGATGGGGGACGGCCAGCGCAGCTTTCAGGGGATCGCGTCGGTTCTCTGGTGGGAAGGGATTCGATCGATCGACACGGCGATGATCTCCCATGGCGACAGCGATCATTACAACGCGCTGGAAGGGATCGCCAAACGGTTCCGGATCGAACAGCTAGCCACCACCCAGCAGGTGCTGTCTCACCCCAGCCCATCGATTCGTCGCTGGCGCCGGTCCCTGGAACGCCAAGGGGCCACCTTCGATGCATGGGCTGCCGGCGCGCAGCTGGAATGGGGTCAGGCCAAGCTGACTGCCTTGCATCCACCCCCCCAGGGTGTCCCTGGAAGCGACAATGCCAACAGCCTCTGCCTGCGGATCGACTACGCCGGCCGCTCGATCCTTCTGCCGGGAGACCTGGAGTCGCCGGGTACCCAGGCCTTGATGGCCACGTCGACAGCTCCAATCGATCTTCTGATGGCTCCCCATCACGGGAGCATTTCCCAAGACCCACGTCCACTGATCCAATGGTGCCAGCCACGTTGGATCGCCATCAGCGGATCGGATCGCGCGCTGGCCCCCAAGGCTTTGGCGCCTTACTCCGGTCCCCACCGAACCGTCTGGGTCACGGCGCGAGAAGGAGCCATCCGGATTGAAATCGATGCCGATGGATCGATCCGCGCCGACCATTGGGAGTCGGATCGCTGGAACCGGTTGGCTTCCGAAAAACCTGCCACCTGAGAAGCGACGTGATTCCTCCTTTTCACAGCAACGGGCGATGACACCACCGAGCGACTTGACGATGTTT
>JBIINB010000189.1:0-7117 GCA_044337705.1 Pirellulaceae bacterium | reverse complement strand
GATGAAGCGTTGGGCGATCGCATTGGCGATGTTGGCTGTCGGTACTTTTGTCGGCACCTCCGTTGCCTTCGAAGACAAAAACCCATTGGAAGGCGTCATGTGCATGATGATGCCGAACAAGGCCATCAAGGCCGACAAGGCCGTCGACTATAAGGAAGGCAAAGTCTACTTCTGCTGCCCTGGTTGCGTAAAGAAATTCGGTGAAAACACCGAAAAGTTCGCCGCCAAAGCCAACCACCAGTTGGTTGCCACCAAGCAGTACAAGCAAGAAGCCTGCCCCTTCTCCGGTGGCAAGCTGAATGCCGACACCGCGATTGAAGTTGGTAAGGTGAAGGTTGCCTTCTGCTGCAACAACTGCAAGGGCAAGGCTGAGAAGATGGAAGGCGACGCTCAGGTCGAAGCCGTCTTCGGCAAAGATGCCTTCGAGAAGGGCAAGTTCACCAAGGTCGTCGCCGAGAAGAAGTAACTCTCTCGACCTTCGATATCAAAGCTGAAACCACCGTCGAATCCGACGGTGGTTTTTTTGTTTTCCGAGCGCATCGCCTGGAGGGGCAATTCCGCAAGTACTCTGAACTCAATGATTGGAACCCATCGCCTTAGAGAACATCATCACACCATCATCCACAGCAGAGTGCCGATACAACTTGATGTCCTTCTTAAAATTCTGCGGATTCAACCAAGGCTCCCGATCTCCCTGGCTGGGGAATCGATGCATGTCGCGTAGCATATATCCCGGCGTGAATCCATCGATCCAAGGTCGACGTTGCATCAACTCCTCACCGGCTCGCAGCATCGGTGTGCACACCTGAGTCCTCGTCTCTGTCATGTGGTTGAGCAAACGGCAGACGTACTCACAGGTCAGATCGGACTTCAGCGTCCAAGACGCATTGATGTAACCGAATGAGGTGAAGAGATTCGGAATACCCGAGAATCCGAGTCCCTTGTAGGTGAAAGTATTCGCGAAATCAATCGCTTTGCCGTCGATATCAAACTGGGCTTCACCCAGCACCACGAGCTGTAGCCCAGTTGCAGTCACCACGATATCGGTCTCGATCCACTCCCCTGAGCTCACGCGAACGCGGTGGGCATCAAACCCCGCAATGGTGTCGGTCACGATCGACGCACTTCCATCCTTTAACGCATCGAGTAAATCACCTTTCGGCAGGAGGCATAGCCGTTGATCCCACGGATTGTAGGAGGGCGCGAAGTGGAGGTCGACATCGATAGCGTCGCCTACCCTTGCACGTACCATGTCGATCAGCCTTTGCCTCGCCTGCTTCGGATAACTGCGTATGCGTCGGTAAAAGAACTGCTGGACTGCGGTATTTTTCCATCGAATAACGCGATACGCGACTTTCGCCGGAAGCAACATGCGCAGCCATAATGCCGTCCTGTCGACATCGGGTCGCGACACCACGTAGGTCGGCGACCTCTGGATCATCGTTACATGGGCCGCGTCGCGAGCCATTGCTGGCACGATCGACATCGCTGTCGCCCCCGAGCCGATGACGACCACTCGCTTGCCGACATAGTCGAGTTCTTCAGGCCAAAACTGTGGGTGCACCACGGTGCCACGGAAATCCTCTATGCCGGGAATTTCCGCCCGGTAGCCCGAACGATACGAATAATAGCCCGCGCACATGAACAGGAAATTGCAGGTCATGTGACTGGTACCGCCCTCCTGGTCGGCAATCGACACCGTCCAAACACCTCGCTGAGACGACCACGAGGCGGCGGTCATCCGCTTGCCAAAGCGAATGTGCTTACCAATCCCAAACTCACAGACTGTCTCTCTGAGATACTCCTTGATAGAAGCTCCATCGGCAATCGACTTGGCGGCGGTCCACGTCTTGAACTTGTAGCCAAGGGTGTACATGTCGCTGTCGGAGCGGACTCCGGGATACCGAAAGAGGTCCCATGTACCACCGATGTCTTTGCGAGCCTCCAACACAACAAATCTTCGAGAAGGAGACATCGTCTGCAGATGATAGGCGGCGCCGATTCCGCTGATCCCTGCCCCCACCACGACGACATCGAAATGTTCCATCGCAAATGGCCCCTAAGGACGAATTGATTTTCCTATGCATTAGACTCTCCAGGAAGTTCTTCATATACCAGATGTGCTGCCCAGGCAAACAGGATTGTGGCCGATAGCGAGATCCGTGAGGTCTGCAGTTGAGCTTCCACTTCCTGGAAGAATTTGACTGGCTCTTCCCCTGGGCGTTTCAATCGGTCCGTCGTAAATTGCCCTTGGCCGGTCAGCGCGCCACTGCAGCCTTCCATCGATCACGAGCCTCAGGGTATCGGCAATTCAACAAATGCCCGGCGGCTTCGTTCAGCGATTCCGCCTTCGCCGCTCCGCTACGACGATCCAACAAACGGCTCTGATAAAGCAGCAACGGAAGTGTTAAATCATCGGCGCTTCCGGCGGTCCCTGCGATGTTGCGCTGCCGCAAAACTTCCAGATCACGATACCGGCGCTGCCGCGTCGGCTCGATCATCGTCCCCTCACCAAAGTCGTTCCAAGTGGCAACCTGAATCAGTCGCCGACCACTCTTCAATGCACGCTCGAACGTCCCCTGGAATGTTTTTCCGTCGCGTTCATCGATCGATCCATAGCTGGCATGCACTCCAGCCTCCTGATAGATGTCATGAAATCCAGGGAAGACGCAGCCAATCGCCTGTGGATCGCTTGCCAGAGCTTCGAGATACTCTCCCCATACCTTGGGTGGAGTCTCTTTGCCACCCGTTACCGGAGGCCAGCCATAGGCATCATCCATCCCCCGGTTCGCTACCAGATGCGGCAAGCCAAAGATGGTCGGTCGAACTGGCAGTCGTTCAGACCAAGTTCTCTATAGGTCGATAGAGAGCTGCTGCGGACCAAAGACCAGAAGCACCGGTCGGCCATCGATTTGGACATAGGCAGGGTCTTCCATGCAGGACTCTTCCCACCACTTCAAATCCAAAAGCGGCTGTCGCTGAATTTCTTGCGGACCATTTGGCTCAACTTGCCGCAGGCTTTGGTCTTCATAACAGATCGCATAACGCATCGATGCCCCGCGAATTGCCTCGATCAATCTCTGGGTGTTGTGATGGAGCAAGGGATAATCAAGGGACCGGGAGGTACCATACCAGTCGATCACCACACCATCGATCCCCGCGATCTTCATCAACTGTAGGTGGTAATCGATCAGCAGAGGATCACCCGAATCGTAGGGCCCCACTAATGGCTCGTAGTGGTATGCAAGATGACCACATCTGGCCGGATCGAACCGGTCTGGATCAAAGTGATTCATCGTCCAGTGCCAGCCCTACCCGCCACTTTGCTCCTTGGACGCATATCAGGGCATATAGTGAACTAGTAGCAAAGGACGCTCGGGATCTCCCGACTCCTGGTAGCCGGTCGCTAGTCCAAGCCGGCTCCCGCAGGCTATCGGCAAGGTGGAAGCCAGCCATTGCACCAACTTGCGTCGGCTCCAGAGTCCATGGGCAGCGATGGAATGAGTTGGAAACATCTTAGGAGGGATCGACGGGGTGGATTGGATCGTGACCATCCGAAACGAAGGGAGGTGATGGCCGAACCGAAAACACCTTCGTCAGGGAAATGCTCCATCCCCATCGGCCGGGTGCCCCAACTGGTGTGCGATCTCGAAGGCGATTTCCATAGCCTGTTCGTAGTTGAGTCGGGGATCGAGCTGCGTCTGGTAGGCAGTCGCCAGATCGTCCTCGGTCAACCCACCTGATCCTCCGACGCATTCGGTCACATCCTCTCCCGTCAGCTCCAGATGGACCCCTCCCAGGTGTGATCCAAGCGAACGATGGATGGCAAACGACTGCCGAAGCTCTTCGACGATATCTCCAAAACGTCGAGTCTTTCGACCGGAGCTGGTGGAGATGGTGTTGCCATGCATGGGGTCGCAGACCCATAGCACAGGAATCCCTTCCCTACGGATCGACTCGATCAAGGAGGGGAGTTTTGCTGCCACATGAGCGGCACCCATGCGATGAATGAGCGTCAGTCGGCCGGGCTCCTGCTCGGGATTGAGCAATCGCGACATCTCTAGCAACTTCTCCGGTTCCATGCTCCCACCTACTTTCACAGCGATCGGATTGCGAATGCCGCGGCAGTATTCCAGATGGGCTCCTTGAAGGTCTCGCGTCCGCTCGCCAATCCATGGGAAGTGGGTACCGAAGTTGTAGTAACCGATGCCGCGCACACTGGGGCGCGTCAGTGCGGCTTCGTAATCGAGATGGAGCGCTTCGTGAGAAGTGTAGAAATCAACTCGACGCAGTTCCGCCACCGGTCCACCCGTGATCGTCTCGATAAGATTCAGCGCATCGCCGAGCGACTTCAGGAGGTTGCGATAGCGAGCTTCCTCCTTGGCCGCGTTGACAAAGACCAGATTCCAATTGTCGGGATGGTGGAGGTCGGCAAAACCACCTTCGCTGAGTCCACGGATGAAATTCAGCGTCAATGCCGAACGCTCATAACCCCGCAGCAGCAATTGAGGATCGGCCCTCCGCTGCTCGGCCGAAAAACCATGCTGATTGATCAGATCGCCTCGGTAGCATGGCAGGGTTTGGCCGGAAACCGTCTCCGTGTCACTCGATCGCGGCTTGGCGTACTGCCCTGCGATACGTCCTACGCGAATGACGCGACGGCGTCCTCCGAAAAGTATCGCCAGACTCATCTGCAGCAGGACCTTCAGCTTGCTGGCAATCGGCTCGGCCTGACAATCCTCGAATCGCTCGGCACAGTCGCCCCCCTGCAGCAGCCAGGCTTCCCCTTTCTGCGCCAGCGCCAAGGCGTCCCGAAGTCGATCAACCTCCCAACTGGTCACCAGGGGCGGCATCCGATGAAGCTGCTCGAGAACCTGAGAGATCGCCTGACTGTCCTGGTAAACCGGTTGTTGGGCCGCCGGAAAACTTTTCCACGAGGTAGGGGTCCAAGCGGGCCGCATCCTGATTCCTTCTTGCAAAGCGGTTGAGGGAAAGATTTGAGGGGTAGCTACAGGGAAAGGTGAGGAGAACACCGCATCGGTCGATCAATGCGAATCGAATTTTTCTCGACGGAACTTCAAGTCTCGCACTTCTTTCCAGGTCTCATGCTGATGCAGTCGATCAAGTATTTCCACTTTTCTTAAGGATAGTTCCTGAAGGACCGAGCTGTTAGCGACTCCAACCAGCATCACCCCTCGATCGATCTTTCCGGTCCTCGATTCCTTGGCCAGCACAGGGCCAACAATTTCCAACCAGATCGCCTCCAGCGACTGACTGGTCAGCTGCTGCTGGACGCCATACCTTCGGAGAACGGCCATGATCGGCGACTTGATGGCATGCGATCGGTTTCGCTGCTTAGCTCGCTTGGTAAGCTGCTCCAGAAATAACTGATCTCCATCGACCGGATCTGGTTCATCCATCATGCACTTCCCTACCTTTCGGCGGCTCCTGGTGGAGCCGCCGGGAACCACATCTGCAATCGGCAATCAGCGCCTGGCGGCTAGTTCAACTACTTCTTTTCCTGCCCAGGTACCTCTTCCACTGCGGCTGCTGGCTGTGCGTTGGCGAAATCGCCCGCAGTCGCCATGACGATCCGTTCCGGGCGGATCCATTCCCGCATCGCCGCGTTGACCTGCTCGACCGTCAACGAGGCCACCTGCTGCTCGAACTGCTTCTGGAACATCATATCCCTTTGAGCGAACAGATTCCCTGCGAGGACCTGGACCAGCCGCCCATCGTTGCTGCGTGCCACCTGCTGTCCCTGCAACAATCCCTGCTTGGCGTCTTCCAATTCCTTCTCCGTAACCCCTTCATCCAGAAGTCGCTTCATTTCTTCTTGAATCGCTGTCAGCAACTTGTCGCGATTGGCTGGGTTGGTGATGGCGTACATCGTCAGGTCAGCCCGCTCGTCCACCGGATGGGCGGTCAGTCCGCTGCCGATGCCGTAGGAGAGGCCTTCTTTCTGGCGAACGCGATCTCCCAGTCGGCTGGAGAGCGACCCACCCCCCAGAATGAAATTGCCAATCGTCAGTGCGGCCAGCTGTGGATGGTCTTCCCGCATTGGCCACTGCTGCCGCGCGTAGAAGACCGAGTTGGCTTTATCGGGGGTTTCAATCTGTATCATCTTCCCTTCGACCGATGTATTGGCCAGGGTTGCGAATCGCTGGTAGGCGACTTCCGATGTCCATCCTTCGAAGATCTGCTCCACCTGCTCCCTGAGTTGTTCCGGATCGAAGTCCCCAACTGCGATCAGCTCGGCATTGGAGCCATTGATCTGCTGCTGGTAGAGTTGCCGGATGGATTCTGGGGTGACTTGATCGAGCCCTTCCAATTCCTCATCGATTGTCGGCATGTAGCGAGCATCCCCTTTGGGATACTGATTCATCGCTCGGGCGACCGCGCGTGGCGCCAGTGCATCGGGTTCCGATCTCTGAGATTCCAGAGCCGTGCGCTGTTCCTTGATGAGGATCTGAAGTTCTTCGGGTGCGAATCGGGGAGCTCGAAGCATCTCCTGGAGAATCGGCATCAACTCTGGCAGATACTCCCGCTTGGTGCTCACTCGCAGCGTCAAAAGACCGGGGACAGCGGAAAGCCCAACGTTGGCTCGAAGTCGGTCCAGCGCATCTTTCAGCTGCTGGTAGTCCATCGACTGCGTCCCTCGCCCCATCCACTCACCCAGCAGATCGACCTCGGTCGACTTGCCAAACAACGCCTGCTCGTTGCCAAATCGGATTTGAATCTGGAGATTCACCGAGTTGCCTCGCGTCTTTTTCGGAAGGAGCGAGTACTTGAGCCCAGTTGGGGTGATTCCTTTCTGAGTCCGGCTTTCGATGGCATCCGGGGTGGGATCGAACTCTTCCCCGGCCGTGACATCTTCGCGACCCTGGTAATCTGCGAGCATTCTGGCGACGTCCGGTCGATCGGGAACGGTCGCCTTTTCCGATTTTTCCGTCGGCAGGAAAAGTCCCACGGTTCGGTTGTTGCGCACCAGGTATTTCCGTGCCACTACCTGCACGGCGTCGGTCGTCACCGCTTCCAGTCGGTCGCGATGGAGGAAATAGAGCCGCCAATCTCCTTGCGCCGCCCATTCGCTCAGTTCGGTCGCCAGTTGTGTGGA
>JBIINB010000077.1:0-22085 GCA_044337705.1 Pirellulaceae bacterium | reverse complement strand
TCAATACGGCGCCCACTGTTAGGATCGCGTCGTGGATTTGCGCGTTCACTGGAATTTTACCGGCTGAATTGCCAGTCAGCTCGTTGAAGCGCAGCAGCGCCTGCCGCACCACTTCGGCGCTTCCACTGGTCGGGAAGTCGGTGCCGATATTGAGGGCGTCCGCTTGGTTGGCCAGATTCGATGCGATCTGTGTGTCACTGGTTCCGGTATATCCATTGACTCCCTGCTGAAAGGATACCGAAGAGTAGCCGGCGGGCAGCCATTCGACCCGAAGCATGGGGCGAAGTTCCAGATTCGCGGTCTCCGAAGCACTGAACTGCCAACCGTCGGTGGTGATCGGATCAAACAGCCAACCATAGTTCGCTTTCCCGCCGCTCACCCAAGCTCGCACGTCCGGCGCTACAGCCACAGAAGCATAACCCAGCCCGGATGCTCCAGAACCATCCAGCGTGTGCCAGATCGAATCGAACTGGACCTCTGCCTCCACACCATCAACCTGGACACCATTGACCAGGCTGTTCCAGGTGCTGGTGCTGTCGCTCCATGACTGCAGCATCCGGTGCATCTTGCCCCCGTCGCCCGTATTGTTCATCTGAACGAAGAGCGACGCGGACGTGATCGTCGCACCTGACGGAATCTGGCTGAGCGTCGATCCGACAATCTCGTCGAACCGTAGCATGACCTGAGCGGTATTGGTGGCACCGTCGTCCGGGTAATCAACCAACAAACCTGAGGCATCTTGGCCAGTAGCCCATGAGGTGTTCGGGTTGCTCTGCGCGATCTGCACGTCCCGGGCGCCACTGTACTGACCAAACCCCCGATCGACCCCCTCCTGAAACTCAACCACCCGCTTGATCGCGGTCCGAATGGTCTTCTCCTTGTATCCATCGATTGCGGCCTGACCGTCTCCATCTACCAATGTGAAACGGATCGTTTTCAACCCAATGTCGACGGAAGAAAGGCTCTCGAAGGTGATCGCCCTTGCGATCTGCTGGATCGGAATCCGACTCGCCAGCCCATTGAAGGTGACGACCAACGGATTGGCACCGTCTCCCCCTGCAAAACTTCCCACCACCACACCGTTGTAGGTGACATCACTGCCCGAGACACCTACCTGACCGGCTCCAGTCCCCTCGTTGCGAATCGCAAGCCGATCAGTCGACGCTCCCCCGCTGACAACCGAAACAGTCAGCTTGCCGCCATCCATGTAAAGCGATCCGGATGTCAGATCCAAGCGCCCCTCCACCCCCACAGCCTGCCCGAAGCCGACATGCGTGGTGTTCGACTTGGTAGTCAAGCGGAAATCGAGATCGAGATTCGTGACGGTCTGGTCGGCGGGATTGAACCCGGAATATTGCACGTCCGAACTGGTGGCAGCTCCAATCTGAACCGTGTAGTTCTTATTGCCATCCAGCAGGTCATCACCCACACCAGTGATCACCAACGTTTGCGCGGCATTCCAGTTATCTGCGGTGAACGTCATTTCGCTGACATTGACCGTCCCCTCCGCAAGATTGCTGGATGCGAAAGGAAAGGTCACAGGTGCTATCGGTTGCGAAGCTAGGGTCACGGCGATGACCACCTGACCTCCGCGTTCCGTAGTCTGCCATCCGCTGGCGGGCGAGAAGGCGACTCCGATCGAATCATTATCGGAATTCACCACCGCAACCGGTGGAATCACCAGGGCCTGGAATGCCGGATCCGCACTGCTGCTGCTCAAATTGATGCTGTAATTGACCGACCCGTCGACGATGAAATCGTCAACACCTGTGACCGTCACCGTCTGAGGCGTATTCCAGTTAGACGGGGTAAAAACGAGCGAAATTGGGGTGGCAGATCCTTCGGTCGTGTCGCTGGAGGATGGAGTAATGGTTACATCGCTGGTTGGAGCGACTGCCAGAACGACGGTAAAGGTCGCGGTGCCACCGGCCTCTGTCGTCTCCAAGCCGCCAGAAGGAGTCACCACCACGCGGTCGCCCGTCACCGTAACTCTTACTTCACTTGTGGAAACCCGCCCCAGGCTATCGGTGATCTGGTAGGTAAATTTGTCGATCGCCGTTTGACCGGGAAGCAATCCGCTGATGGCCGATCCTCCCGTCGCCGGATCATAGCGAAAAGTCCCGTCCGCCTGCAGCGTGACCGTTGCTCCCAGGTCGCTGACCGCCTGATGGGAGGTGATGCTGAAGGAATTGGGAGCCAAACGCTCCAGTGGCGTTGCAAAGGGCAGAAACACAAACTGCAAATCCGCTACGACCGGGTCAAAGGCTCCCGTCACTCGGCCCTTGACCACAAACTGCCCTGCGACACTATCGAAGTTCACGGCCTGGCTTACGGGCGCGTCCGTCAGAAATCCATTGACAGTCGCCTGCACGGTTCCCGATGCAATGGCAACAAGTGTCCCGGTCGTCGGGTCGTGGCCCGGAATCGTGAGACTAAGTGCACCCGTCGCATCAGCAGTTGCCGTAACTCCGCCGGCAACCTGATGGAACGCACCAGCCGCGCTATTCCAGCGACCGGCAATCAGTCCTGGAGTCGAAGAAGGCAGATAGACAAAACTGATTCCATCATCCTCAAAACCATTGGTGGCATCGTCGTTGTCGTTGTTCCGAATCTGCCAACGATTGGTGCCGGGAATCGGGCGCACGGAGACGGCGTTGTCATCGTTCTGAGCTGCCGTTGCAAAAAGATACCCGTCTACCAACGCGTCGGTGACTTCAGGAATGGTCACTTCGAAAAGTCCATTGGCAACCTTCACCACGTTAGCCTGACTGACTCCCACGCCCGAGAGCAATTGACCGGCGCTGTTCACATGACCGCTGGTCCACCCTTCCTGAAAAGGGAAAAAACCTGCCGCCATCGGCCCATTGCGGTCGCCATTGCCAGTTGCACCGATCCTCATCGCCAACCAATACCCATTCGTGACGTTATTGACAAGGTTCCCATATGTGTTGAGGGTGCTGTAGGGACTGCTGTCGTCGGCTGGAGTCCCCAGAAGTACTCCGCGACTTTGCTCCAGCAGCTGTCCGTCCCGAGTCAAACGAACATCTCCTAGGAACTGGCTGGGTGCCGTATCAGGCAATGCCAATGCATTACGGCCCGATGTGGTCCCAGCCACAGTCCATTCCGTGGCGGCATCCGTCGTCGCTGCAGAATTACCCAGAAGCTTTGCGGCCGATACAGAGTAGGGTGTGGTGTCCGGCCAGTAATCATTAACCAACGACGCGATAACCACTGCCGAGTCCTTCGTGGTGCTCGCCGAGTCAGGGATGGCGAGGGCGGCATCGTCCTGTGCTGCGATCGATCCGAAAGAACGTGGGGATGAGATGGAAACGCCGCGACTGTCGGTTGCCGTCACTGTGTAGGAGAACGATCCGTATCGATCGGACAACGGGGTGATCGTCAGGATCGAACCAGAGATCGCTGCTGAAACCGGTGCATCCGGAACCAAGGCTACTTGAAAGGTAAGCGTATCCCCTTGGTCGTAGTCGGCGAAAATCGTCGCCAGATCAACCGTCTGGGCAGCTCCGTCTTCGAGAAAACTGAGCGAACCAATATCCGCCAACCGATAAGGCGCATCATTGGTCCCTCTCAGACGCACCATAACGTTTGCGGATGCAGTATCGACCCCATCGGTTGCGGCATAGACAATTCGGTCCGTGATTTCCGCCCCCGCTGCCAAGGCTCGGAAAGCTGCGTAGTCGTACTGATACCGGATCGTTCCGTCAGGCGAGGCGACCAGAGCGATACCGTTATCGCTGACCTGCCCCGTGGGACCCGCCGGGCTGCCATAACTGACAAGCGTCAGTCCAGATGCAGGGGCGATACGATTTTCAAAGGGGATGAACTGCACAAGAAAATCGTCGTCGACAAGATTGGTCGCCGTCCCTTCGAATTGAATCTGACGGATGAGAAAATCAGTTCCGTTGGCTGCTGGTTCGTAGGTGAAATAGCTGTTCAGCCCAGCCGTTCTCTCGGCATCTCCCGACTCAAGAACCAAAACACCAGTGGTCGGAGAATGGCCGTCGACAGTCATGGTCCAGTTTCCTGGACCAGTCCGCACAATCGAGAACCCACCCGAAGATTGGATCATCGGCGTCGATTCAACCGCATCTCCACGAACCAGACCTCCGGTCAGACCTTGCGCCCCCTTGGGAATGTAGATCAAACTGAAAGGTCCGCTCTCCCGCCCCGCATTGGTCGACGCATTATCGCGAACCACAACGCGCCACTGATTCCCTCCAATCGGCACCGCTCTTGAATAGTTGTCGCTGTTGCCGGAGGCAATAGTGAAGAGATAGCCGTCCGTGTAAGAATCGGTCACGCCACTTACCGCGACTTCGTAGTTGCCCGTCGAAGAGTTGGTGACAGTCAAAGATGGGTGCCCCACAATCGCCGATCCATTGGTGTTGTAGGACCCACCGATCCACCCTTGGGAGTAGGGGAATAGAGCGACACCTGGCTTGGCGATCAGTTCTCCGTCATTCGCCGGTGCTGCGACCGAAGAGACGTATGTTTGAGTTGTTGCAGTTGTACCCACCATGTAGTTGAGAACCACTTGATTGATCGCTGTATTACCCCCTGCGTTGGGGACAGGATTCTCCCTCGATGTACCCAGCACAACCCCTTCGTTGGTTCGAAGTCGCACCAGCGTTGCGCTACCATTGTCCAAGGCATCAGTATCCCGCGAAAGATCGATGTCGGCATACCCACCCGTGCCTGGAATCGCAACCGCTCCAACGATCAAGCTGCGCTGTGGTATTGTCGAGCTGGGTCGGTTGGGGATGACATACGTCGCGGTGTTGGCCGTTTTGTTGGCGGCAGTGTAATCGATATTCGCCGAGGACACTGACTGATTGAAGGCAGGCCCCTGATCGTTCCCTAATACATTCAAGTAGATAGCCGAATTGGTAGCATTCGATCCGCTAATCAGGCTAAAGGAATCGTCGAGGATCTGAACAGCGAAAAGCTCTCGCCTCTCCAATGCCTCAAGTCTCAGGGCCCTTCGGAGAAGGCCTTTTTGCCGCCGAGTCCTACTCGACTGGATAAACGCACGATTGCTGTTCCTTCGACGATCCATAACTTCCTCTTCCTTTGGTGTCAGTACGCTCTGGACTGAGTCCCAGTTACGATTAAACCGGTTGTACCGATCGGATCGAAAGGAATCGTGAAGAAGCTTCGAGCGGAAATTGAAGGTTTCGCGATGATTTCTTAACAAGAAACAGCGAAGCCAAGGTTTGTGGCCTTGGCTTCGTTCGTTTTGCGGGTGGGGAACCTAGTCCGAAGGACTTCGCACTCTCCTGACATGTCGGCAATCAAGCAAGACTTCCGCCAGCGTCACTTCCCTGCGTTTGGCTGCAGTGGCTGGGGCGAAGGAACTGTCGATCCAGCCGGTGTGCTTTCCCGCCGCCGCTCCGGCATCAGCCCTTCGGCAACAGTCATCTTCCTTCGACCATCGACTTCCTTGGTGAGGGTGAATCCATCGTACAGGTCGCCAATAGCCGTCCTCGCTTCGAACGTCAGCCGATCGCCATCGATTTCAATGATTTGGAAAAGCTGGGTATCTTCGGCGGACCTATTCATGACCGCCTGCTCCTGCAGGTTGTACATCTTCGGGCCGCTCACCGAAACGACGTAGACGGTGCCGTCCTGCCCATCCATCCGGTTGAGACCCGTGGGGACATTTTCCAGAGTCACAGGAACGTCTGCACCAACCAAGGCAGTTCGACCGTAGGTATGATCGTGGCCCTGCAGCACCAGATCGACACGATGGCGATCAAAAATCGGCTTCCATGCCTCTCTCAACGCCCTGTTGTCACGATCTTTCGCCGTCGAAAAAATTGGATGATGGAAGGTGCAAATCACCCACCCCGACTTCTTTTCTGAGAGAATTTTTTCCATCCACACAGCCTGCTCGGCGATCTTTTCGTTGCTGTTGAGGCATAGGAAAAGGGCATTTCCATACTGGAAGTGGTAGCACGACTCCGGGAGATCTCCAACGCCGTTCTCGGGTAATGTGAAGCTTGGGCGCCAGTGATGTGAAAGCCTGCGTGAGCCATCGGGCAATTTGGCCTGCTCATGGTTCCCTGCGACTGGCACACAGAACATCGACGCATGCAGGAAGCTTCCAGCACGAAACCATTCGCCCCACTCGCCATCCGACTGCGCGGTGTTGATCAGGTCGCCGGCGTGAATCATAAAGGACGCCTTGGGTGCCTCCCGATATGCTTCCCGTACCACGCGCGACCACATCGACAGGATATCGTTCTGGGCATCGCCGAAATAGAGGAAACTAAAACGCTGCGGCTGTTCGCTTGCCGTACGAAACTGAAACCATTCGCTCCAATTCTCTCCATCCCCCACGCGATAGCTGTAACAGGTCCCTGGTTTGAGACTGCGGAGCTTTACCGAATGAAAGTGCGCCGTATTTAGATCTGTCAGAAGCGCTTCGCTGGCAGCCGGAAGCTGGGTGCTGCGAGCGACCATTTCGGGACCGTGCGTCCCTTCAGCGATTTCGGCCCACGCCTCGCGAACTTCCGTGCTGGTACGCCACGTCAAATTAGCGGTCGTCATCGGATCCTCACCGATGTTCAGGACGACGCGATCGGGCGCAAGTCCAGGCGCATAGGCTTCTGACGGAGCCAGTTTACGAACCTTGTGAGGATGATCTCCATCATGTCCTTGCACCCTAGCCTGGAAGTTGATCGCCATCATCATTAGGCAGCAGGCTTGCTGCCAAAGGAACCAAGTTCTCATCAGGATCACTCCAATTAAAAGACCCGATAACAAACAAACCGAAGGGCACTGGACAAATCCAATTTCTGTCGCTAGCGATCTGCCACGCCATCCTGAATCACCGTTCGCTTCGCCTGACGATAGAAAACCGCTCGATCCATTAGCGAAGGTTCGGGACTGTTTGGCACCGGCAGATCAGGAAGGCTCACGGCCTTTTCCCATTGCTCCAGCGGAACCTTCCAAGGGGGAATCCTTATCGGTTCGGCAAGTGGCACAATCCAATCCCGTCGAACTTCCCAGGGATCGATCGACATCAGGTCGCATCGGGGATCGATCAGAAGTTGGGCTTTTCGTCCGTTGAGCGAACTGAGGGCCAAAACCTGGACCTTGGCCACCCGGCCAGTCGAAGCCAGATAATGATCGCCAAGAAACTGCCCTAACTGCAAAATCATGTCGGGATCTCTCGCAAAGCGACTTGCCTGCTCCAAAGTGATCCACCTCTGCAGCGAAGCAATCCACGTCGATCCTATTCTCTCATCTGTCAGGTAATAGCGCACGCCAGTGATTTTGCCCCGGAGCATCATCCTCCACGCAAAGTAATGGCCTCGCTCGGTCCAAGATGTCTCTCCGGGATAGAGAACACTGCGCAACGGGAAAAGGAAATGGAACACAAAGTAGAGACCGACTAACCAATTGCCGACGGAGGAAATACGGAAAGCTTGTCGAGGCTCTACGGATTCGACTCCCAACGGTAGACCAAAGAATTGCCGCGGCCAGCCAGTGGGGAAAAAAAGAGAGGTTGCCGAAATCATCAACCATGGAAAAATGTGGATCTGAAAAAGAATCGCATTGGTCAGATGAAACATGCAGGCCACCGAATAGGCAATAAACCTGGTCTTTGGAATCAGAAGCAGTGGGACCACGGCAAGATCAAAAACCAATCCTCCCCAAGCGATCAGAAAGACAGTCGACTCCTGGTTCAGCACACTCCCTATAACTGGCCAGTCGCCCAAAGATGAAAGCATCTGACGGACAGGGGCGCCAGTCAGCCAATCTGGCTCCAGTTTGGCGATACCTCCCATGAAATAGGGAATAGCAACATGAAACCGAAGCATCGTCAGGCACCATCGCGGCACCCGCCAATGCGTCATGCCCGCCGCGACAGCACGTAAACTCCAACCTCGATCCAGCGGCATCCAAGGCATCCACCACGAGATCCACGCCAGCAGATAATAGTGGTTCTGGTAATTGGTCCGTTCGCAGAAGAACAGAAAGGTGAACCCAATCGCAAACACCAGAGCGCTTATGCGATAGAAGACACCTAAAGCGATCCCGAGCGAAGCGATTAGAAGTAGATGAAAAAGCCCATACATCCAAAAGCCAGGGAGTGGCTTGATCCACTCAAAGCCACGGTAAGAAAAGTGATAGTTTGGTTCGACGTAGATTGCCGTCACCCGGCCACTGGTCAGATAATCCCACGCCCAAAATGCAAGAACGAAGCCATAGAGAATCCGGAAAAGATAAAGACCACATCCGTCGACCGTTCCTTCGAACAGTCGACGGATGGCCCCACCTACTTGCCGTAGTAACGATTCACTCCCCTCGGAAGGCTTTTGATGTTCCGCCGCCATCATGGCTCCATCTCTTCCGCCTCCTGCTCCGGCGTGTCGTCGATCGCAGGACGATCGACTTCGGGATCCTTCTCCCGGAGGACTACTTCAAAAGCATTCGCTTTGCCCGCCACCACCTCGACCTCCATCACATCCATTTCCGAATTGGTGATGCAGTCGCACTGAAATCCAGGGAAATCCTCCGGATGCGGCCGGTCGACCCGAACGCGGTGCTTCGCAACAACAGCTCCGTCTCCATCTCCATAGGTCGAAAGGACAAACACTCCCTCCTTGTCTGCCACTCCATATCCTGACTTGCCGACTATCGCCGACTTGCCCGTCTGCAAAGGCTCGAAGAAAACACGAACATTCGCAACAGGCGTTCCTTTGCAAAGCACTTTTCCGGTGACTTTGGACGTCGGGAACGATCCTGAACCACATCCGGTCGCCCAGACCGAAAGCAACAACAGTCCTGCAAAGCGGATCATCAGTAGAGTCCTCTATTTACCAATCACCAAGAGTTTGGCCGTCGGAGATGGAGTGGATGTTGCAATAGGTATCAGAAGCAATGTTCTCCGAGAGAAAATGCACTGATCCATCGGCGAATGCAAATTGAGCCCCTCCGGCATGGAAGCTGAATGCGCAGTCGTCATTGATGGCAAAAAGCATTCGCTGCGGGTTGCACTTGCAATTGATCGGTGCATTCGTGCGGCCGTTCGTGCGACTCGATTCATCCGTGCCAGGACCACCAATCCAGATCGGCCAGTCTTCCACGCGGGTAGGAGCCGTCGTACCGTTGCCAGTGACATATGACGACTCGCAAAAAAGCGCCGAATTGCTGAGTCCGTCGGTGAAATCCGCGAAACGACGCCACGGAGCTTCCGCACGCTTGTGCATCGCTCCATCATCTCCATAGCAACTTCCTCCCGTGGTCTTGTAGTCGGTAACCGCGTAACCGATCATCTGCCGATTCTCAGCGACCAAAGGACCGAAATTCTGTCCGCCAGGAATTGCCCAGAACTCGGGAACAACTTTCGGAAGCGTTGAAGATGGGCAACGATAGGTGCCGACCTCCACTTCACCTCCAGGTATAGGTCGACCGGTGAGGGCCTGGTTGAGCTCTAGCGCCCCTTCCGCTCCCCAAAGTGGATGACCGGTCAATTGGTTGTAAAGATTCTGCTGTTCGATGAACGGAAGGATCGCACTCTGCCATCCAAACCCATCGTCATCGAAGCGGTGCCCGTTGATCGGGCTTCCCATAATGGCACAAGGAATTCTCTTGAATGTCGATTCGTAGTTATGAACCGCAAGGGCCATCTGCTTCAGGTTGTTCGAGCATTGCATGCGACGAGCGGCTTCACGAGCCGACTGAACGGCTGGCAGTAGCAATCCAACCAGAATGCCGATAATGGCGATCACCACCAATAGCTCGACCAGAGTGAATGCGCGGCGTTTTCGACTTCGTTTCATCGGTCTCTCCCTCAGTCTATTTGATGAGTCAACTAGCACCTTTTGGAACCAACCTCTCCCTCGTCCACCCCTATGGATCGGCGACGATTGGCGGGGCAATGCTGGGATCCACCTCCAACGCGATCAACTGTTCGGGCTCGCCACGGACAGTTGCTTTCAATCTTGGACTCCGTGGGTCCCCATAGTTGTTTCTCAGCCGATCGGCCCCCACCGCCTTCCCTTCTGAACTCAAGCTCATTTCCCCCGCCACAACCTCCGACGGCCAGACGACGGTAACGGCGTATTCCCCCGGAGCCGCACCATCCCCTTCCTGAAAGGTCGTCAGCCTAAATGCTCCATCGACGCCGCAGGTCGCAAATGGCTTTGGTGCATTGAGCCTCGCATCTTCGGTCGGGTGAAATACCACCAGAGCACCTGAACATGGTTCTCCGGTCGTCGTCTTGACAGATCCCTGAACCGGGAAAGTCTTCGGTGGCGTTGTGCTACATCCTGCAGACAGGGACAGCAACAGCAGCCCAAACCAACACGACCTCATCATGTAGTGATGCATTCCGACCCACTCCTTCTTTCAGAGCCCGAGCATCCTGCGACAACCATTTCCGGGAGGCGACTCAATCACCCGAGTTGGGCGCCACTTCGGCCGGGGTAAGCCCGCCTCCCTGTGCTGTGATCAGCGCGGAATAGACTTGCGGCGATATCGAATCGGAATAAAAGTTCACACTGCCATCGGCCATCGCATGGTTAGCTCCACCAGGGTGGAATGCGTAGGTTTCGTTATCGTTGTGGCAGTTGATCACGCAATTCCCAGGAGATGCCGTACCTCCCTTGATCGCGCCATCCAGTCCGTAATCGTTTTCGTGATGCCCCCATCCACCGTCGCGAAGAACCCCATTGGGAATCTTTTTTCCAGCTACATAGAAATTTGGCCGTCCCGCATCCTCGCAAAGAAGAAGCGTCTGAGACGTCCCGTCGATAATCGAACTGATCCTGTTGGCTTTTGTTGCCGTTGCACCCAGCAATGGAATCCCCGGACCAATCAACTCGGGACTCAAGGCGCTGTACAGAGTTGCCTGCGTCGTCCCTGCCGGATAACCGAAAAAGGTGATCGAACCTGGATTGATGCTGCTGCAGGTTGCGTAGTCGGTGACGGCAAGATTCTGGTAGGGAAAGGGAGCTCCGAAGTTGTAAGTTCCAGAAACCGTTCGATCGGATCCACCCGGTGTCGAAGGGCAAAGGAAAGTCGCGATTTTGGTTTGGAGGGCCAGCTGATTGTTCGGTGTCCCAGGCACGATGGCGGAGCTGGAGAACCAAGGAAACTTCTGGTCGTAAAGGTTGAAAACCTGCGTCTGCTCGATGTAGGGAAGCAAAGGCGGGGCCCATGAATGAACAATGCCAGGATAAGGGAAACCTGGCTGACCAGACCCTCCAGGTGGCAGCCCCAAGTTGACAAACAGACTCGGCGGCATCTTCTTGTAAGTGCTCTCGTGGTTGAGCACCGCCAAGCCCAGTTGCTTCAGATTGTTGGAGCACTGCATGCGACGGGCGGCTTCACGAGCCGCCTGGACTGCAGGTAATAGGAGCCCAACAAGGACTCCAATAATGGCAATCACCACCAACAACTCCACCAGGGTAAAGCCACTACGAACTACCTTGTGTTCCATCGATCTTCACTCCGCAGAATAGCTGCCGATAAAAAGCTGCTGCCGTTCCAACGGAGAACCGTTGGTTGCTCGAGTCACGAGATTAGCGAATGAAAGAGAAGAAAAAGGCACTATTTCAGAGAAGGAATCGAGAGGTTTTCCACAGCTGGTTCCCAGGGAAAATTCGGTCCCTTGGACCGCATGCCTCGTTACGCGTCAGCCCACTGCAACCCGCTCCATCGTTGGACCAGGGCAACGAACCCGGGAAGTGCTAGCGATTAAAAGAAGATCCGGTTAAGGAGCGTTGCGCGCATGCACGACAGGGCAGAATGCGCCCGAAGCCAAATTCCATGCAGTAGCGGATCAGGGCTGGACGAATTTTTCGCAAGACGGCTTGGCGGCCCGTGCATCCATTTCTCGAGGTTAACGATGAATTCGACTCAGCCCATCCACTGGATCAGAAGAAGACTGCTCACCACTTGCGGTACACTGCTTGCTGCGGGACTACCCAATCTGGCGACCTCGCAACAACCGTTCCACGATTCGGACGACACACAGCTAGCGCAACGTGTTGCTTGGGCCGATGGCTCCGAGGATCCGGTTACGCTGGCCGGTCATCAGTCTTCCTGCGACCGTAGCCAGGGTATGGCTTGCGACAGCATGGCCGGCAGCTCGGCAGGTGCTTCAGGAGTCGGTAGCAGCTGTTTGGGCTACTGGTGGATGGGTGGTGAAAGTGCTATTCGGAAAGACTACGCCACCAATGGAATCACTCTTCAGAACAACGTCACTCAGTTCTATTACGGGGTTGCCCGAGGTGGAGTGGACGAAATGTTCAACTACGCCGGCCATGGCGACTATCTGATGAATGTCGACTTCCAGAAACTGGGAGGGATGCAGGGACAGTTTCTGAAGATGAGGACCGAACACCGTTTTGGCGAATCGCTGCGTGAAGGGACCGGGACGATTCTCCCTCCCAATCTAGCAGCCGATCTGCCGACGACGGAGACCAACCATCTTTACATCACCAATCTGACCTTCATGCAGTTCCTCTCCGAATCGTTTGGGCTCTTTGCGGGCAAGGTCGATACACTTGATGGCGACTTGAATGCGTTCGCGAGCGGACGAGGCATTCATCAGTTCTCCAATGCCGCGTTCGTCGTAACGCCACTGGGCCTCCGCACGATAGCCTACTCAACGCTTGGGGCCGGTTTCGTCGTGCTGCAGGATGGCGAGCCAATCTTCACTTTCTCAGCGCTCAATGCTCGCGATACGACGCGAACCAGCGGCTTTGACGAACTCTTTGCAGATGGAATCGTCCTCTGCCCCGAACTCCGTCTGCCCACCAACTTCTTCGGGCTTCCCGGACACCAGTTGTTCGGGGGAACCTGGAGCAGCCGAGACTATGCTTCGCTCGACTTCCCGCCCACGGTCATTCTTCCGAATGTACCGATCCCTCGCGCCAGCGACTCCTGGTCGCTCTACTGGAACTGCGATCAGTATCTGGTTGTCGATCCCAACGACTCCAAGCGAGGCTGGGGCTATTTCGCTCGCGCCGGCTTCGCCGACCCTCACACCAATCCAATCGATTGGTTCGCCAGCGCAGGTCTGGGTGGCAACAGCAATCTATTCGGCCGCGCGTACGACACCTTCGGGATCGGCTACTACTACGCAGGGCTCAGCAATGACCTCTCGCCCTGGCTAGGCACCGCCCTTGGAGGCCTAGGGGCAGGGCAGGGAGTCGAAGTGTTTCATAACTTTGCTGTCTCCCCGAGACTCTTCATCACTGCCGACACGCAGTATCTGGTCCCTTCGCGTGAGGCGATCGATGACTCGATTGTGGTCGGTTTGCGCGCCAACCTAAAATTCTAACGATCGTTAGAATATTGCGATTCAACGCGGCGGCAGCTATCCCTGACCGCCGCGTTGGCATTTGAAGCCTATCCGAGGACCGTCCCTTGCTTACGCTGCGGGTTAGGATTTAGGAGGTTTACGGATAGGTTTTTGGTGTCACCTACTTCCTGATCCAATTGAAGTCACGAAGACTCTGTCCTTCTTCCCGCCCCCCGCCTCCCGTCGCATTCTCCTGCAATCCCAAGTCCTAGCGATCGCCCTTTTCGTCGATGATTCGACTCGCATCGATGACTTCAGCCGAGTGATGCTCGAGCGTTTTCCGGACCTTCCATCGAGCTAGAAGATCGCTCGCCGATCAGTCTGGAAGGGAATTGCCCTTCAGATCCCCGATCGCCGGAATCCCCCCCAGGCGTTCACCCGGCACCCAACCGTGCACCAAAGGGCAGAGGAAACATCGTTTCCAAAGCTACAGAAAGAGGTGCTTTGCCATCCAGTCCGGGAATCTGGCCTTCCATTTCAGCCCGAATCCAACTATTTGTCCAACGGAAAATCAGGGCCCCCCGCGCGAAGTTTTCCGTCAGATCCTGAGTACCTATCCGGAGACAGCCCCTCGATCACGCGGTGGGTTCGGATTTCGCAGGTCTTCGGATGGGTCCTCAGCTACTTCGTCTCGCACTCGTTGGACTGGGCGCGTTTCGCAAATGCACAAACTGTTGCTGTACATAAGATTGCGCGCAGCACTACTCCTGGCGCTCTTGGCGCTGCAGTGCCATCCTGCGCAAGGTCAGGATCCAGCAGCAGTTCCTTCCAATCGCCAGCGACTGCAGGATCTTCCCAACGGAACGTCGGGAACATTACCTTCGAATCCCACCCGATCACCTGCCCCCGCTTCCCGTGACTCCTCCTTCAATGCACCAACCGAACGAGCTGGAGATACGGCAGCTTCTTCGCCGTCCAGTGTTTCGGAAGCCCCGCTCAGTCCATCGGAAGAAACATCGCAGTTGTTTGGGTCCCCTACTTCGTTCGACAGTTCCCTCGGAAGCAACCTGGCAGGAGAACTTGGTTTGGATCCGATGCTCAGCGGAACCATGGGCTCGGAGCTAACGGGGACGCGTCTTTCGGAAACCGATGCGCTCAGCGTCGGCCTGAACTTCAACGAATTCCCGAAAGACTACGTCAACGGCTTGACGCTGCAGAAGGGCCGATGGGCGCTCAAGTTTGGCGGCTATGTGAAAGCCGATTTGATCCGTGACTTCCGTGCCATCGACTCGACCGACACCTTCGACCCGGCCTCCATACCGATCGGTGATCCGCAGCGAACCAACTCACGGATGCATGCGCGGCAGTCGCGACTGAACATGGATGCTCGCTGGATCACCAACACCGGGAATCCGCTTCGAATCATGGTGGAAGGGGACTTTTTCGGCAGTGGCGACACCTTCCGATTACGACATGCCTTTGGAGAGTACGAGGGCTTGATTGTCGGGCAGACATGGACCACCTTCACGCACCGTGCGGCTCTGCCCAACACGCTCGATGTCGTCGGGGACGTGGCATCGGTTGGGCGACGACAAGCCCAGGTGCGCTACTCGCGTCACTTCTTCGATGACCGCTGGGTGGTCGCTGCCGCACTGGAGGATTCCAACGTGAGGGTCGATCCGGAGCTGCTGTCGTCCGGCGACCCTCGTTCGATCGCCCCCGATTTCATCACTCGATTACGCTACAACGGCGACCGCGGGCAGTGGCAGATCGCCGGCCTCGTCCGTCGGCTTGGGTTCCAGCCAACAGGGCAGGAGGTCCTGTCCGAAATCGGAAGTGGGGTTAACCTGACGGGTTTCTACGACCTGGCACAGCGATGCAGGCTTTATGGCGGAATTCTCTGGGGGAATGGGATCGGCAACTATCGCGACCTCCCCGATGCGGCACTGATAGGACCTGGGGAAGGAACAACTTTGCAAACCCTCGCGTGGTATTCGGGGCTGACTCACCAATGGAATCCGCGATGGTCGACCAATCTTACCTATAGTTCAGGCCACGTCGACAACACCCCAGGTCAGCCTGCAGAGAGCATTCAGCGCCTGGAGTACATCGCAGTCAACCTCATTTGGCAGCCGAATCCCTACATGTTTGCTGGGTCGGAACTTCTGTGGGGCGAGCGGATGAATGCCGACGATGCAAAACAGGATGCCAGTCGCCTGATGCTCAGTTTTGGTTTTCTATTCCCCTGAGCCGACACCACCTGCACCACTCCTGATCCCGAAAGGTTGCCCATGTCCTCGTACAATGAAGAAGACGATCCACGAGTCGGATTGGCGGTGGAGCGGACCGAGATGGCCAATTTTCGGACCCAACTGGCGCTCGACCGCACCACGCTTGCCTGGATCCGTACGGCTTTGACATTCGCCACGTTTGGATTCGGATTGATCAGTTACTTTCGCTCCATTTCCCTGGCACCGATTCCTCCCGGAGCAAGGGGGCGAGACTACTCGCGATTGCTACAGGAGGCGACAATCGCCGGACGGTCGCTTCTAATCGTCGGCATCGTTTCGATGGCAATCACCGCCTTTTCACATTGGCAGGCGATCCGAAGACTGCGAACTGGAAAGCCCCCCCAATTGCATCCGTGGCCTTTGAGCATCATTGTGGCACTGCTGGTGGCGATCATGGGGATTGGCGGCCTTTGGCTCACCCGCTAAAACTCGGTTCTTCACACAGCCTCCCCGACGGAAGCTCTCATTCGTTCCAGATCACGAGACTTGACTGCATGGCTATCGACTTCCATCGACTTCCCGAAACCGATCCTGCCATGATCCTGCGGTATCGGGATCGCCAGTTTGCTGCCGAACTGTTGGCGGTGGCGATTCTGCATCTGGATCTATTTACATGGCTGGGCGAGCGGGACGGTGCCGATTTGCAGACGATCTGCGACCATTTTGACTTGAAGGCCAGACCCGTGGATGTGATGGTGACTCTTGCGGTTGCCAACGGCTACTTGAAGCGGGAGCCCGATGGTTGGCTGAACGTGACACCGATGGCGATCGAGCACTTGACGGCTGGATCACCCTGGTATCTGGGGCCCTATTACGAACCGTTGCGCGGCAACAACGCGTACATGGGGTTTCTCCAGGTACTCCAGACCGGAAGACCGGCCAATTGGCAAGCCAGGCAGGACACCGACAACTGGCATGATGCGATGACGCAGGAAGCATTCGCCGAATCGTTCACCGCACTGATGCACTCTCGCGGATTGGCGCTGGGGCAGCATCTTGCCAAATCCCTCCAGCAGGCAGGTATCCTGGACAGCGGTTTGCTCTTGGATGTTGCGGGCGGATCGGGCATCTACAGCGCCTGCATTCTGGCGACCGCACCCAACCTGACGGCTGTAGTTCTAGAACAACCGCCCGTCGATCAGATCGCTCGCCGTGAACTCTCGCGATTTGGCATGGATCACCGCAGCCAGGTCCTCACAGGTGACATGTTCGATGCCCCCTGGCCCAGATGCCAATTGCTCCTTTTGTCCAACGTACTGCACGACTGGGATATTCCGGAAATCCGTTTGCTCCTGCAGAAGGCAAGCTCGGCACTGGAACTTGGCGGTTGGCTGGTGGTGCATGAAGCGTTCTTGAGGGAGGCAAAGGATGGTCCGCTACCGGTAGCCGAGTACTCCGCGTTGCTCATGCACATCACGCAGGGTCGATGTTATGCGCCGGGCGAAATTCAGAGTGCGGCCAACGATCTTCCATTGGCTTGGAAGGAGTTTCAGCCGACGATTGCAGACCGAGGATGGTTAGCAGCACAGCACAGGTGATCCTGGACGGGGGTGATCGGGAGGTTTCTGAGGGATCGGCGGGGACGGATTCCCGGTTTTCAATGTTGCGCGCCGATGAGATTGTTGCCCCTGGAACGCAAAGCAATTACACTCCGGAGATTGCGGACCTCGGCAGGAATCTGGTCCGTTTCCCATGACCTCAGCGTTTTTTCTCTTCGGTGGTCCCGATCATGATTTGGCCGATCCTTTGGCTGAGCTTCGTCGCACTGCTTTTCCTTCTATTCGGCCTGTCGGCGATGATGGAAAGTCGCCAGCGAAAGAAAGCTGCTGCGGCATCCAAGGGGACAGTGGCCAGCAGTGATGAGGACGGCGACATCCCTCCGATTCCTGACTCGACCTTCGACGACGCCATCGCCTACGTCAGCCTGACCAGCGAAGAGAAGAACTGAGGCCCACGAAGTCACCGGGTCGCTGTCCGAAATGCATGACGACAGCGGAGCCAGTGCTCTTTGGCACGTCCGATTGTCGCATGGTGGATATCGACAATTTTCTCGACCTGGTGGGCATATCCGCCCGCCATCGCGACGGCGACCGGAACCGAACGCCGTTCTAGCCAGTCAAAGACAAGATGGTCCCGCATCGACAACCCCTTTTGGGTCAATTTGAGATTCCCCAGCCGATCGCCCTCATAGGGATCTGCCCCCGCTAGGTAGATGGCAAGATCGTAGGGCCCGAACGCGTCGACCTGCGACAGGGCTTCGGACAAGCGATGGAGATAGACGTCATCCGTAGTCCCGATATCCAGATCGACATCCAGTGAACTGGGATGCTTTCGTGCAGGGAAGTTCTTGGCGCAGTGCACTGAAAGGGTGAAGACCTCAGGAGATCCCGCAAGGATCTGCGCAGTTCCGTTGCCCTGATGCACATCCAGGTCGATCACCACGCCTCGCCGTATTCTCCTTCGGCGGAGCATTTCCAACATCGTGATCGCGGCATCATTGAAAATACAGTATCCCTCCCCCGCCTCTCGCATGGCATGGTGCGTACCGCCGGCCAGATTGACCGACACGCCTTCCGCGAGCGCCGCATCTGCGGCTGCCAGCGTCGCACCCGAACTCCGCCTGGACCGCTCCACCATCGCTTCCGTCCATGGAAATCCAATCCTCTTTTGCTCCGCCTCACTCAACTCCCCACGCACCACCCGATCCACATAGGCGTGATCGTGAGCCAATGTGATCTGCTCCAGCGTTGCTGCAGGGGGAATCAGAAACACGTCATCAGAGAAGAAAGGGTCAGCCACCAGACGTTCCCGCAGCAATCGATACTTCGACATGGGAAAGCGATGGCCTGCCGGTAGAGGCAACTCAAAGAGATCGGTGTAGAATAGCTGCATTGTTTAATCAACCTGTCGATCCACTCCTGCAGTGACATGGCATGGACACCGCGTCTAAGATGAAGATTCCGTCCTAGCTGACGGCTCCGCATCTGCAGGTGCTTCGTCCAGAGGAGAAACCAGTCTTATGCCACATGATCTTTGCCTCACACATCATCGACGCACCTTGTTGTTGGCCGCCCTCGTTCTGGCTGCATCCATCGGCCAAGTGGTTTATGGCGATGAACGTCTGAAGGGAATCGCCTGTCGCTCCGTGCATCTGGGATATGCTCAAAAGGATCTGTGCACCCAGTTTGCCAACGAAGTGATAGTTCGGAGATCCGCTCCGGGCACCTACTTTATGGTATGCGGCTGGGACAAGGGGTATTTTGGCATTCAGGAACTGGCGGATGGAAAAAAGCTGATCCTCTTCTCGGTGTGGGATTCCGAGCAGAATGATCCTGGCGCGGTGGAGGAGGATCGAAGAGTCCGACTGCTGTACAAGGATCCGGCCGTGCGGGTCGGTCGGTTTGGCGGGGAGGGGACGGGTGGGCAGTCGTTCTTTGATTTCGATTGGCAGCTGGATACTCCCTACCGTTTCGCGGTGGCGGTTCGCCCCGATGGAAAGCGAAGTGAGTATTCGGGCTTCTTCTATCACCCGGATGATCAGGCTTGGCGGCATCTGGTGACATTCTCAACCGTCACGGGTGGGAATGACTCGTTACGGGGACTTTATACTTTTGTCGAGGATTTCCGGCGCAACCGAGAGTCGACTAAGCAGCGGCGAGAGGCGCTCTTCGGGCCTGCGTGGAGTCGCTCTGGCGACCAAGCCTGGAAGCCGCTTCTGGATGCTCGCTTTACAGCCGACGCCAACCCGGTGGAGAACATACGAGCCGAAGTGGTTGGAGAGCGACTGATGTTGGCGACTGGCGGAGATGCCGCGATTGGTCCGGTGGCCCTACGCGGTATGCTCAGCTCGGCTCCATCGCAGGCGGTCCCTAAAGATCTTCCTCTCCCCACCTTTTCGGATAATAAGGAGTGATTCCATGCAACGAATCATTTTGGTCCTTTCGATCCTTGCCGCCCTAATGTTCACCGGTCGGGATTCCAAGAGCCAGGAGAATGGCTGGTCCAGCAAGCTGGAGAAGGCGGTTGAGAAAAGGGACTTTGCGGAGGCGATACGGATTGCGGACGAGGTAGTCGCAGCTCAGCCAAAATCGGCCAACCTCTACGTGATGCGTGGGATGGTCCACTTCCAAGCGGGCGACATCGACCGATCGATCACCGACTTCGATCGCTCCATTGAATTGGATCCAAGATCCAAGCCCTACCTCTGGCAGCGCGGGATATCTCTGTACTATGCCGAGCGATTTAAGGATGGTGCAGAGCAATTCGAAGTGCACCGAACCGTCAACGGCAATGACGTCGAAAATTCCGTCTGGCACTATCTATGCGTTGCCAGGGATTCCAGCCTGGAAGAGGCAAGAAAGAAGCTGATCCCGTCGGGCGGAGATCCTCGGCCACCCATGATGGAGGTGCTGGAGCTTTTTCGCGGCACGAAAACGGTCGAAGATGTTCTGAAGGTTGCCGAGCAGGTGGAGGGTGGTCCGAGAGCCAAACCATTGGCAAAGTTCTACGCGACGCTGTACGTCGCGCTTCATTACGAATCGCTGGGGAAAAGCGATCTCTGTCGGAAATACCTGGAAGAGTGCCTTGCGACAGGAACCGGTGGCTACATGGCCGATGTCGCCCGCATCCACCTGGAGCGATTGAAGAAGCAGGAGAAGGCACCCTAACCAGCTCATAGAAATGCGACCGGACTTCTGGATGGGACGCACGCCATACCTCTCACCAATCCCATGGTCGGCGCCAACTAAGGGCCGCAACGCGGCCCCATACGATAGCCCAGGGCAACGCCCTGGGAATTACGGCAATGCCCTGGGAATTACGGCATCGCCCTGGGAATTACGGCATCGCCCTGGGGATTACGGCATCGCCCGGGGAATTAAGGGCATCGCCCTGGATTATTCCCTCCCCGAAGCGGCCCGAGCGATTGCGTCGCGGTTATGCCAGAGATAGAGAATCCTTAACTCCATCGGCGGATGACTAACCACAGGTTCCATGGCGTCAGGGGTTCGAAACAGCGGTTTCTCTGGATACCTCTCCATCAATTCCACCAACTTCTCAATCTGCTCTTCCGTGCATTCGATCACGCCGCCCACGCCAATCGCACGCTCCCAATCCAGCCTTGGGAGATCCTGAAGCTTGCTGAATTTCTCCATGTTGCTGCGATACTCTTCCGTCGCTTCTCGGTCCAGATCCGACTGCCACATGTAACGCAAAAAGCCCCCCACCGATACCTCGCTCTGCTTCCGACGACTCTCCTGCAACTGCCGCTCCAGCATCCCTTGCATCTCTTCGGTTGTCGCATGGCCATAGGGAATCGCCTTTTCGATCGACTCGGCCAGCTGCTTCGCCGAGAGTCCCTCGGCGTGCCGATGACCGGCTGCTTGAAGCATCACCGCCATCGTCCATTCCGCATCGGCCCCCAGTTTCAAGAGTCCTGTGATCGAAGTGACCACTCCATTGACCTGAGCCCCAAAATCATCACACAAATATTCGATCGGCCAACTGTAGCGGGCGTACGGAATCGACTGCAACCACCAAAAGCCACCAGCCAACAGCGAAATCCCGAAGATGGAAAAAGCACTTTCCAAACCGGTGAATTGAGCAATCACCAGCCCTGCCATGGCACCCAGCAGGTAGGTGAGCCAAGTCCAACGCGACAAAATAAGGTAGTGCTTCGTGTAATGCCCCAACTCGTGCCCCATGATGTCCTGAACCTCTGCAGCAGACAGCTTGTGCAGCACCTGTCGATTCAGGAAGATGCCATTGAGCGACCGAAGAAAGGGTCCGAAACCTATGTTGAAAGCGGCCGCATTGAGCGACTTATCGCCCACGATGTAAACCGGTACTCGCTGGTCGCTCAGTCGCAGCTTGGTCAGAGTCTCACGAAGCAACTGCTGCAACCGATACTTGTCGAACTCGCCAAATCGAGTCGTCTCCTTTAAATCGCCGATCTCTTTTTTGGCTGTTGCCAGAAACGTCAGGAGACTCATCAACTGAGGCCCCAGAAAGATTCCGACAGCAACGATCGCGATCCAGGGATGTCGGACCAACCAACGCCAGTCCAATATCACGGCCAACAAAGCTACAGCAGCAGCCTGAGCCGCAAGGAGCCATACCGCCCTCTGATTGGCACCTCGGAGAAGCTCCAGCAGCTGCTCGCGCTTCGGCACCTGCCGCGACTGCATTACCCGACTCCTTTAGATCAGGTCGATAGATCCAGCAAACGGCCAAAAAATCCGACTGAAGGCTTGGCTCGCGTCTGGTAAAAAATCTTGCCGGGGCCCGTATACCGGGTTACCAGTCCCTCGCCTGACATGATGGAATCCCTAAGAGTGCGAGTCGCCTTCACCAACTCGAACCGCACCGACTGGGAGAAGGCAACCATGTATCGGTTGTCGACGACAAAGGACTCGCCTTCGCTGAGCGTCCTCTCCACGATCGCCCCGAATGTCTGGCAGAAGACGATCCCTTCCCCCGACACTTTCAGAAGAAAAATCCCGGTCTTGGCCATC
>JBIINB010000188.1:0-7144 GCA_044337705.1 Pirellulaceae bacterium | reverse complement strand
CAGGAAGCTGAAGAGGGAGATCCACAGTGGGATTTTCGTTTTCCCGGCACCACGCATGGCAGCTGCCAGAACCTGGATCACCGCCAGCCAGGGAAGACCCCAGGCCACTGTCCTCAACAAACCAGCTGAAATCTGCTTTGTCTCGGGATGTCCCGGCCCCACCAGCACACCTGCCAGCGGATCGGCAAAAAGAAGGAACATCAGGCTGACGAACGCCATCATCGCCATCGCACCAACAAGAATGCGCCACGTCGTCCTCTGGGCGCGGTCGATCTGCCCTGCACCAAGCAACTGCCCCACCAACGTCATGGTCGCGATCGAGAAAGCCTGACAAGGCAGATAGGCGATCGCCTCTATCCGAATCGCCAGCCCATGTGAAGCAGAGGCGAGGGTGCCCAGACGATTGATCAAAGCGACAAACCACAGCTGGCATCCCACCGTCAACATCATATCGATACCACCAGGGATTCCGATCGCAAGCACTTCTCGAATTGGCCTTGCATCCTGATCGACCGCAAGAGGATTCCACCTCAGACCGCGCCAACCGCGGATCAGCAATCCGGCGATGACCAGACCTCCCAGCAAGTACCCGATGGCGGTTCCCAACACGACCCCATGCCAACCGAGGTTCGGAAATCCAGGGACCCCAGCAACCAGAAGATAACTGAGCGACGCATTGATGAGGTTCACACCACTGTAGATCCAAAGACCTGTCGAGGTATCTCCTGCACCTCGCAGCAGGGCGTTTCCCACCTGCAGAATCGCCATGGCGGGAAGCACCCAAAGCATCATGGCGACGTACTGCTGTGCGGCGACCGATGCGACTCCCTGCAATCCAAGCAATCGAACCAGTGGCTCCAGGTAAAAGGCTCCAAGAAGGGCGATGCCGATGCCGGCCAGTAGAGCCATGCCAAGCACTTGCTGGGTGGTACGGCGGGCATCATCCCACCGCTGGGCCCCGATCAACTGTGCCATTCTAGCGGTGGCACCAATCGATAAGGTGGCAAACAGCGAAGAAACTCCCCAGAGCAAATAAGCGGCCATCCCAGCAGCAGCTAGATGCCCGTCGCTAAGAAAATGACCCGTCAGATAGGTGTCGACAAAGCCAACCAGCAGAGCCAGAAGCTGTTCGATCAGAACCGGCAGCCCCAGTCGCTTCAGTGCGCTGGGCAGCGACAGGTCGACAAGGCGGCCACGCGCAAGCACCGCCCCGACGCTCTCCTCCTGCTCTTGCAACTCCTTGCCAACCTCGGGGCGTTCGCTCAAAGATCGGACTTCTTTCTAGATGGAGAAAATGAAAGGCGCAGCGATGGCTTTGCGCGAGCCGCCAAGCAGTTTCGCCGAGCCGTCCAAAAGATAGACAGACTCTTACTATACTGTGGTTTTTGTTTCACCTCATTCCCCTCGACGAGAAACGGTCTGGACGTCATGGCTCAGCTCGATTCACCCTTCCCCTCCGATTCGGGTTCTTCAAGTGTTCCTGCGACGTTTCCTTCCAATACGATGGAAGAGCGATTTCTTCAGGGTCCGCACTCCCGATGGGAGGAACTGAAAGTCGCCTTCCACGTCTTCTCGGAGATGATCTCCGGATTCCGGTCGCTCCATTTCATCGGCCCCAGCGTCACCGTCTTCGGATCGGCTCGATTCCCCGAAGCCCATCCCTACTACGACTTCGCGCGGCAGATGGGACGGGCGCTAGCCCGATCGGGATTCACCGTCATGACCGGAGGTGGCCCGGGAATCATGGAGGCAGCCAATCGTGGCGCCAAGGATGCGAACGGCCGCAGCGTCGGTTGCAATATCGTCCTTCCCAAGGAACAGCACCCCAATCCCTACCTCGATACGTTCGTCGACTTCGATTTCTTTTTCGTTCGCAAGTTCATGCTTGCCAAGTACTCCGTCGCCTTCGTTGCCATGCCAGGTGGCTATGGCACACTGGATGAACTTTTTGAAGTCGCAACGCTGGTACAGACCGGCAAGATGCATGATTTTCCCGTCGTGCTCATGGGAAAAACCTACTGGGATCCGCTGATCGATTTTCTGCGCGGCAGATTGCTAGAGTACCGAATGATCGATCCGATCGATCTGGAAAGAATCATGATCAGCGACGACCCCCAGGAGGTGTGCGCCTACATCGAGCAGACAGCGACGCAGCGTTTCGGATACCGCAAAGGTGTATGGAAGCCCCGATGGTGGCTTGGCGAGAAAGACCCCTTCGTCCGCCGCAATGGCAATGGCCGAAAAGACTCCTAAAAACCTCTTCCAATCGACCCGCCTGAATTTCTCTTACCCTTGGCACAGCTCAGGCAGCACGACGCAGCATCGATCTTCCAGCGGCACGGTGGAGCGACCGGCGAGGAATGGTTCGCCGGTAGACTGCATTATCCATCGAAGTTTCTGCTGGCTCAGCAGCGGTGATGGATGTCGGCGATGTGGGTTGCTTCGATATCGCAGTACTTGATGCAGAGGCTTCGGTGTGGCTTTGCAGCACCTGCACGTACTCGGCCCCCAGGAAGAAAATCGATACGCCGTAGTAGCACCATAGCAACAGCGCGATGAAGGAACCGATGGCTCCATAAGCCGTGGTGTATCGCATCCCGATCCAAACCGCCTCCAGCAGCATTCGCCCCATCTCCCAGATCAGGGCTGCCAACAGGCCGCCTCGGACGGCATCCAGCCAACCAACTGGCTTTCGAGGCAACCAACGATAGGCGCAGGCAAACAGCAGGGAAGTCGCCAGGTAGGTATTGAGGACGCCGCCCATCGATCCCAGGTGAGTCCAGTGGGGCAGTGTGGCGCTGGTGACGGACTGCACCTGAATCCAGAGGGTATTGAAGAGAAAAAGTCCGATCACCATCCCTCCCAGGGAAACCAACATCAGAAAAGCCCCCAGGCGATCTCGAAAGACCCGTGTGGCGGTGCCTCGGAGGTTGGCGCTCCGCCGAGGCGGAATCCGCCAGATGCGGTCCATGCCCCGATCCAATTGAGCAAAAACTCCCATGGCTGCCATGATCGTTGCCACCAACCCTGTGGGCCCAGTGATCACCGAATGGTTTCGCAGATGGACCAAAACATCCCTCACCTGACGCTCGACATCCTCCGACATGTGCATCGCGGCTAGTTCGAGAAGGTATTTTTCTGCATCGCTGCCCATCCTAGTAAACTGAAGGAACAGCCCCATCCCGGCAGTCAACAGCAGTAGCAGAGGGAACAGCGAAAGGGCTAGGTAGTAGGCGACCGCTGCCGCCATGGAACCCGCATCGTCCTCAGACCAACGCCTAGCCGCGGCCGCCACGTTGGGGAATAATTGCCGAAGCCAGCGGGTCATCGGCCTGGGGAGTGTTTCGTCCAGCATTCCATCTAGCTTGTGAGCGACGACGTCCAGCTGGCCCGCCGCTGCCGCGCACGCCTCAGTCACTCGACGGCTCGCTCGCTGGTTCACCGAAGTTCTCTCCATCCCTTCTCCCTCCATCGGATCAACCAGCGACAGACCTATGGATCGGCCAACGCTCCGCCTGCCAGCCTCCCAGTTCGATCGCATTGCCCAGATATGGGCGCAGGGCGGCACCGTGGCGTTCCCGACCGAAACTGTTTTCGGTTTGGGTGCCAACGCTCTCGATCCTGCGGCTGTCGAGAAGATCTTCCAGGCCAAAGGAAGACCCAGCGACAACCCGCTGATTGTTCATGTCGGAAGCCTGGACGATGTGCATCTGCTGACCCGATCCATCCCCAACAGCGCGATAGCTCTTTGGGAAAAATTCGGTCCAAGCCCGATGACGCTGGTTCTTCCCAAATCCGATCGCATCGCCGATTGTGTGACCGCTGGACTCCCTTCGGTCGGAATCCGGATTCCCGCCCATCCAATCGCTCTCCAACTGCTGCAGCATGCTCGCCTGCCTATCGCCGCCCCCAGCGCCAATCGCTCCGGCTCTCCCAGCGCAACCACTTGGCAAGCGGTGCTGGAGGACTTGGATGGCAAAATCGATGCGATTGTGTGCGAGGAAGGTTGCTTGCATGGGATCGAAAGCACGGTCATCGATTTGACCAGCGATCGTCCGGCGATTCTTCGTCCCGGAGCGATCACCTGGGAGATGATCGCCCGGGTACTCCCCGACTTGCTGCCGCTGGTTCCACCCCACCTCGATCGATCGGATCTCCCACTTGCAACCTCCCAGCCACTCCCTTCGCCAGGCCTCCGCCATCCCCACTACCAACCCAATGCAAAAGTCGAAATCCTTAGCGATCCGTGGCTGAAGGAGTTCAGCTTCCGTGACCCGCTGGCCTACATTGGATTGATCCACTGGCCAATGTGTCACCAGGTCCCAGAGCTCCAGCAGATTCATCCCTCTGTCGACTCCTACGCCAAGGGGCTCTACGAGTTTTTTCGGCAAGCCGACCGATCCGGCTGCAAGACGATTGTTTGCCAGCCGGTTGAACCTACCGGTATCGGCTGGGCATTGATGGATCGGTTGCGGCGAGCGGCTGACCGTTCGGCTTAGAGCCAACTCAGGGACTGCTCTGCAAGGAACCGGTCGCTGCGGGAGTTACGACGGACGGTATCGATGCAGGCGATGCAGAAGCCGTAGGGTTGGCTGAAGGGCTTGCCATCCATGGCTGAATCGCCTGGTATACCTGTCAGCCTTGCTGAACCATCGAGCTGCCTTGGATCTGCTCCAGCAACTGCCGGGCAGGCTGGAGATTGGGATCCAACTGCAAAGCCTGCTGCAACGAAGCTTGGGAACGCGCCAGATCCTGCCGCGAGAAGTGAAGGTAAGCAATCTGGTAATGCGCCATCGCAGGCGATTCACCCTGTCCGACTACCTCCAATGCCTCCGTATCTTTTCCCTCTGCCAATAGCAGACCTGCGATCCCATGCCGACTTTCTCGGTTCTGTGGATCCAGCAGAAGCGCCTTGCGGTAGGACTCGAGCGCCTGTGGCGACTGCCCTGATGCCTTTTGGCATTCGGCGAGTTCACAAATCAGACGGACATCGGCAGGACTGGCCGCACTGGCTCGCTGGTAGTATTCGATCGCCTTGACACAGTCGTCCTGTCGTTTGTGTAGCCTTGCCAAGCTGGCCAAAGCCGCTGCATGATTGGGATCGGCAACCAGCGCCTTGCTGTAGAAATCAAGGGCTTTGGGATATTGGCCGGAGGATTCGTAGAGTTGTCCTTGAGCCACATAAAGCTCGGGACCCAGGTTGCCGCTTCCATTGGCGGTCGTCTCGGCCGATGTCGCTTCGGGAGCCATCGCGCGAGTCAGGCTCTGTTTCGCTTTCCCATATGCCGATTGGACGGCGGTCCCCAAACTGGCGGCCTGTCCCTTGACTCCATCAGCCGTTTTGGTGGCTGTCGCCATCCACCCCTTGGGACCTGTCGGCGTCAAGGATTGGTCCTTGGTACCTGGAAGCGAACAGCCTGCAAAGCAACCGATCCATAGCACTGATGTCAGCAAGCGTTTCATCAGGTCGTGATCCTCTATGCTCGTTCAGTAAGGGACGACGGTCTCCCGACCAAAAGCTGTTGCTTGATGGAGCCGGGCTCCCTCTGTTCATCGACCAGAAGCCCCCCATTCATTCGGCAAAATCGTTAATCTTTTCCCAAACCAACCAAAACCCCGAATGCCGAAGCGAGCAGCAACCCAGGACCCCAAGCCTTCCCAAGTCCCGAAGACCCCGCATTTTTACGGCCTGACCAGATCTATTGCTTCATCGATCGGTCTTCGATCGGGGGGATGGGGCATCTTGATGCTCTCTAGAAGAGTTGATCAAGTGGACTTTGGATGCCGCTGGCGCCAAGGGAGCTGACATGCGTGTAGATCATCGTCGTGGCTAGTTCGGCGTGGCCCAGCAGTTCCTGGATGGTTCGGATATCCTTACCCGATTCCAGTAGGTGGGTAGCGAAGCTATGGCGAAAGGTATGGCACGAGATTTTTTTGGGTATACCGCTGGCTCGCACCGCGCGAGTGACAGCGGTTTGAACTGAGGTTTCGTGGAGATGATGTCGGCGCCATTGCGTTTTGTCATTGGCGGGAACATGGGCGTCGGAGAATCCTTCGATCGATTCGCGCGGGTGGGAATCCTGGGAGAGCTTGGTCGCGGGAAAAAGGTATTGCCAGTGAAAGCTTTTGCCGAGATCGGGGAACTTCACGGCAAGGGCGTAGGGAAGCCAGACCCAACCGGCATCGCGCTGGAGGTCGGATTGGTGGATTCTTCGAGTCACCTCGACTTGGTTGGCTAGCTCGTCGCGTAGTTTTGCGGGCATTGGGACGTAACGATCTTTTTCACCTTTCCCTTCGCGGACGACGATTTGTTTTCGTTGGAAGTCGAGATCTTTGACGCGAAGTCGGCAGGCTTCCATCAGTCGCAGCCCGGCGCCGTAGAGCAGGCAGGCGATGGTGTGTTGTGGGCTGGGGGGGATTAGTTGGAGGATGGTGGCGACTTCGGAGGGAGTCAGGACGACGGGAAGTTTGGAGGGGACTTTTGCGCGGGTGGCGTGGAGTTGGATTGGATGATGGAAGAATTTGGTATGGAGGAACAGGAGCGCGGCGAGGGCTTGATTTTGGGTACTAGCGGCGACATGACGTTGGACTGCTAGGTAGGTGAGAAAATCATTGACAGCTCGGGAGTCGAGTTGTGCGGGGTGGATCCATTTTCCATGTTTATTTCTGGTGAAGATCAGATAGCGTTCGATCCAGCGGATGTAAGCATCTTCGGTACGTTTTGCAACGTGGAGGGTGCGTAGTCGGGCGCGGAGCTGGTCGATTAGCTTTGGGGTTGTAGGCGGCTCGCCCCCTTTGGGTGGATTTGGTGGAGAGAGCGACATGGGGAGTGTCCTGTTGGGATAGGATTGCAATCGATCATTGAACCCGAGGAGATCGCGGCAGCTTTGGGGAGTGGAAGCATTTGAAGATGATATTGTTCTGTATAAGAGCGGGACCAGCGAGCGAGGATCGCGGGACATCCAGTTCGACTGCGAGAACATTGGTAGGGAAAAGAGTTGACTTTGGTCATTTCGGCGGAGACACTTGGTTGCTGACGTCCCCCGATTTACACAGAACCTGCCTTCCGGGTGGTTTCTGTAGAATACATGTTATCCGCATTGGCATGAAGATGCTTCGACGAATCCTGTCTTTTTTCAGCTCA
>JBIINB010000187.1:0-7202 GCA_044337705.1 Pirellulaceae bacterium | reverse complement strand
CCTCGTCGGAAACGTTTTCATAGTCTGGACGCATGAATCCACAAGAATTGCTACGGATCGTCGATTCGCTGCACCGCGAGAAGAACATCGACACGGAACTGGTGCTCCAGGCGATCGAAGCTGCGCTAGTGATGGCGGCCAAGAAGCAATTCGGTGAAGAAGCAGACATCGAAGTGCAAATCGCAAGAGATGGCGGTGCGATACGTGCAACTTGCGACGGCAGGGAGTTGAACCAGGAAGAGATCGGTCGCATCGGGGCTCAGACCGCCAAACAGGTGATCATCCAGAAGATCCGCGAGGCGGAGCGAGATGCACGGCTGGACGAGTTCCAGGACCAGGTCGGGCAATTGGTCACCGGGATCGTGCAGAGGACCGAGCGAGGATTGACGATCGTTCAGCTTGGGGCAGTAGAAGCAATTCTGCCCCGTGGCGAGCAGATCCCGGGTGAGACGTACCACAATGGCGAGCGTGTTCGGGCGGTCATCTACGAAGTGAAGGCATCGGGCAACCGAGTGAAGATCATTCTGTCTCGAACCAAGCCGCAGTTGGTGCAGAGACTGTTTGAGCAGGAGATACCGGAGATTGCCGAAGGGGTGATCGAAATCCGAGCGATCAGTCGCGAACCGGGTTATCGATCGAAAGTAGCGGTCTCCAGTAGCGATCAGCGGGTCGATTGCGTCGGGGCCTGCGTTGGTCTGCGAGGCAACCGGATCAAGAATGTCACCAGCGAACTGGCCGGTGAGCGGATCGATATTGTTCGCTGGAGCGATGATCCGATGGTTTTGATTCCCAATGCACTGCAGCCGGCAGAGGTAGAGCAGGTGCTGCTATGCGATATGATTGGAAGAGCCATCGCGCTGGTCAGCGAGGAGCACCTGTCGCAGGCGATCGGTCGCTATGGGCAGAACGTGCGACTGGCGAGCAAGCTTTGCGGCTGGGATATTGAGATCATGACGGCCGATGAGCTGGAGCAGCAAATCGACCGCGCGATGAAGGGCTTCCTGGAAATCGAAGGGATGACCGAGGAATTGGCCCAGCGACTGGTCGAACAGGGGTATCTATCCTACGACGATCTGTCGGTGATTGAACCCGATGTGCTGATGGAGATGGGTGGGCTGAGCGCCGAGCAGGTGGATGCGATTGTTGAGCAGGCAGACGACCTGGCGGCTCAGCAGGAAGAAGAAGAGAAAGAACGCAAGCGGATCGAGAGAGAAGAGAAAGAGCGACGAGCGACCGAAGCGGAACTGCTTCGCGAGCGACAGGGTGGTGCTGGGAACGCATCGTCCACCGCCGCTGGCAGTACCGGATCGAGCGACACAGCATCGAGTCCTCAGGGGTTGTCGCCTGAGGAGAAGGCCACAGGGGAGGAGTCAGCGGCAGAGCATTCCAATGAATGATTCCTCAGGGAATCGAGCGGGTGCTCTTCAAGGTCTCTTGGGGAGCATCGCATTGGCGCGTCGAGTGGTAGCTTAGGCGCGCCGACCCAAGGTCGGGGAGGAGGAAAACTTCTTGCCCGTCAGGTCACCGACCCCATGCCAGACGTCCATCCCATCCGCTTCGCCACAAGCCCGCGGCCTTCCAACACTTCAGGAACATCGCCCAGTGCCAGTTAGAATCTACACGCTCGCCAAAGACCTCAAGCTCGACAGCAAGGAATTGGTCGACCTTTGCAACAAGATTGGAATCACCGGCAAAGGTAGTGCCCTTGCCAGCCTCGAAGATGAGGAGGTGCTTCGGATCAAAAAGCACCTGGAGAGTGCTTCGGCGGCCAAAACCGAAGAACGTCCCGCTCCATCGCAGGCTCCCGCACCACCAGCCGCTCCTGTCCGTGGCTCGGGGTTTGTCGGCCGTCCGCAGATCATTCCGCCGCGGCGCAAGCCTACAGCAATCAGCGTCGAAGAATCGACTCCAACAGAAATTGTCGATGCCGTCGCGCCGGTTGCAGAGGAGGTCCAGGAGCCGACTCCAGAGACCATCGATGTCGAGACGCCCGTCGCGGCTGAGCCTGTGCCGAGCGAACCGGAGGTGACGGTCTCTGCCGTCGATACCGCTACGGAGGAGAAGGAGGCACCCGAAAGCTTCCGTCGCGACGATTACATTTCTCCTTCGGGCAGTTCGGGAGGTAGGATTCGCGTTCTTGGCAATCGTACCAAACCAGCATCCGAGAAGCCTACTGAAGAGAAGCGGCGCCCCAAGACGCGAGAACCGGTGATCAATCTGGCAAAAATTCCCAAAACTGGCCAGCAGCCGATGCCGCGACGCACCGACGAACCGGCTCCGCAACGCCCCGACATCAAGCTGACTAAGGACCTGATCGTTGGGTCCAAGCAAGGGATGAAGGCACCGCTGGACAAGTTCGTCCAGCAGGAGACCCAGAAGAGCAAGACGCCTCCACCTCCTGGAACCGGGGGACTTTCCGATTTTCGGGCAGGTGCCGATAAGGCGGGGGCCAAGGCCAAAGGCAAACGGCCGGCCGAGGAAGAAGAAGAAGGAAAGGGAAAGAAGGGGCTGGCAGGCCTTGCCGCTGGTCGATCCGATCGAACCAAGAGGCGTTTGAAGATCCGCGGCACCGACGATCTGGCGTTCGAGGAAGAGCGGGAGGCAAGGCGGGCCGGGCGAGGTTTTGGACGCCGCCAGTCCACTGGCTCCACCGCTCCTCGTAAACAGCGCGTGGCGCTGGCTCTTCCTTGCAACGTGCGAAGTTTTTCGGAAGCGGCTGGTGTCCCTGCTGCCCGTATTCTTCGCTCGTTGATGACCCTGGGGATCCCTGTGCTCAACATCAACGCAATGCTCGATGCCGAGCAGGCGGTCTTGGTGGCGACAGACCTGGGGATCGACCTGGAATTCAAGGAAGCAGAGACGCTGGAAAGCAGTCTGCTAGAAACTGCCGATCGGATCGATGACCCTCGCGATCTGGTGCCTCGGGCTCCGATCGTAACGTTCCTCGGTCACGTCGACCACGGCAAGACGTCGCTGCTGGATTATCTGATCGGCACCAAGATTGTAGCTGGGGAAGCGGGAGGCATCACGCAGCACATCCGAGCCTATCGGGTCGAAAAAGATGGCCGTTATGTCTCGTTTGTCGATACGCCCGGCCACGAAGCGTTCACCGAGATGCGGGCTCGCGGGGCCAATGTCACCGACATCGCTGTTCTGGTCATCGCAGCCGACGACGGCATCATGCCGCAGACGATCGAAGCGATTTCCCACGCCAAGGCAGCCGAGGTGCCGATCGTCGTGGCGCTCAATAAGAGCGACCTTCCAGGGGCCGATCCCAACCGTGTCATGTCGCAGATGACCGAGCATGGTTTGACCCCCAGCGCCTGGGGTGGCGACGTAGAAGTGGTGCAAACCAGCGCCATCACAGGAATGGGAATGGACGAACTGTTGGAAACGCTGTTGACGGTTGCCGATCTGCACGAACTGCGAGCCAACCCCAAGCGAGCCGCTCAAGGGGTCTGCTTGGAGAGCGAACAGCATCCGACTCGCGGGGTGATCGCCAAAATGGTGGTGCTCAACGGCACGCTTCGAGTCGGCGACATCGTCGTTTGCGGAGCTGCGCATGGTCGCGTCAAAGCGCTTTACGACACCTTGCGCCCCAACCGACAACTAACCGAAGCCGGTCCCTCAGTTCCCGTCAATATCACCGGACTGGACATTCCACCCGATGCGGGCGAGCGGTTCCATGTGCTCGATGATATCTCGCAAGCCCGCGAAATTGCTGCCACACGCGATTCTGTCAACCGAAGCCAGTCGCTCTCGGGAACCTCTCCCAAGGTCTCGTTCGAAGCTTTCCAGGAACTGGTGCAGTCCGGAAAGCTGGGTAAGGAAGAGCAGAAGGTGGTGCTGACGCTGATCCTGCGGGCCGACACCAGAGGATCTTTGGAGGCGATCGAAAAGGAGCTAACCAAGCTGGATCATCCCGAAGTCGAAGTGCGAATGATCCAAAAATCGGTCGGTGGCGTGACCGTCGCCGACGTGACGCTTGCCAGCGCCTCGAATGCGGTCATCGTCGGTTTCAACGTGATCCCCGACGAAGCCGCTCGGCAGATGGCCGAGGCGCGTGGGGTCGAAATCCGAAGATATGACATCATCTACAACCTCGCCAATGACCTGCGTGCGATCATCGAGGGCCGATTGAAGCCCGAGCAGCGAGTGGTGGAATTGGGGCGGGCCCTGATCAAGCAGGTGTTCACCATTTCCCGCGTCGGAACGATCGCCGGTTGCTATGTCCTTCAGGGATCGATCGAACGAGGATGCAGAATTCGCGTCAACCGCGATGGACGGACGATTGGCGATTATCCGCTGGAGACGCTTCGGCGCCATAAGGACGACGTCAAGGAAGTGCCACGAGGCATGGAATGCGGGATTCGACTGTCAGGCTTCAATGACGTCAAGCAGGACGACATGCTGGAAGCCTACCGCATCGAAGAGGTCGCCCGAACGCTCGATACAACTCGTTCCTGATCGTCTCTGGAAGGTGAGGAAAACCAGTTGACTAGTCGACGACTGCTGAAAGCCGCCGAGGCGATTCGAGAGGTTGTCTCCATGGCGATTCTGACGGAACTGCGCGATCCGCGTGTCCAGGGGGTTACGGTCACCAGCGTGGAAGTGGCCCCCGACATGCGCGAAGCGAAGGTGTATGTCAGCATCATGGGGGAACCGAACAAGCAGTCGCTGGCGCTCAAAGGTCTCGCAAGGTCCGCCGGCTTCCTTCAGGCACGCATCGCCGATCGCATCGATACTCGCTACACTCCCCGACTCCAGTTCGTACTGGATACCGGAGTCAAAAAATCGCTGGAAGTCGCTAGGATCCTCGCAGAACTAGAACGCGAGCGACAGGCGAAAGAAGCGACTGAAACGGGCGATGAGCCTCCATCGGGGGAAAGCCATCCTATCGGGGCGATGGAACCCGAAGACCCGCCTGGGGACCAAGCCTGACCTGGCCGACTGGATCGCCCCGCTTTCCGCCCCGCCGACCACCCCAGGCCAACCCGTCACCTAATGTACCGCAACGGAGTTGCACAAAAGACTATGAGCGCCACGCAACGGGCCGAACGGATCGAAAAGCTGTTCAAAGTCCTTCGGAAACACTACAAGCCACCCAATGCTCCCACACACCACTCGCTGCTGGAACAGATTCTTTATGCCAGCTGCCTGGAGGATTCCAAGTTCGATAGCGCCGACGAGGCCTATGCGAAACTGGAACAGACAAAGGTCGATTGGAATGAGACGCGGGTGACAACCGTCGCAGAACTTGCCGAGTTGCTGCGAGCTGTGCGGCGTCCGCCGGAAGCGGCTAGGCGCGTGCGAGGGGCCCTTCAGGCGATCTTCGAGTCGAGGTATGCGTTCGAACTCGAAGATCTGAAGAAATCAGGACTCAACAAGGTCTCCGACGAGTTTCGCAAGTGGGGGCTCTCCCGCTTCGTCATCGACTACGTCGTCCTCTACGGGCTCTCGGGACATGCGATCCCACTCGATTCCAGCTCCCTGGACATCCTCTGCCAATTGGAACTGTTTACCCCGCAGGAGATCGAGAAGAAATCGCCCGGATTGGAGCGGATCATCCCCAAGGCCAAGGGGGCCGAGTCGTTCGGTTTGCTTCATCAGTTCGCGGTCGATTTCGCCAGCCACCCTCGGTCGGCAGTCGTCCAGGCGATCTTCAAGGAACTTGGGGTCTCTCCCAAGCCGAAACAGGAGAAGCCGAAGACGCAGCCCGAAAAATCTGCTTCCCCCTCAACCGCCTCCAAAGGCCCTCAAACGGCCGCTCCTCCTGGGCTGACCCACGGTGCCAAGACGGCCGGCAAACCAGCCCCTACCAAGCAATCTGCACCCAAGAAGTCAGCCCCTGTCCCGCCCAAGAAAGTCGCCGCAGCAACTCCTCCACCCGCTGCACCCCAGCCACCAAAAAAAGCTTCCAAAATCGCCACCCCAAGCAAAACCGAACCAGCTAAGTCTGCGGCTGCAGACAAGGCTCCCAAGAAGAAAGGTACCGTAGCACCTACGGGAACCGGCAAGACCGGCAAGAAGACGCCCGATACTCCTCCCCCTGCCCCACCCCGTAGTAAAATGGTGTCTAAGAAGCCTTCGGATGGAAAAGGCTCTCAAAAAAGCGCTGCCAAATCCGATTCTAAGAAGATCACCAAAAAGAAACCAAAGTAATTCCATTATCGATCGGACAGCTGGATGGATCGAAGCACACCATCCAGTTGCACTCTTGTCCATCCAGGTACGCTCAAGAGGTTTTCAAGAACATGGCCGGTCATTCCCAGTGGGCGAACATCAAGCATCGCAAAGCCCTCGTCGACAGCAAGAAAAGCAAGCTATGGAGCAAGCTATCTAAGGCGATCATCGTGGCAGCGAAATTGGGAGGTGGCGACCCCAATGCCAACATCCGTCTGCGAACAGCCATCCTCGATGCCCGCGCAGCCAGCGTGCCCCGCGATAACATCGAACGGGCTATTAAAAAGGGAACCGGGGAACTGGACGGCGGTGATGTCGAAGAGATCCTCTATGAAGGCTACGGCCCAGGTGGTGTCGCCGTTCTCTGCGACATCATGACCGACAATCGCAACCGAACCGCCTCGGAAGTGAGAAAAATCTTCGATACTCAAAATGGCAAGCTGGGTTCGACCAACTGCGTCGCCTACCTGTTCGAACGCAAAGGTTGGATCACCGTAAAAAAATCGGTTGTCGATATGGATCGACTGATGGAAGTGGCGCTCGAAGCTGGGGCCGAAGATCTCACCGAAAGCGACGAGCAGTACGAGATCACCTGCCCAACCGACGCCTACACGGCGGTCAACGAGGCGCTGGAGGCAGCCGGGATCCCAGTCGAAATCAAAGAGATCACCCGCATGCCCAGCAGCACCGTGGAAGTCGACGACGACACCGCCAGATCGGTCTTGAAGTTGCTTGAGCAATTGGAAGACCATGACGATGTCCAGTCGGTTGCATCCAACGTGCAACTCTCTCCAGCTCAATTGGAGGCCGCTTCCCAATAAGCCGCTTCCCAATAAGCCGCTTCCCAGTAAATCGCTGCCACTTGGCTGCCTCTCCGAGGGATCCAGCGGTCGCTCCATCCGACCGACATGCCTCGGCCAGTTCCGTACATGCCCGTGCCGTTCATTGGCTCGATCTGTCGTGGCAGTCGGTCCGTCTAGCAATCTAAAGCACTGTTATGGCCGCCACTTCTCTGGCCG
>JBIINB010000011.1:0-63769 GCA_044337705.1 Pirellulaceae bacterium | reverse complement strand
ATACCAACGGTCCCGGCACCGACGGCCGATGGCGGGAATCCCGTATCGGACGCGTCCCGCCAACCGAGGAAAATGCTGGAGACTAGAAATGCAGATCCCACTAAAAGAAGAGATTCCGCTACGCCCCTGCCTCCGTTCCTGGCGAAATTCCCCATAGGCTCCATTCCCGGTTGACGATCTGCCATCGCATTCTTTCTTTTCGCTAGGAAGAGGTCGCTTCTTCGGTGGAATCGAACAGGTGTCGAACACCCAAGCCGGTGAGGCAGTGCAAACGATTCGATTGTAGCAGCGGCGTGGTTCTTCCTGGACCCTGGGAAACGGCGATACAATTCAGGTGGGGCGACACGGGTCGGCGACCGATGCCGATCGCGAAGCTCTCGACGTCCGTTCGAGGGCATTCAAGCATGCAAACCTTTGAGGAAATCTGCCATGAACCATTTGCCGAAGAACATCTCCCTGCGACCTGCCGTCCGCCAGTTTTTGGAGTCAGGAGAAATCGCTGGTTGGGTCGATGGCGGTTGGGTGAAGGGGACGGCGGGAGCAACCTTCACGACCCATGACCCCGGTTCCGGAAACCCTATCGCAGTCGTCTCGGCCTTCAGCAAGGAGGATGTCGATCGCACCGTGGACGTTGCAGACCTTGCTTTCAAGCAGCGAGCCTGGGCCAAGCTTTCCCCGAACGATCGTAGCGCCCTGATCCATCGATTGGCCGATGCCGTCGATGCACAGAAGGAAGATTTCGCACAGATCGAATCGCTGGACGCCGGGAAAATTTATGCCCAGGCGCTCGGTGATGTCGGGAACTTTGTTGATACGATGCGCTATTTCGCCGATCTTTCGCAGCACATCCGCATGCGATCGACTCTGGCAGTCAAGGGGCACGAAGCATGGACCAGTAAGCACCCTTGGGGTGCCTGCGGTTTCATCTTCCCCTGGAACTTTCCCTTTCTGTTGATCGGATGGGGAATCGCCCCAGCGCTGGCTGCCGGGAATTCCGTGGTCATTAAGCCGGCAGAAGACACCCCCCTGTCCGCACTCTTTCTCGGACAGGTCGCGAAGAAGGCAGGGATTCCCGACGGCATCATCAATATTGTCCCGGGCCTTGGCCCCGTCGCCGGGGCTGCGCTCTCCAGCAATCCCAAACTGCAGCGTATGGCGTTCACCGGATCGCCGGAGGTAGGGCGACTGATCGCTGAATCGTGTGGGCGCAACTTGGTGCCTGTCAAACTGGAACTGGGGGGCAAGGGAGCGGCGGTCGTATTTGATGATGTCGATGTCGATGCCACGGCTGACAAATTGGTCGGCGCGATCACCTTCCACACGGGCCAGGTCTGCTGCGACGCAACTCGCTGGCTGATCCATGAAAAGGTTTACGATCGCTTCGTTGAAAGGGCTAGAGAAGGTCTCAAGAAAGTCCAAATCGGCTACCAACTGGAAGGTGGCTCTCAGATGGGGCCGGTGGTCAATGGTAAGCAGAAGCAGCGGGTGCTCAGCTATCTGCAGAAAGGAGTTGCCGAGGGTGCCAAATGCCTTCTGGAGGGTGGTGAAGCGAATGTCGAAGGTTACCCTGGCCACTTTGTGAAGCCTGCCCTCCTCGCCGGTTCGCTCGATAACGTAGCCGCTCGAGAGGAAATTTTTGGACCGGTCGCTTACCTTGCCCCTTTCCGTGATGAAAACCAAGTGATCGAAATGGTTAATGCCACCGACTACGGCTTGGCTAACAGTGTTTGGACGAAGGATCTTCACCGCGCTGCACGTGTCGCCGAGCAGATGTGTGCGGGAAACAGCTGGATCAACGCCCACAATGTTTTCCCTCACGGCGTTCCTTATGCTGGAATTCACAAGAGTGGCATGGGGGGCGGGGTGCTGTCCGTCGAGACGCTGATGGACTACTGGCGTAGTCTCTCGGTAGTCCGCCCGCTGCACTGAGCTTCTGGAACGATTTCCATCGATAGGGCCCCAGGGGATAAAGCTGTCAGAGGGGAAGTACTCAGTAGTTGCCTTCTGTCTTCGGGCAATCAAACTCGATAGAGCTCCTTTGTTTTCTTACCAATCCTCTGAAAACTTTGTCGACTAGCCTTTCCGTCCGGTCGATGGGGATAGTAGAAATGAAAAAAGGGGCGCGGAGATTGTCTTCGCGCCCCTAGGTAACGACTGTCCTTGGTCTGAGCCGACCCGCCAACCGATTCCTCCCGCCTTTGTTGTTGAGATCCGCGACATGCTGACGCTTTTTGGTCCTCGCCAAACTGGCTTTTGCGATCACCGCTCCCGGCGATCGTTCCTTCGCATTGGTACACTTGGGTCCTTAACACTTCCCCATTTGATGCGATTGGATGCCGCTCAGGGACGCGGCAACTCGGACCGATCCATCATCATGGTCTATCTGCCAGGAGGTCCGCCGCATCAAGACCTTTTCGATCTGAAAATGGATGCCCCCTCCGAGATTCGCGGCGAGTTCCGTCCCGTGTCCACCAAGGTGCCAGGGATGGAGATCTGCGAGCACCTGCCGGGACTGGCGAAGATTACCGACAAGCTGGCAATCCTGCGCGCTGTGGTGGGAGCTAAAGATCGGCACGAGTCGTTCCAGTGCATGACAGGGCGTTTGAATGAACGTAATCCGCCTGGTGGCTGGCCAGAGTTTGGGTCGGTGGTTTCCAAGCTGCAAGGGACTCGCGATGGCACCCTGCCCAGCTACGTCAATCTCTCGCCACGAATGCGGCATACTCCATACAACTACGGACGCCCAAGTTTTCTAGGGTTTGGTCACACGCCATTCAACCCGCAGGGGGAGATACGCGACGATTTGACGCTGCAGGGTATCGACCTGGCGCGGCTGGAAGATCGCAAGCAACTTTTGGCCAGCTTTGATGGTATGAGGCGCGATATCGATCGATCTGGCGCGATTGAAGGAGTCGATGCTTTCCAGCAACGCGCCTTCTCGATGCTCACCTCCGATCGCCTCCTGGAAGCGCTCGATGTCGCGAGGGAAGAGAGTGCCGTGCGCGAGCGGTATGGAATGGGGACAGAGAAGGAGCAGGGGGATGCAGCACCACGATTGAACCAGCAGTTCCTTCTTGCCAGAAGATTGATTGAAGCGGGAGTACGCGTCGTGACGCTCAGTTATTCCTTTTGGGACTGGCATGGTCAGAATTTTCAGAATGCCAAACAGAATTTTCCAGATTTCGATCAGGCCCTCAGCGCCCTGATCGAAGATCTGCATCAGCGGGGACTTCTGGAGACCACCACCGTCATCGCCTGGGGTGAATTCGGGCGCACCCCCAAGATCAACAAGGACGCCGGGCGCGATCACTGGCCGAATGTCTCGTGTGCGGTACTGGCTGGCGGTGGACTTACGACCGGACAGGTGATCGGCAGCACAGACCGTATGGGAGGCGAGGCGGCCAGTCGGCCCGTGACATTCCAGGAAGTGATCGCGACCCTCTACCACACGCTGGGGATTCAGGCCAGCACCACGACACTGGAAGATCTGACGGGCCGACCCCATTACCTGGTCGATGACAATGCCCAACCTATCCCTGAGCTAGTATGAGTCTGATCGGATCAGCCCTTTTCCGTTGCCTTCTGACCAGCATGGAAAGTAGTGTAGAGGAAAATGGGAATCGCCAGGTCCCCTAGGTGCTGAACGACCAAAGGCTGCACTTCGTTCCAGTCGAGTCCGCCGACGCCAGTCGCCAATCTTGGTAAGGCCAAGCGTTCGATCCCCGTGACCTCCAACTCGTGCCGCAGTCGCTTCAGGCAATGATGAACGTGGCTGAGCGATGCGCGGCCGGGCTTCGCTCCATGTCCATGCTCCCCATCCTGCGTCAGTAGATTGATGATGCGGTTACCACCAACTCCCGACCAAGTCCAGATCTCCCCTGGCTTGGGCTGGGTCTGCTGTGCGTAGTGGCGATAATCCTTTGCCATCGAAGGCCACTTCTCACGTAGTGCAAGGGCTAGTCCATGATCAAAGTGCTCGTTGGGCGCAATGCCGTGAGCGATTGCTTTGCATTCCGAGAGTAGGATGTCGCCGCTGACTTCGTGAATCATCTTGTCGAAACTCCAGGAGAGAGGCCGAACGGCCAGTTGGAGCTGAAATCGATCGCGATTCGCACCACTGGCTCACTGCTGCTATCCTCTATCTTTTACCTGGGTCATCGTCCTGGACAGGGACCCATCGTGGAATTCGATGCGGCAGATTGCCACTGCATGCGATCGGCGAGAGGCGTGGATCTTTTTTGGCATTCCTTGTTGCATAAAATCGCATGTTTCGGATGGGATTGCTTGAGGATCGAAAGGGCGGCGTGGCCTCGGTCAGCACATGCGATCGCCCGATACGATTCTCTCGCTTGACCGTCGCAGGGGATTCCCTAAACCGGCTACCATAGGTCGATGGATTCAGCCGACTTTGGTTGCTTGTTGGAGGAACAATGGCATGGCAAGGGCTTGGGAGCGGCGCGAATGGCTGCTGAAGGCAGGCGTTTCTGCCGGGGTCGTTTCATCGGGGCGGATGCTTCAAGGAGCATTAGAAGAGCCTCATGCAGAGGCACAGGATGTCGATCCTGGAGTCGCCTTCTTTTTTGTCTCTGATACCCATTACCTGGCGCTTCAGGAGCAACCGGATCAGATCGACCCAAAGTCCGCGGAAATCTGCGGTCGTTTGGTCGACACGCTGAATCGTCTTCCCGGCAGCTCGCTCCCCGATTCTCTCGGGGGCGGTAAAGTAGCCGAGGTACGAGGTGTGATTCACGGCGGAGACATCATCGACAGTGGCGACAAGCGAGGGAAGAATTTTGAGGCGATGCAGGAGACGGAGTGGCGGCACTTCGTCGAAGATTTCGGATTGACCGGCAAGGAAGGGAAGCTGCAGTATCCGGTCTTTGAAGTCCATGGGAATCACGACAGCCCCGATGGGAAAGGGTTGGCGATCGATCGGCTGCGGGAGCGGGTGGCGAAGCGTGAGGTGGTCCATCGGTCGGCCAGCGGACTTCATTACTCTTGGGATTGGGGGGATCTCCACTGCATCCATCTAGGGATTGTGGTGGGGCGGCCCGAGCATCAGGGGCAACGTCGCCGATATCATCCGTTCGATAGCCTGGAATTTCTTCAAGAGGATCTTCATCGCTACGATCCCGATAAGAATCGGCCATTGCTATTGACCCATCACATCGACTTGCCGCGATACAGCCAGCCCTGTCAACTGGATGCGGAGAAGAATCTCCAGATGGAATGGCACCCGTGCGATGTGCAAGAGTTCCATCAGCAACTGGAAGGGCGACGCGTCGCGGGGATTCTGTATGGGCACACCCATGTTCGGCAAGTGATTCGATGGGATGGAACCCCCAAACCGGCAGCCAGCGGCCACCCGCTACTGAATGCAGATAACGCCAGCCATTTTTCGGGACCCAAACAAGGGTTTTTCTATCTGGAGTGGCGACCGGGGAAGCTGCTGGTCCGCGAATGCCTGACGGAAGATGGCTGGGAAAGTTATCGATGGAATGACGAGAGTTGGCAGCTGGAGTCCTGATCTTGCCGCTTCTGAATCGCACCAGCCTCCTGGAGGTCGGAAAAGGTGTCAGGACTCTTTTTTTTAAAAAAGAGTCCTGACACCTTTTCCGAATCATGAATGAACAACGCCCCGAGCGGAACTCGGGGCGTTGAAGATTTTTGGCTTGAGCGGCTTTGAGCCGGCGGCGGTTTAGTTTTCGCCACCGGGACGGCGACGACCGCCACCTGGACCGCCAGGACCACCCTGGCCGCGTCCTCCACCAAAACCGAACTGGGGCGCGGGGAATTCAAATTTCTCCCCCTTCATTTCGTCCATCTTCTGGCGCTGTGCGTCAGTGAGAATCGCCTGCAATCGTTCGTCCGACTTCTTGCGGAACTCTTCAAATCGCTTCCGCATTGCTTCCGGATCAAATCCACCAGGCCCCCCAGGACCGCCTGGGCCACCACCGGCGCCAGGAGCACCCCCAGGACCACCCTGACCACGGCCACCGGGTCCGCCAGGACCACGACCACCACCGAAGGCCGATCGCATCTCCTCCATCGCCTCCCGCTCGGCAGCCTGCAGTTTCTCCTTCTGCTCGGCCGTCACTCCTAATGCTTCGGCAACCTTATCTGATCCCATGACCGAGCGAACACCGTCGCGTTGCATGAGCAATCCCAAGAGTCGATCTTGCTGGTCTGGATCGAGGATGTTGTCGACTTCTGCCTCAGCCGCCTTCGCCGCCTCGGCCATCTGCTTGCCCATCTCTTCCATCTTCTTCTGCATCTCTGCCCGCTGCTCTTCGGTCATCTCGCGGAAGTTGCCGAAGTCCGGTCGCATGCTCTGCATCTTCTCTTGCAGCTTTTCCATCTGCGACTGAATCTGCTTGGTCTGCTCCTCATCCAGTTTCAATTCCTTCTGGACTTCATCCATGCGCAGCAGTCCCAGGAGGCCGCCTCCACCCATCATGCCGCGACCCATCATCATGCCACCTCCGCCACGGCCAAAGCCACCCGGGCCCTGGGCCATCGCAGGAACTGACATCAAAGCAGCCAGGAGGGCTGCGACTGCAAACCGACGCCAACCAAAGACGAGTTTCATGCTAAAGGCTCCTCAATCCGATTCCCGAACCTGAACGTGCGTGGATATTCGACAAGGGTTTGACCTCAATCGGGCAACGATGGTAATAGGTTTTCCCCGCTTGTTCCGCTCGCTACCTCTTATCGATGAACCCAGTTTTCCCTGCAAAGTTTCGAAAAACTGTCGTACTTTCAATTTTTCTCATTCGCCGAATCCCGTGAAAAGCTGGGATTTCATGGCAGGGCACCCAAGTAGGCTTCGAAATCATGCCACAGTTTCGATTGCTGCGCCTACCAAGCGGTAGCCCCTGTGCACGTCATTTTCTTGAAAAAGCGACATTTTTAGGGCAGATGAATAGAACCGAAATTGGGCAGACAGCGTCGATATACCAACGGATCGATCTTGAAGAATTTCCAGCGGCTGCCCGGAAGGCCGTGTCATCGGCGAGTGAGCAAACGAATCAGCGATCGGCGCTGTGGTTGGATTGCTTTGACCTTCATGCCTGTTGAACGTAGCCGCCGCTTTGGGCGGCGCTGAACCTCACCAAAGCTACGGGATAACATTTATCCCCGTCGCGAGAGCCTGGAGAAGATGAAAGCTCGGCTCACCGAGCCGACGGCCCGGCACTGGCCGGGTTCGATCCAGATGATAGCCAACGACCTGAGCCTAGTGATTCGGGGCTGGTTCCGGTACTTTCGTCACTGTCGCTGAACGATCTACAACGAACTGGATTCGAAGATACGCATCCGGCTTCGCCGCCTGCTTCTGAGACGTCACCGACACAACGCCGAGCATCTATCGCGTACGCAGAGTTGGCCGAATGCCTACTTACGCGATCGGGTCTCTACAGTCTGCAGGAGGCTCACTTCCGTTTCGCCCATTCCATCAACTGCTGAATGGCAAGCCGTATGCGGGAAAACCGCCCGTACGGTTTAGAGCGATGGGAGTCCGGATCAACCGGACTTCCCTACCCCTATGTCGATCGAACGGTAGCATCAGCCGGGAAAGAACGTGAGAGGACGATTTCTTCAACGGGTTGGATCGGTGCCGCGATCGAGAAACGCGAAGGCATCTTGGAGCGCCGCTTGAACGATCACCAGGTGCTCGGTATCGGGATAGATGTGGTACTCATGGTCCAACGACTCCTTTTGACACCACTGAGCGAATGCGTCGGTGCCTCGTTTGCCGAAGTCGCGATCCCCTGCTGCGATCCAGAGTGGAATACCCCGGAATGTATCGGATTGGCTCGGCAAGCCGGCTCCGCCCAGCAAAACCGCTTTGCTAAATGTTCCTGGGGAACTTTCTAATTGCCGAATCGCCTGCATTGATCCCATCGAATGGCCCATAACCATTACTTGTTCGCGATCGATCGGCAAGGCGTCAGCCATCGACTCGATCAATCGGCTTAGTGGCATCCCCAGCCCCGTCACCCCCTGGCGAGGCGCCGCCACGATCCAGCCCCTTTCTCTGGCCATCTCCACTGCGCTTCCCGCACCATACGTCTCAAAGAACATGTTCTCGCTGCCCCCGGCTCCATGCAGCAGGATCAGTAGCGGGCGTGAAGGATCCGATGGAGTGAAATTTTTGGGGAGGGCAATGCGAGTGACCAATTTGGCTTTACCATTCCTCCACTGCACCCAGTGAGATTCACCCTTGGTCGCAGCGAGCGTTTCTGAAAGTTCGTCGGGTCTTCCGACCAGCGCTTCGGCTGTCTGCAGACATTGAGCGAAAGGGAAATCGGACTCTAGACTTCGACCACGTTTCCCATCCTTGACCAGCCCATGCAGCAATTCGATCGTTGCCATCGAAGTTGCCGCGACTTTCTCTTCCTTTCCGGTCCCTTGGCGAATCGTCTGTTCCACGGCTTCCAGTCGGCCTTCGAGATCCTTGGCAACCGAAAGTCCCAGGGTTGTCCATCGCAGTTCCTTTGCTTCCCAACGGAGTACCGGGGTCACTTCGTAGTCCCCTTCTTCGAGATGCGGCAGATCCAGATCGACGCTTTTGCCTAGTGTGGGAAGCGGCAGTTCCACCACCGCGTATGGATCGATGGCCTGAGAACGTAGAGGTCGAAACTCCATGGCCAGCATCACGCTCTGGGGCACATCCAAAGTTGCGCCATAGAAGCGATCGACCTGCAGTTGGACAGCTTTGGTCGATGCCTCGATCAATCGCGGGCTGATATGGATTTTGCAACCAAGTAACTTGGATGTATCTGTATCTGCCTCGGCGTTTCCTACCTTGAGCCAAGCTTGATCCAGTTTCCCGGCTGCTGCGGGGAGATTCAGGGAAAAAAAGAGCTGTACCGCTTCCTCGATCGGTCGTACCGACTGTTTCCTCGCCTCGGTGTCCGCCTTCTGCCACTGCCGCTCAAACCTCTGCAATCGCTTGCCCAGTTCGTAGCGAGGGGACTGCCCGTGCAGGGGTGCCGATGCCAAATCGAGAATGGTCCAGGCGAGTAGCAAGGGAATTAAAGAATCCGAGAGCTGAGAAAACCAACGATGCAGGCTGTTGAACATGGCAGGGAGATCCTTTCTCTAAGGAAACCGGTCCTTGCCTATGGTATATTTTCTGGAAACATCGTCCAGCAAAGTGACTCGGTATGGTCCCGATCGTTGGGGGATTCGAAGCCCTTCCTGCCTTCATGCCTTCTCGCCTCCAGGTGCGCGCCATGTCCTCCCTCGTTCGGTGTCACCGACCCAAATTGCTACACACTTGGATTTGCTTTTTCTTATCGCTGGCCTGGACAACCTCGATCCACGGTCAGGAGTCTTCGACGGAGAGTCTGTCGATCGATGCGGGGGCGGCGGTGATCGAAACCCACTGCGTCGGCTGTCACAGCGGTGCATCGCCCGAAGGGGCTCTGAATCTTTCCACGCGGTCCGGACTACTGAAGGGCTCTGAGTCGGGGATGGTGTTCGATGAATCCAAATGGCAGGATTCGGTCCTCTGGCAGCAGGTTTCGGAGCATGCCATGCCGCCAGAGGAGCGATTGAGCGAATCGCAGATCGGTGCGATTGCCGAGTGGCTAGCCAAAAAGGCACCCTACCCGCAGCGCGCGCTCGATGCAATGCGCGCAAGCAGTGAAGGCCGTGCTGGATTCGACTGGTGGTCTCTTCAGCCGCTCAGGAAAAGCCCTGTCGACCTGCAGGACGAACCGGGGGATCTGGAAAACCCGGTCGACTTCTTTGTAGCGCAGAAACTTCGTCAACAAGGTTGGCAGCTGCAGGCTTCTGCTGCGCCTCGCGAGTTGATCCGAAGGCTGTACGTTGATCTGGTGGGACTGCTTCCCGATCCAGAAGAAGTTGCGCAGTTCGAAGCAGATCCCAGCGAGGAGGCGTATGGGCGTTTGGTAGACCGGCTGCTCGCGTCACCTCAGTATGGCGAGCGGTGGGCGAGGCACTGGTTGGATATTGCCAGGTATGGAGAGAGCGACGGGTTCGAGCGGAATTTCCCGCGTCGCAATGCTTGGCCCTACCGCGACTGGGTGATCGCAGCGCTCAACGCCGACCTTCCTTATGACCAATTCGTGCAAATGCAGATCGCAGGGGACCTGATGGAATCAAGCGTCGCGGGGATCGATTCCCACGCAGCAGCAAGCTTCCTTGTGTCGGGCCTCCACAACACCGTCGTCGGCAGCAGCCCACGCATGCAGCAATTGGCGAGACAAGATGAGCTGGAGGAGATTCTGGGAACGGTGGGACAGACTTTCCTGGGGCTGACGCTGCACTGCGCTCGCTGCCACGATCACAAATTCGATCCGATACGACAGGAAGACTACTATCGCATGGCGGCCTCCATCTCCGGCGTCTTTCATGGTGAAAAGCCTCGCCCGGATCATCGCATCCTAGAGCAGTTGAATCCATCGATCGAAAAACTTGCAGCACTGAGAAAGGATCGCGCGGCTTGGGAACAGGTGATTGCGCTGCGTGGTGAGCCTCAGCAAGGTCGCGAATCGACGGTTCCGCCTGCGGGGCTTGAGCCGGCCCTGCGTTGGTCGTTCGATGATTCCGAAGTCGAAACAGAGCGGCTGAGGATGGTGGCGGGAGCCTCGCTTCGTGGTGGAGCCTTGAATCTAGATGGGAGAGGTTTCGCCGCGACCGAACCGATTCCCATGGCACTTTCAGCCAAGACGCTGGAGGTTTGGGTGACCCCTGCGACTTTGGATCAGTCTGGTGGGGGCGTTCTAAGTACGCAAACTACCGATGGAATTCTTTTTGACGCCATCGTCTATGCGGAACTGGAGACAAAAAAATGGATGGCAGGGAGCAATAACTTTTCACGAACCAAAAGTTTTGAAGGGACACAAGAAGACCAGCCAGAAGGGGATGCTATCCATCTGGCGATCGTCTACGCGGAAGATGGATCGGTACGCGGGTATCGAAATGGAGAGCCCTATGGAAAGCCCTATCAGGGAGGCGGGCTTCTGCAACTGCAACCCGGAAACTGGCAGGTGTTGTTCGGACTGCGGCATGGCGAAGCTGGAGGGAACCGCTTGTTCCGAGGGGCGATTCATGAGGCGCGGCTTTACGATCGTGCACTCGCAAAGGAAGAAATTGCTGCCTCGTTCCAAGCTGGGTTCACAGGGAGTCGGCAGCAGTGGCTAGCCGATCGGATGGACGAAGGGGAGAAGAAGCTTTGGGACCAGATGAAGGAGGCGGAGCGTCAGTTGTCGTCGGAGATTGCCAGGCTGCAGATACAGCGCGATCGCGTGCTGCATACGGTGGTGGCCAAGGATCCCGCTCCCATTCAACTTCTGGGGCGAGGCGATATCGATCAGCCACGAGGGGAAATGACACCCGGAGGGATTCAGGCGATTGGGTTTGGTCTGGATCGTTTTCACTGGAAGGAAAAACCAACCGATTCCCAGCGGCGTTCAACGTTGGCTCGTTGGATCGGCGATCGCAATCAGCCTTTGCTTGCCCGAGTGATAGTCAACCGCATCTTCCATCATCATTTCGGGCAAGGTCTGGTGGCGACACCCAATGATTTTGGATTCCAGGGTGGGCTGCCATCCCATCCCGAACTGCTGGATTGGATGGCTCTGTGGCTGGTCGATCACGACATGCAGTGGAAAGCGTTGCATCGGGTATTGCTGCTATCGAAAACCTACCGGCAGTCCAGTCGATTTCTGCCGGATAGACATGCCGCCGATGGCGATAACCGTTGGCTGTGGCGCTATCCGCCACGGCGATTGGAAGCGGAAGTGCTTCGCGACCAAATGCTCCAACTCGCTGATTCGCTCGATCACCAGCTTCATGGTCCACCGTTCATCGACGTTTCGATCCAGGAGAATAATGGTTCGACTTACTACGAACCGCTTGCCTTGCCAGAGACGGGAATGGACCCCTCGTGGTGCCGGAGGACCATCTATCGATTCTCGCCGCGAGGAGGTGGAGTGACGATGCTGGAGCTGTTTGATAGCCCCGACTGTGCGATCACCTCGCCCAAGCGAGCCACATCGTCAACGCCTCTCCAAGCGCTGGCACTATTGAACAATCCTCTAGTGGAATGGACCTCCGAACAGCTGGCAAAGCGAGCACAGGAATTCGAGCCGCAGGATGCAGATCAGCAGATTCTCTGGCTGTACCGACAGATCCTTTCCAGAGAGCCGACAGGTGAGGAGCTGTCGCGATGTCTGTCGGTTGCGCGATCACAGCGCCTGGCCACAGTGGCCCGCGTACTTCTCAATACCAGCGAATTCCTTTGGCTGGGCCAGGGCAAATCCCCCAACTTCTAGCCTTCTCCCCCAGCGATCGGGTATTCCTTCTCTTCTTCTCGCCAGAAAACCGATTCCCCATCCCGATCGCAAGCACGATCATTCGGCTTATTCTCCTCTGATTGGGAGCCGCAACAGAGGTTTCGCTTAGGCTAACAGCGAAACCAAGAGGGCTGAGTCCTTTGATTTCTTGATGATCGATAGGGGTAGAAGAGTTTTATTGATCCGGACTCCCTTCCCCTATCCAGGCGTCCTATGCTCCAGACCATCCGCCGGCACGCTTTGGAAATCGCTTGCCCCCGTGCTTGCAACAGCAAAAAAATTTCCTGTTTCTTCAAAAAAGAGGGCGCAACCGGTAAGGAAAAAGTTGTTCTCAAGGAAGGAGTGTTTGGTTCATCGGGACCAAATGGCAGACTTTTTTCTTTTTCGAAGCGAGGATGGATGATGAACAGGATCTCGGGCTGGATGAAGTATGGGCTATCGTTTCTCGCTCTACTTGCAATGGCAAGTCCGGTGCCCGCCGCAGTGGTGATCAATTTCTCCGAAGTCGGATCGGATGTTGTGGTCACCGTTTCCGGTAGCCTTTCCAACTTGGTGGCAATCAGTTTCGGCAACGAAACCCTAGACAATTATCTGATATCAAGAACAGGGCCAAGCGCCGGAAACACCATAAAATTTTCCAATATGGGTGGATCCAGGAATATTTATCTGGCTAGCCAAACATCGGGCCCAACGCTTGCCTGGGCGAGCCAATTAATTTCCTTGAGACCGGACAGTGTCAGTTTGACCGGACTGGACTATTTCTTCTTTACTAATAGTGCGCTCTCAGCCCAAGTTGATCTTATGAACTACAGCCCAGGAACACCTATTTCGGGTCAGTTTACTTTTCTGAACAAAACACTCGCAGGAATGTATCTACCGACAAGTTTTACGGAGTATGTGTACCAGCTGACCAGTGGCGGTGACACCATAACGGTTCAGTTTGGTAGTTCGGGGGGCGGAGCCGTCCCGGAACCCACGTCGATGGCAATCTTCGGACTGGGTGCTCTTGGCTTGGCTTATCGTTCACGGCGCAAGAGCAATCTATTGCAGTTGGAAGGGTGTCCAACATCGTAAGAAAACTGCCGCATTTCGACTTGGATCGATCTGTCGATTGGGCAGGTTCTTCAAAAACGGCGGAGGCTGCTTTTCGCTGCTTCCGTCGTTGAGCGGGGAAGTAAGAGTGAGCGATTCGAAGGCGACTACCGATTGGATGGAAAGGACCATGTGGAGAGGCAAATAGCAGTTGGATATGGCGGACTAACGTCTCGCACGGGGCTTAGAGTAGCCATGATAGTTCTATGAACTGGAGTCGGCGCCATTCCAACCGAAAAATCGCTCTCGGTGTGAAGTCTATGAGTTCCATCTTCAAATGGGGCCTTCACGAACGGATCCGCCCCCAAGGTCCGAAGCCAATCAATGGAAAACCGGTGACTCGACTTGCATAGTCCCGGTAGGAATCTCCGAGATAATGGACCATTCGTCGATCCTTCCAATAGCTTCCCAGATAGATGTAGAAAGTCCAAACAGCGGTCAGAATCCCATGATCGACGGTCATCCTGGGTGTGAACCAGATCAATCCGAGAAAACTTAGATAGACCGGGTGCCGCATCCAACGAAATGCGCCGGACTCGCGAAATTCCCGACGCGGCGGTTTCTGGCCACGCAGCCAATACCACAAGGGGGTCAATCCAGTCTGATATCCCATCCCTGTAAGCCATAGACTGTAAAGCAGTCCAATCCAAGAGCCGTAAAAGGCCCATAGCATCCCATGGCGCGCGATTCCATGGAGATCCCAAATGGTCGTCGGACTGGCAGTCCAATATCGAAACAACAGCCAAAGACTAAGGCAGGTCGCCAAGCAATGAAGGCATCCCAACCAAGCCGCCGGAAGCCACTGTCGCAATGCGGACTGCACCTTGGGGAAAAGCAGTACACTGTGCGGTGCAATGAACAGGAACGCAAGCAGCGCATCTAACCATGGTGCAAAAGAACTCCTCCCAAAAGCTCCGTCCCGCAGAAACAGAAACAGGTGCCAAGCGGTCCAGAGAAAGAAAATCTGAGTTGCTGCGCCAAAAACGAGGCCCAAACACCAGACATGGGGTTTCGTACCATGCACGATCCACGGCGAGACTCCCGCCTGTCGCTCCCCTGTTGCCCCGGCCGGTCGGTTGCTCATGGGAAGCGACGTGTCAGCTGCCGGCATACCGCTTGCGTGCGAAGTCGTATCGGACATCGCTTAGCCTCTTTCTGTCATCTGCTTGGGCTTGACCGCAACCATGCAACCATACTCCATGGCGCCGGTTCGATATGCTTCCAGAATTGTCTGAAAGTCATCAAGAATCTGGACATGCTCTCGTCCTAAACATTTGGCTAGCCAACGCACCCGCGATCGTTCGACTCGCTCAAGGCATAGCTCCCATGTCTTGAGGACCTGTTTGGTCCATCGTTGATCTGCAACGATCGTCAATCCGCTTTCCTCCATCCACCGCCGATAATCCTGCTGGGTTCCAAGCGACGGGCACAGCATTCCATCGCAAACCTGACGGACAAGTCTGCGTGTGCGTGGATCTTCCTCTTGGTCACCACACAGCCACGCACAGATCGCGACACGTCCGCCGGGACGCAGCCATGATGCGGCCTTCTGAAAAAATCGGGCCTTATCAAACAGATGCTCCGTGCACTCAATACTCCAGACCACATCCATACTTGCTTCCGGCACCACCAACGACTCGGCATCCTCGCAGACAAAAGTAGGCTGCTGGGATCGTGGCAAGGACCGGGCCGCACTAGAGGCCCAAAGACGCTGAACGGGACTGATCGTAACACCCTGTGCGATCGCTCCGCGCGTTCTGGCCAGATGGATCGTCGATCCCCCCATGCCACAGCCGATATCGATCAGCCGATCGCCGCTGCTCACTTGCGCGAGGTCTGCCATTTTCTCGGTAAGCTGAAGCTGGGCCACTTGCGGACTCTCATCAGCCTCCCAATACCCATGATGGATATGCGGTCCCCACAGCATTCGATAGAAGAGAGTGGAAATATCGTAATGATTGCGTATCGAACGCTTCTTGACCGTCTCCAGCGAAATCGCCACTGCCAAACCTTTCGATCAGCACAATAGAAAGTAAAAACCTAGCCGCAGACCTGCAAAATCCTAACCCGCAGCGTAAGCAAGGGACTGTTTTCGGACAGGGTCTAGGGGGCAATGTAGAGATCACCATAGATCGTAAGAGCGTCAGCAACACCGATCGCCCCCAGCAGCTTGGTGTAAGGCTGAATCCCGAAATCGGTCTGTCGGATCCGAAAGGCACCTCGCAGATGCCACCATCCATTGACCTGTTCGACGAGCGTCTGCACTTCAACAGAACGGGTAACTCCATGCAGCGTGAAATCGCCACGCAGAATTCCCTTCACCTTGCCCTCAGAATCTGAATCCGTCAAATCGATCTCCTTCAGCTGAAAGGTCGCTTCGGGGTGGCGCTGGACATCGAGCACTTTAGAGCCTCGCATGTTGGCATTCACCTGCGCCTTGGTCGACTCATCGGTTGTCCCCTCCAGCCCCACGTACCGACGCGCTTCTGGGGTATCCGCGTCAAAGGAGGTCATGTCGAAAACAAGAGACCCAAGGTCACCTTTTTGGCTCTTCGACGTCCACGCGATGTTATCGCTTTTTAACTTCCCAACGACACCGTGTTCGTGTCCCAGCCCCACCTTGCCAACCAGGGCGTAGACCCGACTATGCTCCAGTTCCACCTTACCCGATCGCGGCCGATTATCTGGACTCGACTTGCCGGAATCCTGCGCATCAACCGCCCTGGCAAAAGGAATCGCCAAAAGAAAGAAAGATACAACAGTTCGGAACCCAATCGTTCGGGAAGCATTCCAATCGCTTCGCTGATGCATCATATCCGACTCCTTTCGGTAGCTTCAGGCAAACGCTCGTGAAGCTGCAAGTGCACTTGGGAGTCTGCCTTCAATCGGTTATGGTTACAGCGGCGAGAGATCATGCGTCAAGTCGATTGCAGACGCTCTGCAAACATTTGCCCATTGTCGGAGACGGCCAAAGTCCCGATGCGGCATGTTGTCGTGGCCTCCTGGTGGGTCTAAATACGAGGGATGGAAACTTCAGTGGCAACCGGCAGCAGCAGAAGGGACCGCCAACTGCGTCCAGAATGGATGGACGACCCACAGATCGAGCCACAACTGCACGACCACGCACTTCAAGGCCTTCGCCGAATCAACTATTTCAGCCAGACAGCTAAGACCCTTGCCGAGCCGATCGCACGATGGGCATCGCACCATCCGGTCGACCGCCCCTTGCGGATACTGGACCTTGCCTGTGGTGGTGGAGATGTCTCCATCCAACTGTGGAGGCAGCTCAACCGTCGAGGCATCGCCTGCACGGTAGAAGGCTGGGATAAAAGTGGTACGGCGGTCAAGTCAGCGACCGAACTGTCACGGCAACAACAGGCTAGCGCACGCTTCGAGCAGCGCGATGTGTTTTCCGGTGAGATCGACGGCCAGTGGGATGTCGTCTTCTGCTCCCTGTTCCTGCATCATCTGACGCGGGAGGAATCGGTTCTGTTGCTTCAGAGAATGTGGCGAGCCACCAGCCAGTGGATGCTGGTAGATGATCTGCTCCGCAGCTCCCTGGGCCTCTTCCTGGCTCACATCGGCTGCCGAATACTTACGCGATCTCCCGTGGTACACGCCGATGGCCCGCAGAGTGTACGAGCGGCCTACACGCGCGAGGAGATGCGAAAGCTGATCGCCGAGGCAGGACTGCAGGAGGCGGAGGAGAAACCCCACTGGCCACAGCGGATCCTCTTGAGCTGGAGGCGCTCGAGGTGAATGCTTCCGAACGGGATCGATTCACACGCACGATGGAGGCGAACCACTGGGACTTACTAGTCGTCGGCGCGGGACCTGCGGGTGCCAGCTGCGCGATTGAAGCCGCCTCCAGTGGGCTGAAAGTCCTCTTGGTGGATGCAAAAACATTTCCTCGACAAAAGGTCTGCGGAGGCTGCTTGAATCGCTCAGCCTGGGAATTGCTCGAGCGACTGGGTGCTGCAACGGAATTGAGAAGACTGGGGGCAACAACCGTCAGCCATATGGAACTGCGCTGTGGATCGCGAGAAGGCCTCTGGCCCATCGGCTCATCCGGTACGCCTGCCATGCACGCGGTTTCGCGCTGGACAATGGACCCTATCCTGATCGATCAAGCCAAGGCTTGCGGTGCTACTTGGCTGCCTGGAACCGAAGCGAGGCTGATCGGCAAAACCGCTACCAGCCGCCGCGTGGCGCTAGTGCAGGGAGGTCGCGCAGTGCAGGAAGTCGATGCCAGCTGCGTGGCGATCGCCAGCGGACTGGCTACCAAAGTGGCCGGAAGCCTTCCTGGTATGAGCAGCCAAGTGGTGGCCAGCAGCCGTGTAGGGTTGGGGTGCCTGAGCGATGGGCCGATGGATAAAATCGCTGCCGGCCTACTGCAAATGGTGGTAGCCAAAGAGGGCTATGTTGGGATGGTTCAGGTGGAAGGTGGCCGAATCAACGCGGCGGCTGCCGTCGATCGAGAAGCACTTCGTTTGGCCGGTTCGCCAGAAGCGTTGATTGGCAGTATTCTGCTCCAGGCAGGGATACAGCCCGACATACTTGGCCCAATGGGATGTTGGCATGGAACACCCGCCTTGACCCGCCAGCCGACTCGCCGCGCCGATCACCGGCTGCTTCTCATTGGCGATGCAGCTGGGTATCTGGAGCCTTTCACCGGAGAGGGGATGTCCTGGGCCCTCCGCTCCGGAGTCCTCGCCGCTAGGCTGGCCGTCGAGACCGGAACGAACTGGTCAGAAGCGATTGAGAAGCGATGGGAAAGGATCTGGCAAGAAGCGATCGGCGAGCATCGCGCCGCCTGCTCGGGATTGGCTCGACTGGTCCGACATCCCTTTCTGATGCGGGCCGGCCTCGCACTCTCCCCCTGGGTCCCCAGCATCGCCCAGAGATTGGTCAACTCGGTTGCCGATCGATCGTGTGCTTCTCTACCGAAAGCGGTAAGCGAGGCACTTTTGAAACCCGTGACGGTGAGCCGGCGTGAGCCATCGTGGCAGGGAAGTGAAGGATGAGGGCACGACTGATCGGAGTGGGACTGGCAACGCCTCGGGGTAGCATTCTTCAGGAGGATTCCTGCGAGGTGGCCAAGCGGCTAAGGCCGTGGGGCACCCCGGAGATGACATCACGCGACCAGGCCGTCCTGCAGATGCTCTATCGAAAAAGCGGCGTGACCAAAAGGCATAGCGTCCTTTTGGAGAGCCAAGCGGGGGAGTCGACTAGGCAGTCTTTCTATCTTCCAGCTTCACCGTCGCAGCCCTTTGGTCCTTCAACCGCCAGTCGAATGGAACGATACGAAAGGGAGGCAGGTCCGCTTGCGGAAATCGCTGCCAGGCAGGCGATGGAAGATGCGAGGGTTGGGGCATCCCAGATCGATCACCTGGTTACGGTATCGTGCACTGGTTTCTGCGCGCCAGGATTCGATCTTCGGTTGATGCAAATTCTCGGCATGCCCCTCAGCGCGGGGCGAACCCACGTCGGCTTCATGGGATGCCACGCCTTGCTCAATGGGCTACGAGTTGCCGAGGCCATGGCGATTCAATCTCCCGGAACAAAAGTGCTGCTTTGCGCAACAGAACTTTGCTCCCTCCATCACCAATACACGACACATCCAGAGCAAATGGTAGCCAACGCTCTGTTTGCCGACGGATCGGCAGCAGCGGTCATCAGCGTGGAATCGGATCAAAGGCTCAGCGGCCCAGCGATCGTGTCGCATCGCACTCATCGCATCGAAGGCTCAGAGGATTGGATGGGCTGGAGGATTGGAGATCATGGATTTCAAATGACCCTCTCTCCCAAGGTTTCGATGGCAATCGCCGAAGGGATCGGTGGATGGTTGGAACCTTGGCTTCGGGAGTATGGCTACACGGTCGGCCAGATCGCTCATTGGGCCGTGCATCCGGGTGGCCCCAAAATTCTTCAGGCTGCTTCGGTGGGGCTGAGCCTTGACCAATCGCAATTGCAAGCCTCGCGTGAAGTCCTTTCCCAATATGGAAATATGTCGTCACCCACCCTGCTTTTCATCATGGAGCGGTGGGTGCGTCGAGGGTTGGATGGGCCGATGGTTGCGATTGGCTTTGGTCCAGGACTGGTGGCCGAAGCGACGCTGCTGATCCCTTAGAACCCCGCGCTGCCAAGGGAGCTGTCATGCTTCCATCACCGCTGATCGTTCGCTCGGAAAAGCCTTGGCGCCTCGCCGCTAGGTTTCATTGCAGCGCATGATCAGCTCGCAACCCTGTGACTGAAATCATCCACCGATCGTTTTGATGGACGTTGGCGTATATTGGACTGGCCGGCCAGGGCTAGCGGCCAAGTTCAGCGGCAGCTTTTTCGTCCAGGGCATTGATCGTCTCGATAATCGCCGGTGCAAGGACGACGTTGGCCAGAGCGAAGCGATGACGCAGCTTCATGACTCCCTGCAGCATGCGAACTTCTTCGTCGATCATGCGCTGGCCCGAGATGATTCCGACGATTATTGGGCCATGGTTCCAGCGGAGGTCGACTTCGTGCGGTCGTTGCAGGATGACGGGACCGCCACTGTCGCCTTCGTATACCTCGCCCCCAACCAGCATCGTCCGTACCGCTTCGAATGGCTGTAGGGGAAAGGAAGCGATCGATCCATGCCGAAGAATCGGGAAACCCGACGGCGACGCTTCATCGCGATGGGGGTATCCGAGGAAGTGGACCGCCAGACCTGCCGTCACGTTCGATTGATCCCAGTCTGTTTGGCTGACGAGAGCCTGGCGATCCATGGTCGCTGGCCGCGGCATTTCGTCGGGCAACTCGATCCTCAGAGCTGCCACGTCTTCGGTTGGGTGCCTGCGCCAGCGTTTCGACTCGTTGGTGCTAATGGAGATTGGCACCAACTGCTTCTCGTAAGTTCCCGGCGACACCAGCCTTCGAACCAACAACTGGGCCTCAGGACCCTGCATGGACTCCAGTACATGAGCGGCCGTGACGAGAATGGGGGCGTTCGGTATCCCGTCGTCGATCAGGAAACAGGTCGCTACCGTGTTCCCTTGCTGGATTTTCATCGTCGCATGCAACAGAGAATCCATTGCCTGCTTTCGGCGGGCAGACCCCTGATCTCCCCGAGGATCGACTTCGGTTTCCACGATTGGACCGGTGGAGCGATCGACTGGCAACCGCTCCTGTCCCGCCACCTGATGTAGGAATCTGCTTCCAAAGAAGGGCATTCCAATTCCCAAAATTGAAATGCCAAGCCATCGCACAAAATCCATCTTCGGCTGGTTTCGGGAACCCTTGACCATGCTGTTTCCAATCGATAAACTACGACGGTCACGACCGAGGTCGTTGAGCGGATGTGGCGGAATTGGCAGACGCGCTAGACTCAGGATCTAGTGGACTATACAAACGTCCGTGGAGGTTCGATTCCTCTCATCCGCATTGTAGCGATTCTTCTCTTGAGAATCGCTACAGGGCACACAAGCTGGTGCCGAAGCGATCCCGCTTTGCCAAGCGGGTGTAGACGGTAGTTGGCGGCTTCAAGGAAGTTCGCTGAATGTAGCATAGGCTACAACCTTCACGTGAACGTGCCGTCACGTCAGTGCAATCGACAGGAAATTAGGCTGATTGAGTTGCATTCTCTGCCGCATGCTGCCAGGCGGTCGACTGTCTAAGCGGCGTTCTTTTTCCGCGTCGCACCACGCGTTCGCTCGCCCATCCCCTTGGAAGGTTGCTAAGATGCATCGTTCTAAGAAGGTCGATCGCCGCAACGTTCTGGCGGTCGAGGGAATGCACTGAAGGCGAGCGAAGGATGCCACGCGATTTTTTAGCTGGGACGGCAGACCACTACGATTGCGTGGTGATCGGTGGCGGCCTGGCAGGACTCACCTCGGCCAATATTCTCGGCCGTGCCGGACATCGGGTGCTGCTGTTGGAGCAACACTACAAGCTCGGTGGTCTGGCGACGTGGTTTCGTCGGCCCGGCGGCCACATTTTTGACATCTCTCTACATGGCTTCCCCCACGGGATGCTCAAAAGCTGTCGTCGTTACTGGAACGACGATATCGCCAGTCGGATTGTCCAGCTGAAACAAATCCGCTTTGACAACCCGATGTTCTCTCTGACCACCACCTTCGACCGTCAGGATTTCACCAAGCTTTTGGTGGAACAGTTTCGGGTGGAGAAGGAGTCAGTCGATCGATTCTTCGATACGGCTAGAGGGATGAATTTCTACGACGACCAGCAAATGACAACTAAGCAATTGTTCGACAAGTTCTTTCCAGGGCGAGAGGATGTCATTCGCCTTTTGATGGAGCCGATCACCTACGCCAATGGGTCGACGCTGGAAGATCCTGCCATCACTTACGGCATTGTATTTTCGAACTTCATGGCCAAAGGGGTCTACATCTACGAAGGCGGAACCGACGATTTGGTAACGCGGATGCATGAAGAGCTGAAACGGAATGGAGTCGACGCGAGAATCCGCTGCAATGTTGAGAGGATCGTTGTGGATAAGGGAGCGATCCAGGGGGTGATCGTCAACGGGAAGATGATTCGCTGCCGCACGGTGGTCAGCAACGCGAATCTCGTCAACACGATCTTTCAGCTGGTCGGAGAGCAGACATTCAGCCCGGAATTCACTCGCGATGCGAAAGCGGTGCGTTTGAACAACAGCAGCACACAGGTCTACATGGCCTTCAAAGAAGGGGTGGAGATCGATGAGGCGACTGGAGATCTACTGTTCAGTTCCACCGCACCGCTTTTCCGTACCGAAGCTCTGCTAAGCCGCAATATCACCAGCCGGACGTTCAGTTTTTATTACCCTCGCACCCGGCCCGAAGGCAAAGAACGGCATGCTGTCGTCAGTAGTACCAATGCGAGGTGGGAAGACTGGAGCGACCTTGGAGAGGAAGAGTATGAGGCAAGCAAACAGGATCTGATCGAAACCACGCTCGATGCGCTGGAAAAGTACGTCCCAAACTGCCGGGACAAAATCGATCTGATCGACGCCGCAACCCCACGCACTTTCCACCACTACACCCACCATCGCCTGGGTGCCAGTTTCGGAACCAAGTTCGAGGGGTTGGCCGTCAGTCGTGCCCTGCCGGATCAGGTCCGAGGGCTTTACCATGCCGGGAGCGTTGGGATCATCATGTCGGGATGGTTGGGCGCGATCAACTATGGTGTCATCGTAGCCAATGAAGTCGACGGGTGGTTGGCCAGCCAGAGCACGCTGTTACAGCCAACCCCCAACTCAAACTGATGCAACGGAATCATTCTGGCTATTGCCATTCGAGAAAGTCATTCCCATGGACCCAGCGATCACCAGCGCCATCCCACATCGTCCTCCTATGCTTCTGGTCGATGCAATCCTCGAACAGACGGAGCAGGAGATTCGATGCCGGAAAACTTTTCGACCGGACGAGTACTTTACTCAAGGCCATTTCCCTAATTACCCCCTGGTTCCTGGAGTCATCCTGTGTGAGTGCGCCCTTCAGTCGGGGGCGATCTTGCTTTCGAAATTCACCCCCAAGGAGGGCGCTGTCCCCGTAGCAACGCGGCTGGATGGAGTGAAATTCAAGAAGATGGTCCGCCCGGGTGATACAGTCGAAATCCATGTCACTCTCAATGAAGTGGTCTCCGCTGCCTACTTCATGACCGGGAAAATTTCAGTGGACGGCAAACTGGCCGCTCGACTCGACTTCGCCTGCACCGTCGCCGCTCCTCAGTGACATCTTTCTACGAGTCCGATGAAACTGTGAGGTAAAGGATGGGCTTTTTGGGATTGGAAGGTAAGCGAATGGTGGTCCTTGGGGTCGCCAATCGCAAGAGCGTCGCTTTCGCGATCGGCAAACTGCTGGAGGCTGAAGGCGCAACGGTCGAGTATGTGGTTCGCAGCGCCCAGCGATTGGAACAGTGCAGGAAGATTTTGGGTGAGTCGACGATTCATTGCTGCGACGTGGAACACCAGGCCCAAATCGATGCGTTGGCTGAGGCGCTTGGCGAATCGAAGACTCCAATCGACGGATTCGTTCATTCGATCGCATTTGCCGATTATTCTCAGGGAATGCGGCCATTTCACGAAACAACAAGGGGCCAGTTCCTGCAGGCGGTCGATATCTCCTGCTTTTCCCTGATCGCTCTCTCCAATGCGATGAAGGACCTTCTGGCGCCTCAGGCTTCTGTGGTTACCATCGGTATCTCAACGACTAGGATGGCAAGCGAAAGTTATGGTTTCATGGCACCCATCAAGGCCGCCCTCGAATCCTCGCTGGCATTTCTTGCTAAATCCTTCAGTCGCTTTTCCGAGGTGCGCTTCAACGCAGTGGCCGCTGGTCTGCTGAAGACGAGTGCTTCAGCAGGCATTCCGGGCTATGTTGACGCCTATCTGTTCGCCGAGAAGGCGATTCCCCGAGGCCGTGGTGTGGCTACGGAAGAAGTGGCTAACGTCGCCACCTTTTTGCTCAGCCAACGCTCCAGCGGCATCAACGCACAGGCCATCGTCGTCGATGCAGCGATGTCGACCAACTATTTCGATCAGGCGATCCTCAAGAAGATGGCTGACTGATACCAACCTCATTGCAGGTGCTTAAGACACAGAGGCATCGAAATCACAAACCGGGGAGCCCGTCAAGCACGAGCCCCGAGTTGACGATGAATTGACAAAGCCGAATGGAATTTCTGGGCTAGATTCCAGCTACTGTATTTGCCTTGCTGGTCGCTGGATCCGGTTTCTTCACGTTGTCACCGGGTACGCGATCGATCAGAAGACATCTTGGGTCCACTGCTACCTGGTACGGTTCTTCATCCACAACCAGTCGAAAGGTGGCTTCCGAGCCATCGACGAAGATTCTTTCGAATTTGCTTACTTCCCCTTCCTCTGCGTCTCCTTTCGGCTTGTCGATCACCCCGATCTCGATCCAGTCGGCCAATTTCACTTGGGTTTCCGCACCCTTTCCATCCGCCTCCACTTTTCGGAAGGTTGCCTTGCCTGTCACTTCATACTTCCCATCGGGTAGCTTGACCACTTTGGCATCGATCAGACGATTCTCGTACAGCACGATCTTGCCAAACTGATCATCGATCCAGCCGTGCAGTTCCTGCGGTGCATGTTTCTTCAGTCGATCGACCAATTCCAGGGAGGTGGGATAGGGTGGATCCTTGTAAGCGAACGCGTCGACCAATTCCTTGAGTGCGGTATTGATGCGGTTTTCTCCCATCAACTCCTTCAGGGCATACAGGACAACGCTCCCCTTGTTGTAATGAATGTACCCCTGACTTGGTTCAACGCGCAGCAGCGGTTTTTCCTCCCGTCGGCTACTTCCTCTCGCCTCGAGGTAGGCATCGAGTTCGTACTTCAGAAAGACCCGCATCATACCCTTGCCATACCGCCGCTCCATCAGCATCAGCGCCGTGTACTGCGCGAGGGTTTCGGACAGCAAGGTTGCACCCTGCATCCTGGCACCGACAACCTGATGAGCCCACCACTGGTGAGCCATTTCATGGGCGACCACATAGTAGACGACATCAATTTTTTCCGGGTCGCGCAAGTCGTCGATAAACCCGATGCTCTCCGAATACGGCATCGTCCCGGGAAAGGCCTGGGCAAAGGAGGCAACTCTCGGAAACTCCACGATACGCGCCTGCTTATGCCGGAAGGGGCCAAACTGCTGACCGCAGTAGGCGATCGAATCCTTTACCGCCTGCGCCATCCGTTCGATATTCCATGCATGTTCTGGGTGATAATAGACCTCTACATCTACTTCTCCCTGCTTTTCCCGAAGAACGTCGTACTTCGCCGAGATAAAGGAATAGAAATTCATCGAGGGATGATCCAGCTTGTAGCGGAAGAAGGCACGATCGCCTTCGGTCCATTGCTCGATCAGACTCCCTGGCGCGACGGCGATCTGATCCTTGGTGGTGCTGATCACGGTTTCTACATCGACCCAGTCGGCTGGCTCTCCAAGATAGTGATGGAAGCAGGCTTCTCTGTTCTCCCGCGATAGCTCGGGCCACTCCAGCATCCCTTCCAGCTTTTGTTTCTTTCGCGCTTTAGGATCGCTGATTTCGCGGTCGACCTGGTAACCGATCGACGGCACCAATTCGTTGTTGAAGAAGGTTCCATTCGGCTGAAACTGCAGGTCGCTTACCTGATTTTCGATTCCGCGATGTGCCGTCGCGGTGGTCGAATCCATCTTCAGTCGCTCACCCGCTTCCATGGGCGGTTCAATCTTCCATTGGCTGAAGCCCAGCTTCTTGTCCTCCATCACCATCGCCCCTCGCTCGATCTTCACCTCGTGCTTCAATCGTGGGTCGAAGGTAACAAAAATGGTGTCGATCGATCCGCCAGTACGGTTGTGCAGGATCCGATCGGCTTTCATCACCATGTTGCGGGTCGGTGGATCGAGATCGATTTGATACTTGACCGATTCGATTCGGGGAGCCGGATGCTTTTCGTTCTTCTTGTAACTCTTTTCGTACTCCGCTTGGCTCTTTTCGAAAGCGTCGGCGGGGATGATCTTATTGAGCACCATGGTCTGGTAACCCAGGTAGCCACCAAGCCCCAGCCATCCGGCCAGGCTGACCAGTCCCCACACCATCATGGAAGCTGGCATCGAACGCCAACCCCGCCTCAGCCGCTCTTTCAGCGATGCTGGTACTCCTCGGTGTACGATCATGGCTGCAAACCACAGCAGCAGGCTACAGAACAATGTCCAGTAGAGACTGAATCCCAACCAACCGCTCACGAACGGCTGCACTCCGTAGAATTCCGAATAGACAACACGCGGAGTTTCGCCAAAGCGGAATAGAAGCGAATCGATCCCCAAAGCCGACCAGCCGACCGACAGGACGATGGCAGCAGCGATGAAAATCGCATAGCCCAGGTATTTGTTGGGAGCCAATGCATGACAGGCAATGGCCAGGACTGCCAGGAATGAAATACTCCAGAACGTATTTCCGAAAAGCAGCTGGAAATAGACTCCCCACTGATATCGGTGATAGCCTCGGGAGGCCTGCGACAGGACTGAGCTGAAGATGGCCAGGAGATAGATCGCAGCGACCAAGGCCAAAAGAGATGCTAGATGGGCAAGCAGCCGCGCCGTCTGCGGAGCTGCGGTGCTCCCTATCATCTCGTGCATCTTGGCGTCGCGATCCCTCCAAATCAACCAGCCGGCAAACACTGTCAACATCGCAAGGAGGAAGAAGTTCAAGGAGCCTTCGATCTTTTCAACCTGCATGTACGTGACAGGGAAGGAACTGACGCCATACCGGCCCCCAAGATCAAGCCATAGGGCAGGCAGCGTATTGAGCAAGGAGATTGCAGCCAGTACGAGGAAGGTGGTGCTTCGGAAGATGGCTTTGGAGTCGACAAGGAACTGATTGCCAAAGCATTGCAGCCACCACGCCAAGCCGTGGCTTTCTGCTGCGACCTTCGGAATGGAAATTGCTGCAGCATGGCCGAAGGTTGCGGACGCCGCAGTCGCTTCGCCATCCAGCTGTTGTCTTCGCTTGGACTTGCTCCGGTCCGCGAAAGAAAACAGGCTACCTCCGATCGCCATGATGGCAAGCGAGACCGTCCCCCACAGAGCCCGATTCAGAACCAGCGATTCGGTCCATCCCAAGCTTTGCGTGTTCTTCTCGTCCACTGTCCAATAACGCGTCTCGACGCCGAACGCCGCGATCCCTAAGGGATCCAGAAGCGTTGCAAGCTTTTGGTTGCGAAGATCACCAAGGTAACTCTGTGCGATCGCATAGAGCACGAGCACGGCGAGCAGCCCGAGGTAGGACAACAAGGTGCTACGTGTGGTGGTAGCGATCGCAAAGACCACGGCGGCAAAAAACAAAGTGTTGGGAAGCGCGAACATCAGGAATCCGCGGACATGCGCCAGCCACGATTCCTTTCCCCAATCTTCGACGTCGATCCAGGGCATCAGGCCCGCAACGACGATGCCCAGTGAGACACCGAGCATAGGGATCAGTGATGCGGTCATCCCACCGAAGAATCTTCCAAGGAGATAGCCCCAGCGTCGAATCGGCTTGCTGAAGACCAGTTCACGACTGCCCGTCGTAAAATCTCGCGTTGCCGCTCCATCGATGAATGCGGCTACCATCAGCGCACAAAGAATACTGGCAATCGCATAGCTTCGCTGGATCGCATAGGGTGCATTGCGATGGACCGGCCCGAATGCCCCACCGATCTGAATCTGGTCGGAAGTCGCTGCGCCGAAGAACAACAGCGCAACGATCGCCAGAAAAATATAGATCATCCAGCCACGTAGCCAGTACTTCCATTCGAATCGGAGGAATTCCCAGAACATCAGGCCACCCCCTGAAGCGTCGAGAAGAAAAGATCCTCAAGGTCAGGCTCCACCTGGGTGAATCCTTCTCCGGGATCCTGATCGCAATAGACATGGACCAGCGGCCTTCCTGCCACCAGCTTGCTGGAAACGACGCGATGAGTCTGCTGGATCCGTTCCAGCTCCCCTTTGCTCATCGATCGACTCCAGATCTTCCCCTCCAACCGCTTTTCCCCTTCGTCGGGACTTCCGGAATAGAGCAGCTGGCCGCGATCGAGTATGGCCATCTGAGTGCAGAGTTCTTTGACATCCTGAACGATGTGGGTGGAAAGGATCACCACGATCGACTCCCCGAGTTCGGCCAGCAGATTATAGAAGCGGTTTCGCTCTCCCGGATCCAAACCCGCCGTCGGCTCATCCACAATCAACAGCTTGGGATCTCCCAGAAGGGCCTGTGCAATTCCAAATCGTTGCCGCATGCCACCGGAATAGCTGGAGACGGCTTTTTTGCGATGTTCAAAGAGATTGACTCGGTGCAGCAGTCCCTCCACTACCTCCTTTCGAAGCGACGAAGAACCGATCCCCTTGAGGACGGCGAAGTGGTTTAGGAGCTCGGTGGCACTGGTCCGAGGATATACACCGAATTCCTGGGGTAGATAACCAAGAACTCGCCGCAGCCGATCGGGCTCCTTCAGCACATCGATGTCGCCGAAACTCACTTCACCGGAATCGGCCTCCTGCAACGTTGCCACCGTCCGCATCAGCGTCGATTTCCCCGCACCATTAGGTCCCAGCAAACCATACATCCCTTGAGGAATCGTCAGGGTAACGCGATCCAAGGCTTGAACACCGTTGGAATACCTCTTAGAGAGTTCCCGGATTTGCAGCTGCATTCCCTCAACTCCTAGTTGCAATCTCGTCCTGAGACAAAAAAATCTGAAGCCAACACAAGCGCCTTATGGCGCCTCTTCGGGCCAGACTCACCAATCTTGGAATCCAGACACAAAAAACGCCAGCTCCCGAGGGAGCTGGAGTCGCAACAACTGTTGTTCCAACAAATTTCCGTTGGCTCAGCCAGCCTTCTTCAGGAAGTCGCTCAACTGTTCCGATCGAACGGGGCTCTGCATTTTCGCAACCGCCTTTGCCTCGATCTGCCGCACTCGCTCGCGGGTCACCTTGAAGATCCGGCCTACTTCTTCCAGTGTGTACGAATAGCCATCCAGGAGTCCATATCGCAGTCGAATGATCTCCCGCTCGCGGTACGTAAGCGTCTTAAGAACTCCCTCGATTTTGTCGCGGAGCATGCCGTTGGTGGCGTTGTTCATCGGGTTATCCCGCCCCGGATCCTCCAGAAGTTCGGCCAGCACATTCTCGTCGCCATCGCCTACCGGTCGGTCGAGACTGGTGGGATTGCGGCCGATATCCATCACGCGCCGAACTTCTTCCAGGCCGACGCCCGATGCTTCCGCGAGCTCCTCAAAGGTTGGCTCTCGCTCCAATTGCTGCGTCAGTTCCTTCTGATGAGCCCTTAGACGACTTAGCACATCGATCATATGAACCGGAATGCGGATGGTGCGGGCCTGGTCGGAGATGGCGCGCGTGATCGCCTGCCTAATCCACCAGGTGGCATAGGTCGAGAACTTGAAGCCGCGCCGGTACTCGTATTTGTCGACCGCCCGCATCAAACCGGTGTTTCCTTCCTGGATCAAATCCAGAAAGCTCAGGCCGCGGTTCCGGTACTTCTTGGCGATCGAAACCACAAGGCGCAGATTGCCATTGGAAAGTTCTCTTTTGGCATTCTCGAATTCCTTGTGATGCTTCTGAAACTCGGCGCAGCGTCGCTTCAGAGCCGCGGGGCTCTCCTGAACCAGCAGGATCAGGCGCCGTAGCTCCGATCGGAATCGGCGTAGTTCAACGCTGTCATAGCCGGTATCTTCCAATTGCTCGATGCGGCCTTTCAGCCATTGCATCCGGTCCGAATGCTGGACCAGTTGCTTCATCAAAGGCTGAATGCGTCGCGATCGCAGCGAAAGTTCTTCTACCAGAACTAGATTCTTGCGGCGGTTGCGCATCATCCGCACTACGGCTTGATCGCGGTCTTTCTTGCGGGTGCTCTTTCGTACCACCTGATGAAACAGCCCCTGAACTTCCCGAATGAGAAACTCCAAGGTCCTCAGGTTGTGTGGCATGCGCGCAGAAATCTGTTCCTTGGTCAGCCGCTCCGTCAGCGAAACCTTGATTGTTCGATCAAATGGCAGTAGCCCCTCATGAACCTGCTGAAGCACGGAGGTCGCTTGCTTGAGCGCCCAAGGATTACCCAGCACAGCGGTGCGAAACAACTTGCGATGGATCTCGATCTTCTTGGCAAGACCGATCTCTTCTTCGCGACTGAGAAGAGGGATTTCACACATCTGGCTCAGATACAGTCGAATGGGATCGCTGGTCAGCCGAGTCAATTCCGAGGAGGGAACATCAAGCGACTCGTCCGAGTCGCCTGGCTGACGATCCATCAATGGCTCTGGGGAATTTCTCAGTTCGATGCCATGGCGTTTAAGCGCACGAAGCAATTGGTCGAGCTTTTCAGCACTGCTGGCCTCATCTGGAAGATACCGGTTGACCTGCTGGTAGGTCAGATACCCCTGTCGCTTACCTTCGGCAATCAGATGACGCAAATTCATCGCTGTCTGTTCCACGGTCGATCACTCCTTTAATGTCCCGTAGTGGTGCCATGTCAGGCACCGTGTCTTTGTCTATCGCCGTCGCAGGCTCTCCATTTCCCACTTCGGCTTTGCTATTGCCACCCTCAAAGAATCATCGTTGTTCGTCTCCTTCTTCCGGTCCCTTCAGTTCCACCCCCAACTCAAAACGCCGGTGCGCGACCAATTGGAGGAGCAGATCAGCAGCTTCGTCCTGCCCTATCTGGTCACCCCGCATCGCCTCTACCATACGCAACTCCCTCTGCTGCTGCTCCTCCCTGGCAACGTGATCCAGCAAAGCCTGCAGGCGCTGCGGTCCGGTCCAACGAGTCACCTGCTGTTTGCTAACAGCCTGGAGATGGATCGAAGCCAATAAGTTTTTGACTAGGGGATCTTCGGTGCAGCAAAGCACCTGGTCAAACCCCAAATCCGCTCCTTCCGCCTCCAGATCGCGGTAAACCCGCCACAGCAACCTTCCCGGTTCGCTGCGAAGGTAATCCTCCGAGCAGCGTTCCAGGGCCAGCGACACCACTTCGGGATGGAGAACAAAGATTTCAAGGAGCTCAAGATCCCAGGGATCCAGATCGCCATATTTCATCGAACTGCGGGCGGGCGAATCGGAAGCCACTGGCTCACCATGGACAGTCGCCCGCGATCGTTGACTCTGTTGCTTCAGTTCCTTCATCCTCTTGCGGAGCATTTCGATGGAGATACCGAAGGTTCGCTGCAACCGGTTCAGCATCTGCTCGCGCCGCAACGCTCCGGGTGCTCCCGGGGCGGTGGAGTCGGGTGTCAGGGCAAGTGTGCGGAGTATATCCTCCAGCGACTGCGTGGCGCGGTGCGTATCGGCCAGAGGGTCAAAGCCGCGGACGGAGACCTGGATCTTATGCTCCAGTGCATCGCTGGCCCCTGCAATCACCTCCCTCAACGCATCGCCACCTCGTTCGATCAAGAAATCGCAGGGATCCAAGCCATCTGGCAACGTCGCCACTCGCAAGTCGACATTGGCCGCGACGAACAGGTTGAGGATTTCATTGGTTCGCTTCTGACCCGCCTCATCCCCATCCAACAGCAGAACCACTGAATCGCAGTAGCGCTTCAGCAGTCGTATGTGCCCATCACCAAGCGCCGTCCCGCAGACGGCCACGGCTTCCGAAAGGCCGTGCTGGTGAGCCATGATGACGTCGGTGTACCCTTCCACCACCACCGCCTTTTTGCTCTTGGCAATCGCCTCCCTCGCCAGATGCAGCCCGTATAGCTGATGGCTTTTGTGATACAGCGGCGTTTCGCTGCTGTTGATGTATTTCGCCTGCTCCCGATCCTGAGCTTCCCCAGGAAGAATTCGCCCGCCGATCGCAATCGGATTGCTGAGCGGATCGCAGATCGGAAAAAGCACTCTGGATCGGAAACGATCGTAGTATCCGCCATTCTGGTTGGGGACCAGAACATTCAGCAGGTGCAGCAGTTTTTCATCGACCCCCGCCTTCCTCGCCTCATCCCTCAACCAGTTCCAACCCGATGGCGCATAACCAACCTGAAATTTTTCGATCTCGCTGACCGCAATCCCTCGTTCGGCCAAGTACCCTGTCGCGGCCGGCTCTTGCTGTAGCGCTGCCTGGTACCGGTCGACCACCCACCGCATGGCATCCAGCATCTGCTTCTTACCATAGCCTGAATCATTCCCGCGTCCGCTCTTGGACAATTCGGGAATAGTGACTCCTGCACGGTCCGCCAGCAGCCTAGCAGCTTCCGGGAAGCTCATCCCCTCTTTCTGCATCACCCAGGAAAACACGTCGCCGCCAATATCACAGACCCAGCACTTCCAGGTCTGGCGATCGGGATTCACCTGAAGGCTCGGACGCGTGTCGTTGTGCCACGGACAGATAGCCACGAACTGACGGCCGGAGTTCCGCAGTTCGGTGTAGCTTGCGATCAGATCGACGATGTTGATCTTCGTCCGAATCTGCTCTTTGATCGCTTGGTCGAATGTCGACGTCACGTCCTACTCCGTCGATGGGAAGGAAGGCGAACGAGCGGTCCACCCTCGAATCCCTGGTTTGATGCGCCGGATCGCCTCCTGCTCTCCTGGCAATCGGTTTGGCCATCCGTGACCACCCCGGCAACCTTGGCGACACGTCAATATGTTCCGCCCAACCGCCAAGAGTCAATCGTGAATTCCGACTATTTCTTTTCCCTGGTTTTTCCTTGGTCCAATCCGTAACTTCCCGCCCCCAACGCCTCGCCTGGACATTTTGATTCGACTTATCTTCCCCCGATTTTGCCAGACTGCCAACCGCCTGCAATTATCCTAAAAGGGTGCAGGCAATGTGGGATTGGGGGAGCTGGCAAGCCTGCAGAAACGGCGATCCCAAGATCGGTCCGCTCGTCAGCAACCGAGATCGACCGAGCATTCAAGGGATGGGAGGGGTTGTTGTGCGACTGCTGATCGATTCGGTGATGGTCTACATTCTGGCCGTGTTGGTGGCGGTAGCCTGCTTGAACACGCTAGTTCATGCCCAGTCGGACCTGCCACGTACCTCCGAGCCGTTTTGGACAGTAGCCCCCGATCTGATCCTGGGTCCACCGACTCCCCCATTGGTTCCCTGGTTAGAGGCGGCGAAACAGCGCCTGGAAGTGATGCGGCAGGAATGGCAGGTCCCAGGAGTTGGCGTAGCGATCGTCCATCGCGATCGAGTTTTGATGGCCGATGGTTTTGGTGTTCGTCATAGCGGCCAGACAACTGCGGTCGACGGGCAGACGCTGTTTGCCATCGCATCCAACACCAAGGCGTTCACGACGATGGCACTGGCGCGCCTGGTGGAACGAGGCAAGCTGTCTTGGGATGATCCCGTGCGAAAGTATCTTCCCGACTTTGCCCTGCACGACCGCTGGGTCTCCAGTGAACTTTCGGTCCGCGATCTAGTGACTCACCGCAGTGGCCTGGGCACCTTCAGCGGCGATCTGCTCTGGTGGGCAACGGATTATTCCCGCCAGGAACTGATCAGCAAGTTGCGTCACCTGCCCTCCGAGGGACCATTCCGATCTCACTACGGATATTCTAATGTTCTTTACATTGTCGCTGGCCAAGTGATCGAAGCGGTCAGCGGAGAATCCTGGGAATTCTTTGTTCAGAAGGAGATCCTGCGGCCGATTGGGATGCATCGCACTTTAGTATCCGTGCGAGATCTTTTGTCGGCAGGCAACTTCGCGCAGCCCCATAAGACGCTGGAGTCATCCTCGCGACCGATCCCATGGGTCAATTGGGACAACATGGCACCGGCCGGTTCGCTGATCTCGTCGCCGGAAGATATGGCTAAGTGGGTCGCTGCACTGCTTCGCAACGCCAGCCAGTTGGAAGGCCCCTTGGTCAAGCAGAAAACGCTGCATGATCTTTGGGCCCCCCAGACAATTGTCCCCATTTCTGACGCCAGCGCCAGCCGCTTCCCGTCGACCCATTTTCGAGCTTATGGTTCGGGCTGGGCTCTTTCCGATTACCAGGGCCGCAAAGTGATCGCCCATGGCGGCGGATACGATGGCATGTATTCCCAGGTGATGCTGGTCCCTGAAGAGCAGCTGGGGGTGGTGGTCTTGACCAACAGCATGACAGGCTATCCCTCCGCAGCAACCTACGAATTGATCGATCTTGCCCTGGGCCTTCCCCGCAGGGATTGGAGCGGCGAGAACCTGGAGCTGTTTCGCAAGTCGCGCCAGGCGTTCCGCGATCGAATCGACCAGGCTATCCAGCCAGCAGCAACCAACACAAAACCCAGCCATCCCATGACCGACTATCAGGGCGTTTTCGAATGCCCGATGTACGGAGAGGTACGAGTCGATGCAATCGGAGACCAGTTGAGAATCGCATTCCTGCGAACCCCCGGGCTGACCGGTCGGCTCCAGCATCTCCACTACGACACCTTTGTCATCCATTGGGACCAGCAGTACGCTTGGTTTGACGAAGGAACGGCTCATTTCGTCTGCAATGCAAAGGGCGTCTTCGAACGCATGGAACTGAATGTGCCGAACGATGACCTCTGGTTCCATGAACTGAATCTGAAACGGCGATAGGATCGACCTGACTGCCAAAGCAATTCTCTCTTTCAATCAGAGTCCGATGCTTGGTTAAGGCCGCATGGTTCGATCCATCGAGTTGCTTTGTGACGTGCGCTGCCAGCAACTGTTCGCTCTCCCCACCTTGATTCCGCCTCCCATCTTGGTAGCCTCATAATCCGAAGGCCAGCTAGCGGCTTTGGCTGCCATCTACCTGATCCATTAGCCCGACTCAGAAAAGGGGGAGCCCATGTCCCGCAGATGCGTCGTCCTGTTTCTTCTTCTTTCACAAGGTTGCTCACCGGTCACCCTTCCGCTAGCGGACAAGGAACCACCACGCGTTGGTGTGACGCAGCCGTTGCTGATCGAACACACCGATTACGCAAATTACACTGGCCGCACGGAAGCCAAGCAAACCATCGAAGTACGCTCCCGAGTCCCTGGGTACCTGAAGGAACTGCTCTTTCAGGACGGTGCGGAAATTGCACAGGACAGCCCGATGTTCTTGGTCGATCCGGAGCCGTTTGAGATTGCAGTTCAAAAGGCACAGGCGGAGATTCGGCGAGTAACCGCGCAGTCGGAGCAGATCGCGGTCGAGGTCAAACGTCTAGAAGAACTGCTCAAATCCAACGCCGTCGCCCAGCAGGATTACGAAGTGGCCATGGCCAATAAACTGTCCTCCGAAGCTGGCGTCGATTCCGCAAGAGCGACGCTGGCGGATGCGGAGCTGAAGCTGCGTTACACATCGGTGAAGGCGCCGATCACCGGTGTCGCCAGCCGGGCCTTGGTGACCCCTGGCAATCTGATCCAGGCCGATCAGACACTTCTGACAACACTGGTCAGCGTCGACCCGATCTATGTCTACTTCAGTATCGACTCCCCTACCCTGCTGAAGTTTCGCGAGCAGGTGCGGCAGGGAAAGCTGAAGGAAGCGTCTCCTGGTAGGATTCCAGTGGAAATGGAGTTGGAGACCCAAAGCGGTTATCCGTGGAAGGGAATTGTGGAGTTTGCGGAGAACCGATTCGATTCGGCGACCGGAACGTTGGAATTGCGAGCCGAATTCGCGAACCCCAAGCCGCCTCAGGGAACCCGAGAACTCTCTCCGGGGCTCTTTGTTCGCGTCCGCATTCCTCTGGGGCCGCCGCGTCAGGTGCTGGCGATTCCCGATCGGTGCGTCCAGAACGACTTGGTCGAGCAGTATGTTTTTGTCGTCGACGAAAACAATCAAGTCGTTCGGCGCCCTGTGGAAACGGGAGCCCAGGTCGACAGCCTTCGCGTCATCGAAAGTGGTCTGGTTGCCGGCGATCGCGTGATCGAACGCGGAATCCAGAAGGTGGTGCCCGGTGCCCAGGTGCAGATCGGTACCAGCTCGGCCAATCCACCGCCAGGAACGTGACCCTTGTTGAGCGACTCATCGACCGATTTCCATTCGCCCGCTCTCAGGAACCCCAACCCGTGCTCGCCCGCTTCTTCATCGATCGCCCGATTCTTGCCTGGGTTATTTCGATTCTGATCATTCTGGCTGGCCTGGTGGCAGGAGTCACCCTTCCTATCGCCCAGTATCCGGAGATCACACCTCCGTCGGTCCAGGTCACAGCCTACTACCCCGGCGCCAGCTCGACCGTCGTTGCCGAAACGATCGGTGCTCCGATCGAACAGCAGGTCAATGGTGTCGAAGACATGCTCTACATGTCTTCCCAGTCGACTAACGATGGGGCGTACAATTTAACGGTGACCTTTCGGGTTGGCACCGACCTCAATACGGCCCAGGTGCTGGTCCAGAACCGAGTCTCGCAGGCGATCCCCTCCTTGCCCGAAACGGTCAAGCTGACGGGCGTGTCGGTCAAGAAGCGCTCGGCCAGCATCTTGCTGGTGATCAATCTCTATTCCGAAACGAATCCGGCTGCACAGCAACCCACCTACGACCAGCTGTATCTTTCGAATTACGCTCAGATTCGTCTTCGCGACGCACTGGCTCGCGTCACCGGCGTCGGCGACATCTCGATGCTCGGTCAGCAGGATTACGCGATGCGGGTCTGGCTGGACCAGCAGAAGCTTGCTGCCAAAGGACTGACCGCATCGGATATTGTCGCTGCGGTGAAAGAGCAGAACATTCAGGTCGCTGCAGGGCAGATCGGGCAGCAGCCGTCGCCGGAGTCACTGGAGTTTCAGCTTCCGCTGACGACTCTTGGGCGATTGGCCAAGGCGGAGGAATTCGGCCGCATCGTCGTCAAGACCGGCAAGCCGGCAAGCACTGGCACGTCGGCTCCGATCGTCCGATTGTCCGATGTCGCCCGAATCGAACTGGGAGCCAAAAACAAGGACACGCGATGCTACCTGGATGGCAAACCCTCCGTGGGGTTGGCGGTCTACACGGTCCCGGGTGCCAATGCACTGGAGGTGGCCAGAAGCGTTCGCCGAAAGATGAACGAACTGGCCAATTCTTTTCCTAACGACCTTCGCTACCGCATCGTTTACGATACGACACCTTTTATAACGGAGTCCGTAGCGGAAGTTTTTAAGACGCTCCGAGATGCGGTGATCCTTGTCGCTCTGGTGACTTTCCTTTTCCTGCAAGATTGGCGAGCCACGCTGCTTCCGATGATCGGCGTGGCCGTCTCGCTGATTGGCACTCTGCTGGTGCTCGCTGCCACCGGATACACGCTGAATAATCTGACGCTTTTTGGTCTGGTCCTGGCTATCGGTATCGTGGTCGATGATGCGATCGTGGTGCTGGAGAACATCGAACGATGGTTGGCCAAGGGATTGCCGGTCCGCGAGGCGACGCTGCAGGCGATGTCGGAAATCACCGGCCCGATCATCGCCATCACCCTGGTTCTCAGTTCGGTCTTCCTACCCAGCATGTTCCTTTCCGGGATCACAGGACAATTTTACCGACAGTTCGCCATCACGATCTCCGCGTCGATGCTGCTGAGCGCCATCAGTGCGATGACACTGACACCTGCCGTGGCGGGAATGATTTTCTCGGGACGCGATGCTCATGGCGGAAGTCATGGCGAAGGGCACTCCGGCGGGCACGCAAGCGGCCAGGCATTGCCACGTCCCGGTATCGCTCTGCTGATGGCGATGTTGGGTTGGTGGGCCGCGCGGACCTGGATGGTTGGCGCCGCATCTGGCCACAGCGAACTGGAAGACCACGCCAGCGGTTCCACCACCAGCCTGCTCAGCCAATGGCTGCCCTTGGCGGTTGGTGCCGTTCTGGCCGTTGCCGGCTGGGCGCTGGGCGGCTCGATCAATCGAATCATCCGCATTTTCTTCACCGCGTTCAATCAGTTTTTCGACCGAACGGCAAACGGCTATGGAGCGATCGTGCGATGGATCCTGCGGCTTGCTCCGGTGATGCTTCTTGGTTATTTGGGACTCTTGGCACTCACCTATTTGGGGCTGACCAAAATCCCTACCGGATTCATTCCAGCCCAGGACAAAGGGTATCTGGTAGCGGACATACGGTTACCCGATGCTGCGTCGCTGCCTCGCACCCAAACGGTGCTGCGCGATGTCGAGCAGATCATTTCCCAGACGCCGGGGGTCGCTCACGTCATTTCGGTTCCAGGGCAATCTTTCATCCTGAACGCCATCGGATCGAATCTTTGCGGCCTATTTGTGATTTTGGAGCCATTCCATGATCGGCACGCCCCTGAACTGAAGGCTCGCAACCTGGAACGACTCCTCAAAGCAAAGCTCAATCGCGAAATCCCCGACGCCCTAGTCTCCGTCTACAACGCCCCACCCATCGATGGCCTGGGAACCGCCGGCGGATTCAAGTTGATGGTGCAGGATCAATCGGATGTTGGTCTTCGAGCATTGACCGATGCTGCCGACCAGTTGGCCAAGGAAGGAACCAGCCGCCCTGAGATTCTGGGAATGGTGAACAGTTTTCGAGCGACCTCACCGCAGTGGTTTGTTGATGTGAATCGCGAAAAATGCAAGGCGATGGGACTTCCACTGCAGGAGGTATTCTCGGCGCTGCAGATATATCTGGGAAGCAACTATGTCAACGACTTCAATCGCTTTGGTCGCACCTGGCAGGTGATCCTGCAAAATGAAGGGAAATACCGAAGCGGGATCGAGGATGTCAAGCAGATCCGGGTGCGTAGCCAGACCGGCGACATGATCCCCTTGGGCTCCGTGGTCGATATCCAGCCGGCAGCCGGCCCGATCTTGGTGACCCGCTACAACATGTTCCCCTCGGCTACCATCAACGGTGCTGCGTTCCCCACCATCAGCTCTGGCCAAGCGATGGAGGTAGTGGACGAGGTGGCCAAACAGACTTTACCAGCAGGTTTCGGATATGAGTGGACGGAACTATCGTTGCTGGAGAAGGAGTCCAGTCGCCTGGAGACGCTGGCCGACTGGCTGGGAAATCCGATCGCGGCTTTTGCCGGTGCCTGCATCCTGGTCTTCTTTGTTCTAGCGGGTCAGTACGAAAGCTGGACGGTGCCGTTTGCCGTGATCCTGGTGGTACCGATGTGCATCTTCAGCGCGCTGATCGGTATCTTTCTAGCGCGAATGGACCTCAACATCTTTGTGCAGATCGGGTTTGTGGTTTTGGTGGGATTGGCCTGCAAGAACGCCATTCTGATCGTTGAGTTTGCCAGGGAGAAGGTGCGGGCTGGGGAGCCGATCCTGGAGGCAACGGTCGACGCATGCAAAGTACGTCTGCGACCGATCGTGATGACATCCTTCGCATTCATCCTCGGCGTGGTGCCTCTGGTACTGGCCGAGGGGGCGGGTGCTGAGATGCGGAAAACGCTGGGGGTGGCGGTCTTAAGCGGCATGCTAGGGGTGACGCTCTTTGGTATTTTTCTAACGCCACTGTTCTACTACCTGATCGGTCGCTGGACCGATCGCCCCAAATCCTCCAGCGACTGACTAAGACCGGATTTCCCCCGGGGGGCGGCGTCATCGGACATCCGCAACACAAATCACGACACCATAAGCACACCGAAGGTGTGCAAGGTGACAACCCGTGGCAATGACCCGGGAACTGGCGTCTCAAGTCATAGACTGGCGAAGGCTTTCAGCAGCTTCATGCCGGCGCCCTGACTCTTCTCGGGATGGAATTGCGTCGCGATCAAATTGCCGCGCCGTACTGCGGCGCAAAACCTGCCGCCATAATCGCTTTCCAGCCACACATCCTCGCGACGACCCGGAACCGCATAGTAACTGTGAACGAAGTAGAAGAACGATCCCTCCTCCACCGCGCTGTCGATCGCTTGCATGGGCTGACAGTGATGCACCTGGTTCCAGCCCATGTGCGGCACTTTGTAGGATCGGTCCAGTTGGAATCGAACAACTTTGCCGGGCAGAATCCCCAACCCCGAGTGAACTCCAAATTCTTCCGATTGCTCGAACAGCAGTTGTAGCCCTAGGCAAATCCCGAGGAAAGGCTTTTTCTGTTCGATGGTCTGATGAATCACATCGACCAAGCCACGCTGGCGAAGTTCCCGAATCGCATCCCGGAAGGCCCCAACCCCTGGCAGAACGACGCGATCGGCGGAGGCGACGCGCTGGGGATCGGAGGACACATAGGCAGGCTGGCCAATTCTCTCCAGCGCCTTCTGGACGCTTCGAAGATTCCCCATCTGGTAATCGATGATCACCGTGCCGCCATGGCCAGGATCCACTGGGAAAGGAGTGGCGACGACCGCGGTGCTGGCAGAATCAGTTTCATTGGACATTGGGAGGTCTCATCGTAATCGTCCCCGCTTCGGGACTGGAGGCAGCCGCATAGAGTCGTTTGGGCATTCTGCCGGCCAGATAGGCATCGCGACCAGCTCGCACCGCCAAGTCCATGGCGCGAGCCATTCGGATCGGGTTCCTAGCGTGCGCGATAGCGGTATTGAGCAACACACCATCGGCTCCCAATTCCATCGCAATCGCCACATCGCTGGCCGTACCGACACCTGCATCGATGATCACCGGATACGTCGGATCTCCGTCCTTGAGATCCTCCAGGATGATCCTGAGCTGGTTGGGGTTGAGGATCCCTTGCCCTGACCCGATAGGAGAACCGGCGGGCATCACGCTAGCCGCCCCCGCATCCTTCAGTCTTCGTGCAATGATGGGGTCGTCACTGGTGTAACAGAGAACCTGAAAGCCTTCGTCGACAAGTCTTCGACATGCATCCAGTGTTGCAATCGGATCAGGAAGAAGCGTCTTGGTGTCTCCAAGAACTTCCAGCTTCACCCAGTCGGCTCCCGGATTCCCGAGGGATCGGAGGATTTCCCTGCCAAGCCTGGCGACTCGCACCGCATCTTCGGCCTGATAGCATCCGGCTGTGTTGGGCAGTAGAGTGAATCGATCCCAGTCGATGTAATCGAGAATGTTCTTGCCATCAGGGTCGTACAGTCGTTCACGCCGGACGGCGACAGTGACGCATTGCGATCCGCTGGCGGCAAGCGCGTCTCGCATGACCTCCAGCGTCTCGTATCGTCCAGTCCCAACAATCAGGCGGCTGGACAGCGTGTGGGTGCCGATCCGCAGCGTTTGGTCGGCCAACGGATCGTTTTCTGCCATCCCGCTCATGCTTTCTCCTTGCCCCGGCTCCCCTTCGCTCGCCCATCCGCCCTGACAGCGGCCGATTGATGGAAGGAGCGACAATGTTAGGGGAGTCAACTAACCACCACCCACCAGCGTCACCACTTCCAGCCGGTCTCCCTCAGCAAGCAGCGTCGACGCCCACTGCTCCCGCGGCACCAGTTGGCCGTTCAGTTCCAGGGCGCAAAATCGAGTCTGCACCTCGGACTGGTCGAGCAGTTGCTTGAGGCTTATTGGCTGCGGCAGCTGCTGGAGCTGTCCGTTGAAGTGGATGGTGATCAATCCGACGGCATCCTGTGACTGGGGAGTTTTGGAGCTGAGGTCAGGACTTCTCGAAGGCCGAATCGAAAGCCCGATTGCTCGGGGAAAAATCGATCCTGCGGACGAATCCCGCGGCTTCCCGAGCCCCGAACTCGCGGTCCATTCCGCTATCTTCCCATTCGACACTCAAGGGGCCCTTATAGCCGATGTCATTGAGTGTCCGGATGATCTCCTCGAAGTTTACCGAACCGCGGCCAGGGCTGCGGAAGTCCCAGCCTCGGCGTGGATCGCCAAAGTTCAAGTGGCTGGAAAGAATCCCTGACTTGCCGTTCAGACGAGTCGTCGCGTCTTTGATATGGACGTGATAAATTCGGTCCGGGAAGGCGCGGAGAAACTCTACAGGATCCACCCCCTGCCAGATCAAGTGGCTGGGGTCGAAATTGAAACCAAATTCCTCGCGATGCCCAACTGCATCCAATGCCACCTGTGCCGAATAGAGGTCGAAAGCAATCTCTGTTGGATGGACTTCCAGCGCGAAGCGGATTCCGCATTCCCCGAAAACGTCCAGAATCGGATGGAAGCGTTCGGCGAATAGGCGATAGCCGTCGTCGATCATCGACTGCGGAACGGGTGGGAACGAATAGTTCAAATGCCAGATGCTGGATCCCGTGAAGCCGTTGACCACAGATACACCGAATTTCTTCGCCGCCCGCGCCGTGTCCTTCAGTTCCTCAATCGCCCGTCTGGTCACTCCGGCGGGATCCCCATCGCCCCAGATGTAGCCGGGAAGAATTGACTTGTGCCGCTGGTCGATCGGGTCGCAAATTGCCTGCCCCACCAGGTGGGCGCTGATTGCGTGACACTGCAGACCATGACGCGCCAAAAGGTCTCGTTTGGCGGCACAGTAGTCGGGTTCCTTGAGCGCTCGCTGGACCTCGAAGTGATCGCCCCAGCAAGCCAGTTCAATTCCGTCGTATCCAAAATCCTTCGTCATCCTTGCCATCTGCTCGATGCCAAGATCGGCCCACTGTCCGGTAAAAAGCGTCACTGGTCGTGCCATAAATCGTTCGCTCCTTGGAAGAGGATCTAACACAGGTGGGGAAAGGGATGCCAAAGAGGGGCGACGATAGATCGATCGCAATCTCTACATGTTTTAGGAGTCTTTGGCCGCTACCACGAAGAGTTTCGGCAGGTCAGACACACAAGGGCTTTCACCGCGGTCCCCGCGACCTCGATGAAACCCTCCAACAAGTTGTTCAGGATACCAATGCCAGAGAGTGCTGCCAATCGTCGACACGCCCCCCCTTGCCCTGGCTGGCATCCCAAGAGAATGGCCGCGCCAACGGCGTCACTTTCCCGTAAGCGGCAGGTTGTCATGTGCCTTCCTCGCGACCGCCTGGGAGGTGGAGCTTCAGGGAACCGGCGGCTTTCATGGCCGACAGAAAGCATCGAGTCGGTGGATTCAACCCGATTCGGCCGCATTAGCAGAGGAGGAAATAACAACTGCACATAACAACTGCACAGGGGAGCGGCGAAGCGACCTGGGGAGGCTTTCCTTGCCGACGGGGAAGCAAACTCGGTCTTTGTCGGTCGATGACATGCTACCGAGTGGACAAATTGGGGGGAATGAGCGGCCAAGGAAAACAAATGATCACTAACTATCGGGGGAAAAATTGATCGAGATCTTAAAAATTTCTTCTTTTTTTCGAGCGGCTCATTAGAGACCATGACCTGGGCTTGGAAACAGTCGCAAATCTTTGCGACACAGAGACTTAAGGATGCATGCAAGCCCGTGGTTAGGTTGCCACCCGTAGGGGTTAACTTGCAAGAAATCCCAAGTACCAATTGGGGTTTCGCGTACCGATCATCGAAATTTGACATGCCGGATGGCTTCGCTAGACTGTTGGACCATTCGCAACCGATAGTGCTCTCATTGAGAGCGACCACTACAGGTAGTGTGTAAGAGATCGCGAGCGACAAACTGGCGGATGTCATCGGACCTGGAGAGGTCGATTGGCTCGGGTTTGCTAGGAATCTTAGTGGGGTATGATACCCAACTTTTGCTTTAGGGATGAATTTCTGTATACCATTGAGGAGTGCGAGAGCGCTCATCCTTTGGACTTATCTCGTACCATGCATGAGGAGCAGTATCGATGGCAACGGCAGAACTAGGGCGTGAGATGAAGGGGAAGAGCCGTACGACCAAGGAGGTGCGTGGCAATCGTCCGGGGCTGAAGGTGCCGGCTAGGTTTTGCCCCCCGTCGGTGACTGACCCCTTCACCACCGTCGATTGGGAAACGCGATCGGCTTCGATCAAAGACGAGAATGGCAAGGTGCTGTTCGAGCAGACCAATTGCGAGATTCCGACGACTTGGAGCCAGTTGGCGACCAATGTGGTGGTCAGCAAGTATTTCTACGGTGACCCGACCAAGCCTGGGGAGCGGGAGTACAGTGTACGCCAGCTGATCCATCGCGTCACTCGTACCATCGCTGATTGGGGTATTTCCGACGGTTACTTTGATACGCCGGAGGATGGCGAGCAGTTTTACCGAGAGTTGAGTTGGCTCTGCTTGCATCAGGTGGGTGCGTTCAATTCCCCCGTTTGGTTCAACGTCGGGTTGGCGCAGCAGTATGGTGTGAAGGGAGCTAAGTGCAATTGGCATTACAATGTTGAGAAGGGGCAGGTGGAGCAGCCGGAGAACCCGTACGAGTATCCGCAGGGGTCTGCCTGCTTCATCCAGTCGGTAGAAGACAATATGGAAGACATCATGCGGCTGGCGACCAGCGAAGCGATGCTCTTCAAGTTCGGGTCGGGGACGGGCACTGACCTTTCGACCATCCGCAGCAGTCGCGAGAAGTTGGCTGGAGGTGGCAAGCCGAGTGGCCCGCTGTCCTTCATGCGAGTTTACGATCAGATTGCGGCGGTGGTGAAATCGGGTGGGAAGACCAGGCGTGCTGCCAAAATGCAGTCGATCAAGGTCTGGCACCCGGACATTCTGGAGTTCATTGAGTGCAAGCATCGTGAAGAGCAGAAAGCCCATGCGCTGATTCGCGAAGGGTACGAATCCAACTTCAATGGCGAAGCTTATTCCTCCGTGATGTTCCAGAATGCGAATCTGTCGGTTCGGGTGACCGACGAGTTCATGGAAGCGGTCAAGAAGGGCCAGCCCTGGAAGACGCGTTGGGTGAGCGACAATTCGGAAGGGGAGCCGCCAGTCTATGACGCCAAGAAGCTGCTGAACCGGATGGCCGAATGCGCATGGCACTGCGGCGATCCGGGGGTGCAGTACGACACGACGATCAATCGCTGGCACACCTGCCCCAATTCGGGTCGCATCAACGCCAGCAACCCATGCTCGGAGTACATGTTCCTGGACAACACGGCATGCAATCTTTCGTCGATCAATCTGCTGAAGTTTCGACGAGAGAATGGTTCATTTGACGTCGAAGGCTTCGTTGCAGCCTGTCGCATCTTCTTCATCGCGCAGGAGATCCTGGTCGATCACGCCAGCTATCCTACCGATCGCATCGCATACAATAGCCATCGCTACCGTCCCCTAGGCTTGGGTTACTCTAACCTGGGCTCGCTGGCGATGACTCTCGGAATGTCCTACGACTCGGAATCGGCTCGCGGACTTTGCGGAGCTGTGACGGCTCTTCTGCATGGCGCAGCGAATCTGGCCAGCGCCGAGATGGCGGCGGTGGTTGGACCATTTGCTGACTACGAAGCCAATCGCGATCCGATGCTGCGTGTCATGCAGATGCACCGAGATGCTGTGGAGCAGATCGATCCGGCATCGCCGCCGGAGTTGAAGAATGCCTGCCGCTCGCTTTGGGAGATGGTTCTGGAGAAGGGGAAGAAGCACGGCTTCCGCAATGCTCAAGCCACCGTTCTGGCTCCTACCGGTACCATCAGTTTCATGATGGACTGCGATACCACGGGCATCGAACCGGACATCGCTCTGGTCAAGTACAAGCAGATGGCTGGTGGTGGGATGATGAAGATCATCAACCGATCGCTGTCGCTAGGACTCAAGACGCTGGGCTATGACGACGCCAGCGTGCAGGCGATTGAAGCCTACGTCCACGACCGGGACACGATTGAAGGAGCACCTGGGCTCAAGGATTCCCATCTGCCTGTCTTCGATTGCGCCTTTAAACCGGCGCAGGGTACACGCAGCATCGGATGGCGGGCTCACGTCCAGATGATGGCGGCAGCCCAGCCATTCCTGTCTGGAGCGATCAGCAAGACGGTAAACATGCCCAATGATGTGACTCCAGAAGATATTGCCAATGCCTATCTCTGGGGTTGGGAGCTGGGGCTTAAGGCAATCGCCATCTATCGGGATGGTTCGAAGCAGAGCCAACCGCTGTCGACCAAGGTAGAGGGGAAGAAGGGTGCTGCTGCAGCGACGAAGCCTGGTCGCGAGCGCTTGCCGGACACCCGCAACTCGGTGACCCACAAGTTCAATGTCGGTGGCCATGAAGGCTACATCAACGTGGGGCTCTATCCTGATGGACGGCCTGGCGAAGTCTTCATCACGATGGCCAAGGAAGGAAGCACCGTCGGTGGCTTGATGGATAGCTTCGGTACCGCCATTTCGATCGCTTTGCAGTACGGCGTACCTTTGGACGTTCTCGTCTACAAGTTCAGTCATACCCGTTTCGAACCCATGGGGCACACGACGAACCCTGAGATCCGGACGGCTCGAAGCGTCGTGGACTACATCTTCCGTTGGCTTGGACTTACCTTCCTGCCGGGTTTCCGTGAATCCCAGTCGGGAAGTGGCCGAACGGAGTCAGACGGGGAAGCTCGTCCAACCGAAGGGAAGAAGACCAAGCTGTCGACGGTACCGGTCAATGGCAACGGTGCAGAGAGTATTCCAGCTGCCAGCTTCACCCAGACTGTGGAAAGGCTGCTGCAGGCAACATCAGGAGCGAACGGACAGGAGTCAGTCCTTAGCCGCCAGATGGGCTCGATCCAGGCCGACGCCCCCTCTTGCTCCAACTGCGGTTGCATCACCTACCGGAATGCAGCCTGCTACCTCTGCCCCAACTGTGGTCAAAGCAACGGTTGCAGCTGATAAGAGACGCTGCTCGTGAGGCACCCTTGCGAGCAACAGGTCACATCCCCAAAGCCGCGTCGGGCACAGACCGACGCGGCTTTTTTCTTAGTGCGTCATCATCCAACGACAAGAGTAGCGGAGTTCGGCTCAACAGGATTTCTTTTCCCCTATCTTTCGGAAGGCTGGGTTTGTCGCCCCCCCGGACGGTAGGTAGCGGTTCGTTAGGTTGTAGCGGTCGCAGGGGGAAGGGAAGCGGTTCCAACCGTTTCTGCGCAGCCGGGGCAATTCGATTGCTACTGCGGCTTGTTACGATGGTGAGGAGGGGATGGGAGAGCACTTCCCGGGGGGGGTTGGAATGGCTTAATTCCAACCCAGGCGTCACTGTCGGATTGCAGCAGGTAGCAGGTGTGACTTTATCTGAGTCGATAGCTCGGTTTCAGAGACGATTGGATCAGCCGATCGACCAGGGGTCCGCGCTTCGATGGACCGACCTGCTGCAGCAGTTGCCGGTCGGCGATTCGGTACTCCACGCGAACTATCTTCAGGAGGTCGAATCACTGCTGGGGCAACTAAGCGCCAGCGAGCAGATGCAAAGTTTTCCGATCATCGCTATCACAGGACTGCTGAATGCCGGGAAGAGCAGCTTGCTGGCATCTTTTTTGAGTCCTGAGGGACGGCGGCGCGTGCTGATCGGGCAGGGGAGCAATCAGGGGACCCATCGATTTGTCCTTTGGGTTCCTGCCAGTTGGCAACAGGATGGTTCATCCTGGCGCATGCTAACCGATCGGATGCAGCAGCTTTTCGGCGGGAAGATCGAACAGTTGGCGGAAGATCCAGCGGTCGCCTTCCAGCAATACAACGGCCATGTCGTTCCGAAGTTGCTGATCGATGCAGAAGCTGTTGCAGCCCCGTCGGAAGAGGAGCCCCTGACAATTCCGCTGATCGCCTGCGACACCATGCTGGACCGATGGGGTGTTGCAATTATGGACTGCCCTGACATCCAAACGGGACTACTGCCCGAAGAGATGACAACTGGCAAGGCATCCGAACGCCAGGATGCTCCTCGCGAAGGTCATGCGGCGGACGCATCACGGATGGCGGCGACCTACCGCAGCAAGATCATGGAGCGGGCGATGCGTGTCAGCTCCACGTTTCTTGTGGTTGCCGGAGCCAACAATCTGCACGATCAATCGCTGGCTCATCTCCTCCACGGCATGCAGCATGAGATGGCAGGGATTGAGCGATGGTTATTGATCAACCGAGTCCCACGGCGTTACCGGATGGAAGAGATTGCCCTCGAGATCACGCGCTCGATCGATCGATTTGGACTGCAGAGAGTCTACATGGCGTATCATTTCGATGGTCCACATCAGAGGGAGCGATTGCCAAAGGAGCCGCTGGGGCTGGATGTTGGCGATATGGCTCTTCCGATTTTCGTCGAATTGTATCCTCGCAGGTCTCCGCAGCCTCCCGATACGATTCCAGAGACCCATTATCTCAATGATCTCGGGCGGCAGCTGGATCGCAGTCAGCTTTGGCGCGATCAACAAGGCAGTCTACTGGAGCAGTTGCGGGAGCGGCTAGTTGACGCAGGGAAGGAATTCGCACAGCAGCAGGCGAAGAAGCACCAGCTTGTACATCGATTGCAGCGGTCGTTGGCGATGGCCAGCTACGAGTTTTCGCTAGACCCCAAAAAGGCGAACGGCGAAGTGCGGTTACATGCTTCGCAGGAGATTATCCAGCAGGTCAGCCGATCGCTGGAGCGAACGGCGCCATGGTGGGCCAAGCCAAGCCGGCTGGTGCTCCGCATCGCCGAATCGACCAAGCAGCAATGGGCGCAGCTCAGTAAACGGCTCAACCCCATGCGCATGCTTGAGGATCAGTCGCGTCAGGTATTCCAGGGGGTGCAGGAGAAATTGCATCGCGGCGAGTTGGGGCAGGTGGTCAGCGCCGCTGCGCTGGCCGAGCCGCTACGGCGCGATCTGGTCCATCTGCAACTGGTGCCAGCGGGAGCATCAACTGCCGAATTGGATCGACGATGCCAGCAGATCATCGATCGGTTTCAGGCGCAAAGCAAGGCAAGACTGGACGATCAGGAACTGGATCGTCTGACTGAAGAGGTGTGGAAGGCGATGTCGTGGAAGCAGCGGCTTTGGAATGGAGTTGTTCCTGCTTCGCTGCTCTTTGCGCCCCTTCTTGCCGTGATCGCTCTTCCCTTCGACATGGGAGGTTCCAGCGTATTGGTGCTGGCATCGATCAAAGAGCTGTTGGTGGCAGGTGTGGCGGGGGTCGGGATTGCGATGTTCAATCGAGACCAATTGCCGCAGCTGGCTGAATCGCATGTGGCATGGCAGCAATGGAGCGATTTGTTTCTGGTTGGCTGCGATGAACTGGGGCTACCAAGGCCTGCCCCTTCGGAGGCAGCACGGTTATCGTGGCAGGGAACCCAGTTGAAGTTGCAGCCCTCCGAGATTCCAATCGAATCGAGAAGTGCACTCTCTGGAATTCAGCTGCCCGTCGCACTGTCGGACAAAGACTTCTCTGAAATTTTGAAGGCTTTGGGAACGCTGGAAAAGGAGTGGCAGGATGACGCGACTTGAAGCGGATTACCAGAGGCAGTTTGGAGAGCGGGTGCTGGGGGCGGTGGAGTCGCTGTTTCCAGATCGACCGATCGCGGCGGCGGTGCGTGCCAGCGCGACGCAGTATGCGCAGGAGGTCGACCAGATCCTCGATAGCCGAGGGATTCCTTCCCAATTGATTTCGTTGGTTGGTCCTACCGGACAGGGTAAAAGCTGGCTGGCTAGGCAACTGGTGCAGTCGGCCACTTTGCGGTCTCAGATCCCCAGCGGGGTTCTGCGATCGGAGGCGACCTCGCAGGTGGTCTGGATTGGGCCTGTGGCGCCCGAGCAGATGGATGGTGGGAAGGAACGCTGGGTGCAGATTCCGTCCGATCAGATGGTGCCACTGGGCATGCCCTACACGCTGCTGGATACGCCCGGCGTTACCGACGCCGATCCATCCATAGCAGATCGAACCCGCGCATTGCTGCAGATGTCGCCGATTCAGATTCTGGTGATGCGGCGCGATCAGCTGCGATCGGCGATCGCCAGCCGCATTGCGTCATGGATCGAAGGAGCGATCTGCATTCCTGTGATCACAGCAGTTCCTCCTTCAGATCTGGCGGATGGTGTTTGCAGTACATCGCTGGCAGAAGATATGGAAGCCTGGTCACGATGGTTGCGACAGAGCGCCGAGAAGACGCAGTGGATGGCACCGATCCTGATCGAGGATTTTGAGGCGACGGGAGATGAGCTGGGGGGGGCAGAGCGATGGAGGCAGCAGCTTCGGGAAAGGCTTGGGGGGCTGTCGCTGGATCGATTCGCGCAGTCGCGGCAATCGCGACTGGATGCCGCCAGGCAGCGTTACCTCCGGCACGTATCGCAGTGCATGCAGCAGGAGGTGCCGCAACTTCTTGGCTCTTTGAGGACGATCGAACGGGAGGCAGAGAAATTGCCTTCGCAGGTGATTGAATCGCTGCTGGGATCCAGCGCCGTGCTGGAGACAGCGATTCGAAGTCGCCGCCGTGCGCAGATCGTGCAGGATACTGCGGGGATCTGGTTTCCCTATCGCACCGCGATCTCGATGCTCAGCCTGGTCGCCGGTGCCTGGGATCGATTGCTCTGGGCCCTCACCGGTAGCGTCCCTTCGCTCTTTGGTACGCTCATCGCCTGGGCTCGCAATCTTCAAAGTTCGCGGCAGGCTCAGCAGGCGATCGAGCAGGGGATTCGGCAGCGTGTGTCCCAGCAACTGGAGGACCGATGGGATCCGATCCAGCGACAGTTCTATGCCTCCTTGGACACTTCCCTGGGACCGTTCAGCCATCGTTCACCAGGAAACCGCGAGGGGATGATCCGGTTGAGCGGCCTTGAGGAACTGCAGACAAGATCCCATCTGGTCTTTGACGAGCAGATGGAACGCTCCAAGGTCCCTTGGTCGATTTTGCAGCTTCTGGGGCTTTTTGCGAGCGTCATTTTTTGGGGGCTGATGGCGGGGCCGATTGTTGCCGTCTATCGCCAGTACCTGTCAGCCTCCTTCCACGCGATGTCCGATGGCGTGGCAAAAATCGAAGAATTCCCTCATCCTTCTCCATCGCTGTTTTTGACCAGCGGCATGGTTTCCCTGTTCCCCATTTTTCTCTTTGCCATGGTGGTGCTGACCTGGCTGCTCAGGCGATCTCGGTTGCAGGAGATTGGTCGTCGGGTACTGGCTCAACACCATCAGTTGATCGATCAGATGCGATCCGAAGGGTTGCTGCAGATCACATACGACGATCCCCTCCTCGAGAAGGCGCAGTTCCTGCTTCGGGTGACCGGGGCCGTCGAGGAGTCGGCAGCGTGAGCGACAGGAGGACGCAGGTATGTCTGTTGACGGGCGACGCACCTGCGGCGGTGGCGGTGATCGGTCTCTGGGGGGCGCAAGCAGTAGCGTTCCTTCAAAAGCTCTGGCTTCCCAATCGGCCAAGTCCGTGGAAGGTTGATCGGATCCGTTATGGGGTGTGGACTGGTGGGGAAGCCTGTCAGCAACGCGCTGGTGAGGGGGTGGTTGTCTGTCTGGTGGCAGAGGATCGCCTGGAGATCCATTGCCACGGGGGGCGAGCTGCCGCACGGCGCATTCTGGACGACCTCCAACAGCTCGGTTGCGATGCCGTGTCAAGCGATCGATGGCTGGCAACTGATCCAACCCAACAGCTTGGCTATTTCGCGCAGGCCGCATGGCAGGCATTGCCGATGGCGCCGACTAGTCAGGTCGCCGCAGCGCTTTTGGTGCAAAGCCGCGGTGTCATGGATCGCCACTGGGCAGGGATTGAGGAAGCGGTCGATCGCAGGAGCCGCGCCGACGCGGTGGCGCGGATCGATTCGGTGCGACGTTGGCTTCCTTGGAGTCTGCAGTGGCTGAGGCCCTGTCGGATCGCATTGGCCGGACTACCCAACGCCGGCAAGAGCTCCCTGCTGAATGCCTTCGCCGGATTCACCCGGTCGATCGTCCACGAAGCACCTGGGACAACTCGCGACCTGATCTCCCAGCGAATCGCTCTTGGGGGCTGGCCACTGGAGCTGATTGATACGGCGGGACTGCGGCAATCCTCGGATGAGATCGAAAGCCTTGGGATCGCCGCCGCCCGGCAGCTTCTGAAAGATGTCGACTTCGTCTGGTTGCTGACGGCTGCCGATCAGCCCTGGACATCGGAGCATGAGGCGTGGATGGAGATGCTGGGGGAGCGTTGCTGGGTAGTTCGCACCAAGTGCGATCTTGAATCAGTTGTTCCTCTACCCGATCGATTGCAACGCAGTGCGAGCGTCACCGTCCTGGATCCTAAGTCGGTGGAGAAATTGGCCAAGCGGTGGCTGGATCGATGGATCCCCGAAGGGTGGACGGTTGAACAACCAGCACTGTTCCTTCCGGAGCACACACAAAGGATCGAAAAGCTTATGGAGGCAGTTTCCCAAGAGGATTGGGGGATTGCTGAGCAGCTCTTGAACTGTACGAATGAATCCTATAGAACCTGAACAGAGACATTTGTTCCTGTTGATCAGGTGGTCCGATGGCTGGACGGTATTTTGAGCTGCACTGCAAGTCGAATTTTTCGTTTCTTGAGGGAGCCTCGCACGCTCTGGAACTGGCCGATCGCGCCAAGGAGCTGGGGTATGAGGGGCTGGCGATCACCGATCGGGAAACTTTTGCAGGGGTGGTGCGCGGGCATACGGCGGCTGCGGATCTCGGGTTGGGGTTTGTGGTGGGGGCCGAGCTGCATCCGGTAGACGGACCGGCGGTGGTCGCCTGGGCCTCGACGCGGCAGGGCTATGGAAGGCTCTGCCGGCTGCTGACGGTCGGTCGGCGGCGTGCTCAAAAAGGCAGGTCTCTTCTTTATTGGCGCGACTTGCTCGCGCATCGCGGAGGCTGGTGCGCGGGATTGCGACTTCAGCTTCCTGACGCGATGACTTCAGCTTTCCAGTCGAACGGCGGTCCAGACTGGTTTGTTGCGGATGCCGGAGACGACGAGCGTGACGAAATGGACGAGGAGGGGATGGAGGAGAGTGAGCTGGCGGCTGGTCCCTGCTTTGCAGCATCCTCAACGAGCGACTGCGGCATGGCGATCGATGACTTGCTGAGTTCTCCTTCGGCCGAGATTCCACTGCCACCGCTTCCAAGTCCCGATCGCTGCCCGGATCCGAAATCTTGGCATGGTTGGGTGACCCGATTTCGCGAATGGTTTGAAGGAGAAGGGTATCTGGCGCTTTCGCTGCATCGGGGTGTGGATGACCGTGAGAAAATCGAAGGGTATCGATCGCTAAAGGAGTCTAGCGGTGTCCCCTGGGTGGCGTGTGGACAGGTTCTTTACCATTGCCCGCAGAGAATGGTGCTGCAGGATTGCCTGACCGCGATCGCTCACGGCACCACCATCGATCGCATCGCCACCCTGCGTCCCAAGTCGTCGCAGTTTGCGATGCGCCCCATCGCGGAGTTGTGGGAGGTATATCGCGGAGCGGAGGAGGCGTTGGAGCGGACGCTGGAGGTGGCGGAGCGATGTCGTTTTTCGTTGTCGGAATTGAAGTACGAGTACCCGATCGAATGCGCGCAGTCGGGTGTGCCTGCCATCGAGACGCTGAAGAGGTTGACCTGGGAGGGAGCCACAAGCCGGTATCCCGCGGGGGTCCCGCAAAAGATTGTGGGGTTGCTGGAACATGAATTTCGGTTGATCGAAGAGCTGAAGTATGAGCCTTATTTTCTGACGGTCTGGGATCTGGTTCGATTCGCTCGTTCTCGCGGCATCCTATGCCAGGGGAGGGGGTCGGCAGCCAACAGCGTCGTCTGCTTCTGTCTGGGAATCACTTCGGTTGACCCGCTTCAGATGGACGTGTTGTTCGAGCGATTTGTCAGCAAGGAGCGGAATGAGGCGCCGGATATCGATGTCGATTTTGAACATGAGCGGCGGGAGGAGGTATTGCAGTATCTGTATGAGAAGTATGGTCGCCATCGAGCGGGGTTGACGGCGGCGGTGATCACCTACCGCACCCGATCCGCCATACGCGATTGCGGCAAGGCGATGGGGCTTTCCAATGATCGACTGGATGTGCTCAGCAAGATCGCGGATGGTCGGCGTGACCCCAAGCCGCTGGAGGATCGATGCCGGGATGCCGGGATAGATCCTATGTCGCCGCAGGGGAAGCGTTTCGTTTATCTCGTCAAGACATTGATCGGGTTTCCCCGCCATCTGTCTCAGCATGTCGGCGGGATGGTGATGACGCAGGGGGTGCTCCATGAACTGTGTCCCGTAGAAAATGCGGCGATGGACAGCCGCACGGTGATTCAGTGGGACAAGGACGATCTGGATGCCCTGGGAATACTCAAGGTCGATTGCCTGGCGCTAGGGATGTTGAGCGCCATTCGACGATCGTTCGACCTGCTGCAGCGCCACGAGGCAACGCAGTGGTCGCTGGCGACAATACCGAAGGAGGATCCACAGGTTTACGACATGGTCTGCCAGGCCGACACGATCGGCGTGTTTCAGATCGAAAGTCGTGCGCAGATGAGCATGCTTCCAAGGCTCAAGCCGCGCTGTTATTACGACCTGGTGATCGAAGTAGCGATCATGCGACCTGGTCCGATTCAAGGCCAGATGGTCCATCCCTACCTGAAAGCGCGTCAGACCGGCCAGCAGCCTCACTATCCCACCAAGGAGATCGGGGAGGTGTTATCGCGAACGATGGGTGTTCCGATCTTTCAGGAGCAGGCGATGCGGCTGGCGGTGGTGGCTGCCGGATTTACCCCTGGGGAGGCCGATCAATTGCGTCGCGCGATGGCCGCTTGGCGGAGGCCCGGGGTGATCGACCAGTTCCGGAAAAAATTGGTCGATGGCATGCTGGCTCGCGGCCTGTCCCGCGCCTTCGCCGATCAGGTGTTCACTCAGATTCGCGGCTTTGGGGAATACGGTTTTCCCGAATCCCATGCAGCCAGTTTCGCTCATCTGGTCTACGCATCGGCGTGGCTGAAACGCCATCATCCAGCCGTCTTCTGCGCCGCACTGCTGAACAGCCAGCCGATGGGATTCTATGGGCCTTCCCAACTGGTGCAGGATGCCAGAAGGCACGGAGTCGAGATTCTTCCTGCAGAGATCAATGGCAGCGATTGGGATTGTACCCTGGAGCCATCGAGGGGGACGGGAAGTACGTTGCCGCATCTGGAGTCGGTGTCGGCTAGGTCGCGCTGGGCTGTGCGACTGGGGCTGAGAATGGTCAAGGGACTGCAGCGCCAATTGGTGGAGCGCTGGGTGGAAGAACGCCAAAAGGGAGGGCCGTTCCGGGACCTTGGATCGCTGCGAAGGCGGACCGGAATGACGCAGGCCGAGATGACGCGCCTAGCCGATGCAGGTGTGCTTCAGTCCCTCGTGCAAGATCGGCGCGCTGCTCTTTGGGAGAGCCTGGCACAGAAGACCGATCGAAAGGCAACGCCTCTTCTCGACTTTGCCGACGACCCGGCCGATCCGATTCCTGAAGCGATTGCACCGACTTCGGCCTGGGAAGAGGTGGCGCAGGACTATCAAGCGACTGGGCTTTCCCTACACGGGCATCCCCTGGAATTTTCTCGCATGCGATTGAAACATGGTGGTGTTCTTTCCGCCAGCCAGTTGCAGCAGACCGAGCATGGCAGGCCGGTTCGGGTGGCAGGGATCGTCCTGGTGCGTCAGCAACCGGGGACGGCAAAGGGGATCGTCTTTGTGACGCTGGAGGATGAGACAGGGACGGTCAATCTGGTCTTCCGCCAGGAAATCTGGCAGCGATACGCGCTTGTTTGCAAGCAGTCGAATGCGTGGCTTGTGGAAGGGATACTCGAATCGCGTGAGGGGGTGCGGCACCTGCTGGTGCGGCATGTCGATGATCTTTCCACCGCGCTTCAGGGGATCGCGATCGATTCTCGCGACTTTCGATGACCGTCTTTTCCTTCCCTTTCGGCAAGAGGATCTCACCGGGTCATGGAGTCACCGTGATTATGAAAAACGATCGTTCGGGCCCTGGACCAGCACCGGCTCTTGCGATCACGCCAGCTCTCACCCCGACTGTCGCTGCGTGCTGTCTACGATCGGCGGTCCCCACGTCGGGGCTTGCGGCGTGAGCCGCCTTTTCGAGTCCAGCCTTTCGGGTTCTTATCATGGCGGGCATCGAACAGGGGTGCAGGGATCTGATGAAGAAGCTCCCGCAATGCTTCAGGACTAAAGTCTTTCTTGGGGGTTGCGATGGCGCGATAGATCTTCAGCCCCTTCTGTGTCGCGATGATTTCTCGGCGTGTTCTCCCTTGGGGATCCTCAGCCCATGGCTGGAGAATCGGTTGAAGATCCATCACCATCGGAAGGACCTGCATCAGGTAGTTCCAGTACGCTGCGTTATCGGTCTGGACGATCAGTTTGCCATCCGGTGCGAGGACTCGTAATACCTGTTCGATCCACTGACGATCGACCAGTCGCCGCGCTTGGGCACCTGTTCCCAGAAACGGTTGGGGGTGATAAAGATGGATTTCCTGGAAATCGTGATCGCTGCAATGGCGGGAGAGGAATCCTATCCCATCGCATGCCGCCAGTTTTACATTGGCGAGGCCCCGTTGCCGGGCGCGTCGCGTCGCATAGCGAAGCACCACCGGGAGCACATCGATGCCGATGTGGTCCCATTCCGGATGCCTGATCGCCGACGCGATCAAGAAACGTCCGTTGCCACAGCCTAGGTCGAGGATGCGTGGTGCATCCCGACCGAAAATCGCGACCCAGTCGATAGGTCCCTCAGGCAACCGATGCAAAGCGGGTTGCGTCCACTGGTCCTGTGACACGATCGTACCTGGAAAGGGAACACCCAGTTCCCATTCGATCCCGCCTACCTCGACTTGATCGCTCACCGGCACCTCATTGGACGAAGCCTCTGGATCGCAGCCACTTCAGGCACAAATTGGGCCACTCACCCGTCCCTGGAATCGACTTGGCCAGACCGACTCCGTGCGGCCCTTTCTCGAACAAATGCAACTCGCCCGGAACTCCATGCTCCACCATCGCCTGATAGAAAACTAGGCTGTTCTGCGGTGGCACGGGTTTGTCTTCCTGGGTGTGGAAGAGGAACGTCGGAGGCGTGTCGGACTTCACCTGCCGTTCCGACGAGAGGGAAGCAACGAGCGCTGGATCGGGGTTTTCCCCGAGCAGGTTTCTCTGGCTGCCGCCGTGCGTGAATGGTTGGTCGAAAGCGATCACGGGATAGCAGAGGATGGCGAAGTCGGGCCGGGACGATGTGCGGGCGATCGGATCAGCCGATGCAGGGTCACCAGCATCAAAATGGGTGATAACGGTCGATACGAGGTGGCCGCCGGCTGAGAAGCCGAGGATCCCGATTTTCGCAGGGTCGATATTCCATTGATCGGCGCGAGACCGGGCCATGCGGATGGCGCGCTGCGCGTCCTGCAATGGGGCTGGATGGCCGTATCCCTTGCCGCGATGCCGATACTCACAAAGGAGCGCAGACATCCCATTCTCCAATGCCCAGGCGACGATTTGATGTCCCTCATGGTCCATCGCCAAGCCACCATAGCCGCCTCCCGGGCAAATGATCAGCAGCGGTGCGCGTTCCACGCCAGGCAATCGATGGAGCGTCACCTGAGGCTTGTCCTTCGGCTCCTCCCCAAGCGCTCCTGGTGCCCCTTGTTCCCAAAGCAAAAAGACTTCGCCTTCAACGGCCAGCAGCCGACCGCCTGAACTTGCAGTCGCCATCCAAAGCAACAGCAGGCACTGGAGCGATCGTAGACCGAACGGATGCTTTCTCATCATCGAACCTTTCTTTACGCAAAACTTCCGCTTTTCATGCATATCTGTTTTCAGCAAATTTTTGCTGCGTCACTTGGGCATTCTTAGAGACCTTTGCGAATGCATCGAGATGTGCGATTGCATTCGCCATTCAAGGCGTCGTTGTGCCACTCAATCGCTCAATCGCCCAGGCTTTGGCTGTGCCGATAGGGCTGTGAGGCGGTTCTGGCATCTGTTCCAGTTTGGAGATTGATTCGGGGTTGCCCATTTTCCCGAGCGCCATCGTGCCGATGGCGCGAACATAAATTTTTTCGGGGTTCTGACTGGCGAAGTCTAGCACCCGCTGTTCGATCGCAGCGCGTTGGGAGGCATCGGGCTTATCCGTCTGGATCGCGCCGATCGCCCAGAAGGCCGCGCATCGAGAAAAGGTTGGGAAAGGGGATTCCTTCGGGATGAACCGTTCCAGTAGCGGTAAAGCCGATTCCTGCCTGTGCTTTCCCATCAGCTCCATCAGATGAGCGATCCGATGGTAGTCGCTGGCCGGCGCAATCGTCTTGCGATCCGGGGCGGTCGTCGCCTCCACATAGCCAATCAATCGCTCTCGAATCGAATCGAGGTCGGACGGCTGTTGCGCTAGGTGGCTGATGGCCCAGGCGGCAGAGACCGATAGATCAGGTAGTGGATCATCCAGTCGCGCCAGGAGGTGTGGCAGCGAATCGTGTCGATGCCAAAGGACAGAGAGAATCATCGCCTGTTCGACTGCCTTGGCCGGCCCACTCTGAAGAATCAGATCGATCTCCTGGTCGATCCGAGTCCGCTGCGACTCATCCTGTCGCAATTGGGTCAGCACCCGGCTGACGCGATCGCGCAGGTGGCGGTTGGGATTGCCCAGCCATCGCAGCCATTTCGGAAGATCCTCGATGGAGGGTGGAGATTGGAGCACATCGATCGATGCATCGATCCACTGGCTGTCGTTCAGGTCGGTTCGACTCAGCGCGATCTCTCTTGCCTTTGATTGGTCGATCAGGGCGAGTCGTTTCAGAGCGATGGCCGCGTTCGGGTAGCTGTTGCATCGGGCAATTGCTTCGCAGACTCCAATCGCTTCGGCGGAGGGTGATTCACCGATCAGTCCAAGAAGCAGATCGGCCTGCGCGGGATCGATCGTATCGGGTTTAGGAATCGATCGGGATGCGATTTGAGTGCCACGATTGGGATCGATCGTACCGATGGCTGTTGCCGCCTCCCTCCGAACCGTCGCCTCCGGATGTTTCTCCATCACTGCCTCGATTGCGGGAAGATCCTCTTTTCTTCTCAGAGACGCTAGGCCTTCGAGCGCCAATTGCATGCTGGGGCTGAGTGCTGTCCCTTCGCGGAGGCGGTTTCTCCAGACATCTTCCAGCGCATCTGGTTTCCATGTCATCAATTTCGATTCGATCACCGCCCCCAGGGGGCCATCGTTCCTGGCGATCTGCAGAAGGGCGGGTATGTCCTCAGGGCGTTTCAGTCGCAAACTGGTCGACACCAAAGCCCGCTGCAGAACCGGCAGCGGCGACTCGCTCAACCATCTGCTGACCATCGGTCCGAATTCCTCCGGAACTTTCAGTCCGGCATCCAGGCGTGCCGCCGCTACCTGTGCGCTGATGAGGCGATCTTCCATCCGGTTGCTGGTCAGCCAGCGATCAGACCATTCCGGGATTTCGCCCTTGGGTTGGCCAGTCCAATCCAGCTCGATCGGGTCGGTCAGAAATCGATACGAGACCGAGGGGATCGCCAGGTCTTCTGAGCGGACGGAATGGGCGGATCCAAAGAGAAATACGAACAGGGCGAATGCCATGAGCTGCCCATGCCGCCAGGAAATCGAGTCGGTTTTGGGACTTTTACTGCCGGTCACTTGGGTCGCGTCAGTTGCCATGTTCGAAATCCAAGTAAAAGGAAGCAGAAGAGGGTGATCGCGACGCTGACATACCAGGCTTGAGGGACCAACTGGTAGGTTTCAAAGCCGGGCATGCGGATTTCCGAGAGTGCGGCTGCGGCTGGGTTGAGCATCAGCGTTTTCTCGACGAATTCTTTGCCGAATGGTTTATCGCGAGCGACCCAGACAAGAAAGGTACCGGCCAGCAGGGCCAGCAGGATTCCATAACTACTGGCTGTGGCGACAGCGGTGGTCTTCTGGAAGGCGCTGCAGCAGGCGCTGACAGCAAGGATCATGGCGCCCGAGAGAAGCAGCGAGGCGACGACGTGGATCAGCTGCGTCTTCAGTTCGGGCTGAATGTAGCCCATGGCGAAGTAGCCGGGCAGAGTCGCCAGCAGTATCAGCAGTAGCGTCCAAACCACGCTCATTACCTTCCCGGTCACAATTTTCGCCGCCTTCAGCGGGGTCATGCAAAGCTGCACCCAGCCACCACTTTCCATTTCTCCCGCGATCAGGCCGGATGCGAGGCTGGGGCCGAAGAGAAGCAAAAGAGCCAATTGCAAAATCACCATGGCGGCGACAATTCTTGGCGCGCCCCATGCCACCGTGCCTGTGGCGGTGATCACCGTCAATCCCAGGGAGCCAATAGCACAAAGGGCAACGATCCGAAGGAGCCAGTGGAGGCGACCAAATTTGCGGGTGCGAAACTCTTTGACAAGGACCGGGTTGACCAAAGGGGGAATCCCAGAGGACCTGCGTTTGGGGTCGACCAGAAACGCAAGTCGTCGAAACCACTGCACTCCCGCCGATTGCTCGTTGGTCACTCTTCCCGCCGATCGATTCTTCTCCAGATTTTGGACTCGGAGTTCCCAAAGGGTCGCCGCCGCCGCTGCCGCCATCATCAGACCGCTCGCCAGGGCATAGGGTCCCAGCCAACCGCTGGTCTGAAGAATCCCTTCCCCTCCGCTGGCACCTTGCCCTAGCACTTCCTGGATGGCGGAGAGGGGCGAGCAGGCTCGAAGCCACTTCCCCATAGCGGGCATGGCACCGCTGCCGGCGGTCCAGAGAATCGATGGGATCAGACTGAGCACCGCGATGGCGAGCACTGCGGCATAGGTCCACCGAAGAGCTCCATCAGCGCTTTGGGCTCGGCTGCTGATCCAAAGCCCCACGGCGCTGAATACCATCACCATCAGCACGAGGATTCCCAACAGCGGCAGCACATGGGATCGAAAGGACAGTCCGCCCAGCATGTGGGTGGCTGCGATGGCGGGCAGACTGGCCGAGATCAGTGCGCAGGCGATCGCGACGTTGACCAGCCATTTACCCGAGTAAATGGCGACCGGATGCAGCGGAGATTGCAGCAGCATTCCCAGAGTTCCCCTCCGACGCTCGCGCACAATCGAAGTGGCGGGAAAAGCGGGAACCAGCGCCGCGATGGTAGCGGCCAGTCCGAAGGCCAGAGGGCGAAAGACATCCATCGTTCCCTGGGATAGGACGGCGGCCGTGACGCCAGCACCGCTCGCGCCACCCAGGTCGCCCTCCGTAGCGGTATTGCCCAGCGAGGCGATCGATGGCCAGCGAAGGAGTACGACCAAAGCGGCCAGCCCGCCTACGGTAAGAAAGGCGGCCAGGAACTTCCAGGAGCGGACTCGCTCGCGCCATTCCCTGCGCATCACCGGGTTGTCCAACCAGTTCATGCTATCGCTCCCGTCGGTTTGGCCACGCTCAGGAAGGCATCTTCCAGATCGCTCGGCACCTCACGAAACTGCGTGACCGAAAGTCCGGCGCCGATCATCTCCCGAAGGATTTCACCAAGCGACTGTTCGTCCTTCTGGGAACTGAACCTGACGACACCTTCCGCCTGGCTGCTCTGCAGGTCTTCCAGTCCATTGCCCATCGATTCCAGGAAAGCGTGGCACTTTCCGCAATCGGCGCGATCGGCCAGCTGCACCTCGAAGGTGCGTTTGGGGCAGAGCGAATGCATGACCTGATCCAGATTCCCGAAGGCTCGCAGTTTCCCGCCTGTGATGATGGCGACCGTGCTGCAGATACGAGCCAGCTCGGGGAGAATGTGGCTGGTGACAATCAGTGTTTTTCCGCTAGCTGCCAGTTTCAGCAGCAGTTCCCGCATCTCGATGCGCGCCTGAGGGTCCAGGCCATTGGCTGGTTCATCGAGGATCAGCACCTTGGGATCATGGATGAGGACGCGAGCGATCCCTATGCGCTGCTGCATACCGTGGCTGAGGCTTTCGACATAGCGGTCGCGCATGTACTGAGCCGAAGTGGTTTCCAGCACCTCCTCGATCCGCTGCTTTCGCTGCCGATAGGGGATTCCGTAGGCAGCTGCGAAAAAGTCGAGGTACTCGGTCACCCGCATGTTGTCATACGATCCGAAGCGATCGGGCATGTAGCCAACCAGTCGCTTGATCTGGGAAGCGCCGGAGGAGCAATCAATTCCCGCGATGCGCGCCGTCCCCGACGTCGGAAGGCTCATCCCCACCAGGATCTTGATGGTCGTTGTTTTTCCTGCGCCGTTGGGGCCGATAAAGCCCAGGATCTGGCCCGAATCGACATGCATCGTCAAATCGTCCAGCGCGGTGAACTCCCCGTAACGTTTGGTGAGATTCTTGATGTCGACGACTGGAGAATGATCCATCGGCGGAATCCTTGGAACGAAGAAATCGGTAAGTGGTGTCTTACTGTGAGGAGCACGAATCAGGGGTTGGACGGAATCGAAGCCTTCACATCCATGCGCATCGACTCGACGGTCCATGCAATGGCCGCTGGCGACTCGGACGAATCATTTTTTCGAAGCATTGGACCAAGTTCCACGCGGAGGATCAGACTGCCGTCCAGCAACTTTTGGCGCAAAGCTTCCGGGAGATCTACTGTGACCGAACCTGTAGGGCTGGTCCACTGATCCAGTAGGTCCACCATGCCATCGATCACCGAGGAAACCGAAACGGTTCTTTCAGGCGCCAGAACGCGGAGCCGAAGGATGGCCGAATCGACCACCATGCCGGGCACCGATTGCGGGAGTTCGAAGGTCAGGTCGGCGATGGCGGGCTGGGTGAAGGAGCCGGCCCACTTCCCTAGCAAATCTCGGAAGACGATCGATTTGCCTTCCGTAGTGGGCGCCGATCGGGCTCGAACCATCCATCCGGGGATATCGATGCGGCTGCCCGGTTGAGGTGGAGCGATCTGAAGTGGAACTTTCCAAAGGGCTTCCCCTTTTCCTTCCAGGGGAGGATCGAGCTTGTAGGGAGTAGGCAGGGCGCGGGTCCAGCCGCAGACCAGAGGCAAGGGAACGGTGAATGGATCGCGCATCCGATCGCCAAAGAGGCTTCCATAGATTTTCTGGTGGAGCAGTTGCTTTCCGTCCAGCAATGTCCCTTCGACCCAAGAGACGCCATCGGCCAGCGCGTCGGCATCGACCAGCCAGGTTCCTTCTCCCGTCTTCTTGGCCACTGCCGCTTGCGCAGGCGGCCAGAGGACCAACAGATCCTCAAAACCCTTCAGTTCCTGCCTCCCCACTCGATCCGGTTCATTCATCCACTTCAGTTCCAATCCACCGGGAACCCATTGGCCTCGCATCGCCAAGCCCGTAGCTGGCAACTCGAAGCGTTGGTCGACGTTCCAGACACCTGCGGGCCAACGTTCAGCCCCCCAGCTCCATTTTGCGCGGTCCGACGCCAGTCGCAGGTTTGGGGTGGCGGAGGCGAGTTCCGGGGAAAATGAGCCTTGGGCGTCTTGGTCGGTCGACCAGGAAAGGGAGCCAGCTTCAGGGCGGTAGACCGCCATCGTGGCGTCGACATCAACGCGATCGACATTGGCCGATCCATCGACCATCTGCATGGTAGACCATTGGGGCGCGAGATCTTTTCGAAGCCATTGGGTAGCGGCCCACGCCGGGATGGCCATGGCGATCGCCAGCAAGGGAGCCGCCCAGCCCAGACGGTCGACATGTCCGATGCGGTGCAGCCACCATCCGAGCGCTGCGGTGGCCGCTAGAAAGCTTCCTAGGAATCCCATCATCCAGATCCTCGGGATCACGGGTACGCCGATCTGGTCGACCACCGCGCTGGCAAGTGCCTCTCGTTCCTGCGCTTTGGACCTGGCTTCGTAGAGTCTCAAAGGCAGGACACCCACCCACGGCCGCACGGCGAACTCCGAGGACATCATCTGCTCGACCACCACGATCCCTGCCTTCGTATTGGGTGGGCGTTTGCGCCCTCGGAATGTAGCGACGGCGGGACCACCCCCGGGGCTAGCGGTTGGCGTTTCACCGAAGTCGAAGAACTCGCTCGCATCCCCGCCCCGCTTTCGCGATGGTTCGCGGAGCCATCCCCGCGCTTCCATGGTGGTGATCAGCACCTCTCCCTGGCCTAGCGGAACCCAGGTGATCAAAGGCCAGCCGCCAATGCGATGAGTCACCTCACCACCTTCGATCAGCATCCGGCGCATCCGCACCGGGGGGTCGACCGAGTAGTTCAATTCTTCTGCGCTGGCATTGAGCGGCTCACGCGTTTCAATCTGAATCGTATCCAGATAGCAGTCGTCCTGAATGTCCAGCTTGACCGATCCGCCCAAAAGCGACTGGAGGTTGCTGATAGCCTGGCGTTGCACCGAGTCGTCTTCGCTGACGGCAAGCGGGAAGAGCTGATCGATGAGAATCCATAGTCGGCCACCTCGCATCAC
>JBIINB010000076.1:0-22400 GCA_044337705.1 Pirellulaceae bacterium | reverse complement strand
TGCTGACTTCGTCGACTACGATCATCGTGATCATGATCCTTTATTGGTTTGGTGGTGATGGAATCCATGCGTTCATGTTCTGCCTTCTGGTCGGAATTCTGGTGGGTACTTACAGCTCGGTCTTCGTGGCCGCACCGCTTCTGCTTTGGTGGGAAAACCGCAAGGCAGCTCAGGCATCCAAAGTCACCTCCAGAACGGCTCCTGCATCGCGCTGAACATCGGGTGGAGGACGGTTTGGATCGGCATGGGAGAGCCCGGGCGTTTTGTCCGGTGGTGAGGCGCGTTGCTTCCTGATTCGCAGTGAGCGTAGGCTGTACCGTCGTGTCTTGAGGTGACGGGATGAAGGGGGAGTCGACCCTGCGGCTACCAATCGATCCCCTATTGCCGCAGCTTGAGGAGCTTTTGGTCTCCGGCACCCCGATCCTGCTGGATGCTCCCCCGGGTTCGGGCAAGTCGACCCGGGTTGGTCCATCCTGTGTTGGAAGCTTGGACCGCGCTGGTTTACCAGGGCAGGTGGTGCTGGTTCAGCCGCGTCGAATCGCAGCCCGTTCGATCGCTCAGTTTGTCGCGGCGCAAATGGGTGTATCGCTTGGGGGCCAAGTTGGCTACCACGTGCGTTTTGATCGACGAGCCTCTTCCCGGACTCGTCTTCTGGTGACCACCGAAGGGATGTTGCTTCGGCGCATGGTGGAAGATCCATTCCTGGAGGGGGTCCAGTGCGTGGTGATCGACGAGTGCCACGAGCGATCGGTGGCAATTGATCTATTGATCGGCATGGTGGTTCGCCTTCGGCAGACAGTGCGCGACGATCTTCGGATGGTGTTGATGTCCGCCACGCTGGATGGAGTGGCGTTGCAGCGATGGATTCCCGAAGCGGTACGGTTGAAGGGTGAGGGACGGCCTTACCCTGTCGAGATTCAGTACCATCCGATCCAGTTTCCTGATGACCAAAGGCTTGCGGAACTTGTCTCGAGGGTCCACTCCCAGCGTGGGGGAACGACTCTGGTTTTTCTGCCAGGGGTTGGTGAGATTCATCGACTTCGTGCCAGATTGCTGGATCGGGGGATCTCCAATCGGCAAGTGCATTCGCTGCATGGTGGTTTGTCCCTGGAGTCGCAGCAGCGGGTGATGGCGGATGCGGCGGATGGTTGTGTGATTCTATCGACGAATGTCGCGGAGACATCGCTGACGATTGAAGGGGTCCGCACGGTGGTCGATTCCGGGTGGGCTCGCGTGCTTCGATATGATCCTCGGCTTGGGTTGGATCGGCTTTCTTTGGAGCCAATCAGCCAAGCCTCGGCGACTCAGAGAGCGGGGCGTGCAGGACGCTTGGGGCCCGGGTTGTGTATTCGCTGTTGGGAGCCCGCCGCGCAGTCGGCTAGGCAGGAATGTCTGGAGCCTGAGATAAGAAGGGTCGATCCGTCGTCGGCGATTCTGTCGTTGATGCGTTGGGGAGAAAGGGATCTGGAACGGTTTCCCTGGATCGATGCGCCTCGCCCTGAGGCACTGGAGGCAGGGCGTTTGCTTCTGGAGCGGTTGGGAGCGATCGCCGATGGTGAATTAACCCCCGCGGGTTTGTCGATGGCGGATCTGCCCCTTTCCCCAAGACTGGCCAAACTCGCCTACGAAGCCCGACTGCAAGGTGTCGCCGACCTAGGAAGTTGGGTCGCTGCACTGATGTCGGAGAGATCTCCTTGGGGTGCGGGGCGGTTTGTCGTTCCCAGCGAGTTTCAGAGGAACGTGGCTTCGCAACGATCGGAGATCGGGCGTCAGGGGATGTTGTTGATGCATTGGCATGGGATCGATGAGAGTTTCGAATCGTTCTCGCGATGGGTTGATCCGGCAGCAGCCAGATGGATCGCGAAAATATCCAGCGACATTCGGGGTTCGGTGGATCGCATCGCACGGGATGGTGATGCAGCAGATGCTGGCGTCGATCTTGGGGAGGGATTGGAGCGATCGCTGCTGGCGGCTTTCCCGGATCGGTTGGCAAGGCGCCGAGCGAGCGGAGACCCTCGCGCGGTCATGGTCGGTGGAAAGGGAGTCCTTTTGGTGGGAGACGATCAAGGCCTGCTGGGGGAATTTTTTTTGGCGATCGATTTGGAGGCCAACGGCCAGGATGCGACGGTGCGCACTTCGTCCCCCGTAGAGATCGAGTGGCTGGAGCAGGCAGGAGTCCAATTTCAGACCATTGCGGTTTACGACCAGCAGCGGCAGTCGTTGGTCGGCCGCCGACAGAAGCGATGGCTGGACCTGGTGCTTCAGGAGACCCCGATCCCGGTTCCCGATGATCCGTCCTGTGTCGACGCGCTGGCTGCAGCGGCTCTGCAGCAGTGGCCAAAGGTTCTTGATGTGCCAGCGCCCAACGGCCAGGTGTATGCTGCACGCGTCCTTTGGCTTCGGCATTGGATGCCGGAACTTGGATTGCCTGACTGGACTGAGCCGACGTGGTGGGAAGCAATCATTCGAAAGGCATGTATCGGGAAGAAGTCGTTGCGGGACGTTTCGGACCGGCCATGGCTGGAGCTGCTGGTCGAGTCATTGACATACGAGCAGCGGCGGATGGTCGACCGCGAAGCACCTGCGAAGGTTCAAGTTCCAAGTGGTTCTTGGATGACGCTGGAGTATTCAGGGATACGGCCTCCAGTATTGGCTGTTCGCATCCAGGAAATTTTTTCGTGGACCAGGACACCCAGACTAGCCAGTGGTCGAGTACCCCTGCTCGTTCATCTGCTAGGGCCCAATTATCAGCCACAGCAAGTAACCGAGGATCTCGAAAGCTTTTGGAACAACACCTATCCGCTTGTTCGGAAAGAGCTTAAGCGGCGATATCCAAAACATGCGTGGCCAGAAGATCCCTGGACCGCCCAGCCGGTCAAGAAGGGACGCAGTGCGCAGTGACTTGGGCGTTACCCCTACAGTCACGTCGATGGTGGCTGCCCGTGGATGCGGCGGTCGACCAGTCAGGTGGGGATGGTGGAGGTTGCATCGGTTGCCGCCAATTGCTGACGCAGTTTCTTTTGCTCGTGATCGAGCTCCGCAAGCCAGGGAGTGGCGCGTTCCAGGAGACGCAACCGATCGATGCAGAACTGGGCTTGGGCGATGCGTCCGGTGCGCCGAAGTACTGAGATCATCAGCAGCATTGCCTCGATATCCTGATGCCCAGCTGCGAAGATGCGATGTAGCGATGCTTCAGCTTCTGGGTAGTTGGCCTGCAGGTAGGATTCCTGAGCATCCTGTAGCCACTGGTCTGCGGATTTGGCGGGAGCCTGACGCAAGGCCAGCGTTCGGAGGGAATCTTTGGCAAGGATCGACGAGGCGGAGGCCGAGACAGCGAGTGCGGCTAGGCACGACCACCAGCCTTGGCTGGTCCACCACTGCGGCCAGGTGAAGGTGGCCGCAAGCCAGAGATTCAGCAGGACACCAAACAACAGTGAAAGAGCAAGCGACCGAATGTCCCCTTCGTTCCAAAGCTTGGTCCATCCTGGCCATGCATGAAGACAGGCGGTGGGCCATCGCAACCTGTTAGCGATCATCTCCTTGCTGTCTCCAGGTAGAGTTGGAATGGTGTACGAAGGTGACAATGGCAGCTTAGGAACCCGAGGCGAAGAGACTGTTTCGTTGCGGGTCCTTACAAGTAAGGTGCCGCCCAGTCGCCACGAAGGGTTTCCTAGGTTTCTTGAACCTGTCGCAGTACTTGGGTTGGGAAAGGGTCGTGGAAGCTTAGGAAATGAGCGATTGAGGACCAAGACCAAATACCTACGGCTTGAGCCAGGCGGAGTTGGTGCGGGCGTCTGGCTCTCGATAGCTAGCATTGGGTGCGAAGTGCTTGCCCCTTAAACCGTGAAAGTGATCCTGAATTTATAGAAGGGATGTTTTGCCAGAGGATGTTTTGCGAGGGAATGTTTCGCCAGAGGATGCTCGCCGAAGGAGACTTGGCAAAGGATACTTGCCAGAGGATGAATGACAGGCCAGTGGTGGTGTCCTCTATTGGTTCGGGTCTGTTGGCGGCTGGATCGTTGACGCTATCCTAAGCGGATTGATCCACGGAGGCGAACGGGCAGGAGGCGGATATGCGATGGGGTACCGAGGGCAAGAAAGCAGGCTGGGTGCTGCCACCGGTGCTAGGGCAACCGGTGTTGTGGATCTTTGGACTGCTTGGATTGCTTTGTTTTCCTATGAATCTGGTCTACGCCCAGTCTGATCCCCCAGCAACTGCCTCGGGGGTGGCGTTCTGGCATCAGTCCGGGCCTTTCGGAGTCGCAACGATCTGGTTGCCTCGTGGCGTGGTGGATACATCCCGCATGGAACGGCTTGAGATTCGCGAGCGGGATGGTCGCCTGTTCTATCCGGCTATGCGCTGGGAGGGCATGCCGGTGAAGGAGCGGCGCGGGACCGGTCCCCTGGTTGCCGGAGACGGTAGGATTCTGTCTCGATTGCGTGGTGCAATCCGGATGGCGATTGATGCAGTCGAGCCGCCCAGTCAACTGCGCATCGATTTCCTCTTTCGCGGCGTGGAACCGCTCCATCTGGAATTGCTGGGCGATCATTTGCAGCGGATGAAGCTGACGCCACAAGTTGTCTCGAGCGATCCTTACGATTCCAAGGTGGCTCAGTGGTGGCAAGGCTACAGCGATCAGGCGCAGGAGAGGCTTGCGCGCGATGACTATCCTGGATTGGCGGATCGCTACCTGCTCTCCATGCTTGCCAGACGGATGGCCCGCACGCCTCAGCGTTGGCTACCGAAGGTCAAGATACCGGGGGTGACTCGGGAAGATGTGGCATCGACTTTGGCGATGATCGCAGGTTTTGAATCGCAGCGCGAGGCGATTCTTGAAGAGGTACTGGAGGGTGTGGACTCCAGGCAGCAGCCTGTCCTGCCGCTGCCAGAGGCTCCTCGGTGGGAAGATCTAGCGGTCGATCTGGAAGCTGGAGGCGAAGGGGTATCGGTTGAACCGATGGCCGAGCATGTGCCGATCGACTGTTTCTATCTGCGTTTCGGATCATTCACCAACTATCTCTGGTTCGAACGCAGGACTGCGCAGGGGGCTGGGGATCTGCTTCCTTCGTTGATGTTGCGCGGGTTGGATACGGAGACATCCAGTCGAATCGCTGACCGGTTGCAGGTGCGGACCACGATGGTTGCCAAGCTGTTTGGCGATGCGGTGATCGAAGATGTCGCGCTGATGGGGCTGGACCTCTTCTTCCAGGACGGCCCTTCGCTGGGTGTCCTCTTCCAAGCCCGTCAGATGGGACTTTTGCGCAGCTCGATGGAGCGAGACCGAGCCGAGGCTCTAGCAGCGGGCCAGTCGCGCGGGATGCGCGAGGAGCACGTGGAGATTGAAGGGGAAACCGTCTCGCTGCTGACCACTCCTGATCATTCGGTTCGGTCGTTCCTGGTATTCGACGGTTCGCATTTGCTGGTCACCAGCAGCAGGGCGGTTGTAGAGCGGTTCATTCGGGTTTCAAAAGGGCGAGGCCCTTCTCTTGCGCAATCCCCGGTGTTCCAATTGGCGCGGGAGCAACTTCCGCCAGGTCCGGAAGATGTACTGTTCGGCTTCTTTTCTCCTGAATTTCTTAGGGGTCTCGTATCACCCCATACCCAGATCGAATTGCGGCGTCGTCTTGCCGCCCGCGCCCGCTTGCAGGCAGCTGCCATGGCCTCGCTTGCTGCCAGGATGGAGGGGGTGCCCGAAGCGTCGATCCGATCGTTGGACGCTCTGGTTCGGCTGAGGCTTTTGCCCGAGTCTTTTTCGAGTGTCGATGGAGTGGGAAGCTTGCTGACTTTGGGCGACCGATGGGTGGATCCGGAGCGTGGGGGGCTGGGGCATTTTCTACCGATTGCCGACATGGAGGTTGGCAAGGTGACGGAAGAGGAATCGGCTCATTATCGGAAGCAGGCTGATTTCTATCAGAACGACTGGCGACAGACCGATCCGCTGGTCTTCCGGATGCGGCGCTACAAGCACCCGGACGATCAGGTGCAAGAACGGATTGCGGTCGAGGCGTATGTGGCCCCTTTTGGAAAAGAAAAGTGGGGGTGGTTTGCCACCATTCTTGCACCCGCCAGCCCACTTCAAGTGATGCGTCCGGAGGCGGACGTCGTCCATGCCCAGATTCAGGTCGTCGACGATCCGCTGGCTCAGCATAGACCAAGCAGCCACACGTTGATTCTTGGGATTCAAGATCATCGCCCACCCCCTTTTCGCGCCGACCGCGGTCTGCTTAGCTCGCTTTGGATTCTCAAGTCGCTTCCGATCTACCTGGGTGCCTGGCCCGAGACCGGCTGGCTGGATCGATTGCCCTGGGGCATGGGGGGTGGGCCGCCCGATTCACTTGGGTTCTCCAAGCTGCTGATCGGGATGTGGAGATGGCAGGGAGCCGGATTCAGTCTGCTCAGTTTCGATCGCCAGGTGCTGGAACGATGCATCGCTGCGATGCGCCCTCAGCCAGCGGCGGATCCCGCCCAGGTGCGTCTGTTTGTGGGCCCCCTGAACCGTAGCCAGATCGCTTCCTGGATCGCCTCCTGGTGGTATCAGCGAGTCCGCCGCGCCAGCGAGGGGAACAGCTTGCTGACCGACAGCCTTCAGCAGCAGCTGGGGGTGCCACCCGCGCATTCCAAGGAGATGGCCGAATTGCTGCTGGACGCGAAACTTCGCTGTCCACTGGGAGGCCAGTACGAACTAGTAACCATCGGTGGTATGCAGCGTTGGACAAGCACCCAAGCATCCAGCAAGGCATCGGATCGAAAGGTTGCTCCGGATTCCTATCAGGCGCCTTGGACCCAGTGGTTCGGAGGAGCTCAGGTGCATCTGACGCAACTTCCCGACCAATTGATTCTGTTGGGGCAGATCGATCTGGCGAAGATCCCGGAGGCACCGCAGGAATCGGCTTTGCCTCTGGAGTTGCCGAAGATGCCATTCGATTTTTTCCAACTTCCTTTCCGAAACGGCAAACCCGACAAGGCACCTGTCCCGTTACCGCAGAAAGCACCTGGCACGACCTCAACCAAGCAAGACTTCTAGCGGAGTTTTTCCAGCCGAAGCCATCCCGGGTATCGGGTATACTGAAGACTGGAATTGTCGGGCGATTACCGTCTGGGATGTGCCAGGAGGGTAATCCAATCGAGATCGTTGCGGCCATTGGAACAAGATGCCGCCAGGAGGTTCAGGGATGCTTGCACGCTGGCTGCCCGACAGTTCCTGTCACTCGCGAAGGGTATTTCTGAAGGCATCCGCCAGTGTGACAGCTCTTGGGCTTGGTGGCACGGCAACTGGGCCAGCGATGGCTTCTCCCGGTCCGACCGGCCCGGGCAAGGCCAAGTCGACGATACTCTTTTTCCTCAGCGGTGGGGCTTCTCACCTGGATATGTGGGACATGAAGCCGATGGCGCCGCTGGAGTATCGGGGGCCGTTTGAACCCCGAGCCACTTCGGCTCCTGGCCTTTGGCTTTGCGAACACCTGCCGATGTTGGGAAAGCAGGCCCACCACCTGGCATTGGTGCCAGGCGTTGGAGGATCGGTCAGTACCAACGACCATCACGCCGGTTACTACTACCACCTCACCGGCCAAATCCCCGATCCGACCTTCCTCTCCCAGGGGAACGACCGGAAACCCTATCCAGACGACTATCCATTTTTCGGGTCGGTCATCGATGCAAGACGGCCACCGCATGGTCAGTTGACCAACGCGATCACCTTGCCCGAGATTCCGGGAGCACCGATGTACACCCGGCCCGGGCAGTTCGCCGGTCGTCTAGGGGTGGCTCATGATCCCCTCGTTGTGCGAAGCAGCCTTCAGGCACCGATGGAGTTCCGTACCCCTTCCCTTACATTGGAGGGGCCCGTCACCCCCCAACGACTGCTCGACCGAAAATCGCTCAGCCAACGGCTCGATCGCATCCGTCGCCAGCTGGATAACCAGCCCGCAGGGAATCTGTGGCATCAGCAGCAGGAGAGGGCAATGCACTTGCTGCTTTCCAGCAGCGCCACCGCTGCAATGGATCTGACGAAGGAACCCGAGTCGGTGCTGGAACGGTATGGTAAGAGTGTCAATGGAATGAGCCTGTTGATTGCCCGCCGGTTGGTGGAGGCAGGGGTTCCCTTCATCGCGGTGTTCTGGATGGGGGATGAGAAGAAAGCGGAGCAGAGGAAGTGCGCCAGCGGAGGTGGGTGGGATACCCACGGCAACAACTTTGAGTGCCTCAAGGAGGATCTGCTACCGGAGTTCGATCGCGGTTTTTCGGCTCTGATCGCAGACCTTGCCGGCCGTCGATTGCTGGATGAGACTCTTGTGCTGGTCACCAGCGAGATGGGCCGCAAGCCGAAAATCGGTGATCCCAGAAGTGGCGGCCCCTCCGGCGCGGGGCGCGACCACTGGACCCATTGCCTGACCGATGTGCTGGCGGGTGGAGGAATTCGGGGAGGCCAGGTGTACGGAAGCAGCGATCGCCTGGGAGAATACCCGGCACTCAATCCTGTATCCCCCTCTGACGTCGTCAAGACGGTTTATCACGCGATGGGAGTGTCCAACCTCCAGGCGACCGATGCGCAGGGAAGGCCCTTCGCCATTCTGGAAGAAGGTAAACCCATCGAGGCGCTTTTCTGACGGTGGCGGTTTGTTTGGTCGGTGGCAAGCAATTGGACAGTTGTCGTGTTTCCAAAGGAGCCGTTGTGTCTGAAACCTATAGCGACTATTCGAAGATGATCGACCATTCGCTGCTGCAGCCGATGTTGACGGTATCTGAATTGGAACTGGGCTGTCGTCTAGCCGTCGCCTACGACGTCGCCAGTGTCTGCATCCTCCCCTACTTTCTGCAACGCTGCAGTCAGATCCTGCACGGAACTGGAGTGATCCCCAGCACCACGATCGGTTTTCCGCATGGTGGCCAATCGCCGCAGATCAAGCGATTGGAGGCAATGCAGGCGATCGCCGATGGCGGCCAGGAACTCGATATGGTCGTCAACATCAGCCAGGTGCTCAGCGGACAATGGAGCGAGGTGCGGCGCGAGATCGAGGCGGTGCTGGAACCGACCCATGCTGCAGGCCGAAAGCTAAAGGTCATCTTTGAAAACTGCTATCTCCAGGACTCGCATAAGATCCGGCTTTGCGAGATCTGCGGCCAACTGGGGGTCGACTGGGTTAAAACGTCGACTGGGTATGGGACCGGCGGGGCGACGATGGAGGATCTGAAATTGATGCGCCACGCTTCTCCAGCAGCAGTGCAGGTGAAAGCTGCTGGCGGTGTCAAGGATTTCGAAAGCCTCAAAGAAGTGCGACGACTGGGGGCCACGCGATGCGGGACCAGTCGCACGCAGTCGATCCTTGATGACTGCAGATCCCATTTTGGGCTGCCCGCTATCGAATTTCAGGCGGCTGATTTGGGTGGCTACTGACGTCAAGCGAACGGGAGACCCACGCGAGCGATTGGGTGATATCGAAACGGTCTGTAATCCGATTTGCCGGTCCCTGAGAACCAATCGATTCGTCACGGTGGCCTCGGGGTCGAGTTTTGATCCCATGGCCAGCCTTTCGCCTGGGTCGCATAGGATGTCCAAGTTTATCCGGTTCGGACCGCGTAGGAAGTCGCGCTGGTTTTTGGAAACTCCAAGGCAATGCGGGCACGCGAAGAAGCAATAGGACTGCGTCGGAAGGTCGGACCACTCGGCGGCGTCGTTACCCCTTCGCTTCCTTCTGTCGCTCATCCAGAGAACGCAGCAGCGCAAAACTGTAGATGCCGGAATCGTGCTGGTCCGAGAATCGCAAGTTGTAGGCGTAGTTGCCGACGGGGGTCATCTGCAGAAGTCGCAATGGCTGGGCTTCCGCTGCCGACAGCACAGGTAGGCTGAGGCTTGGGGTCGATCCGCTTCCTTTTTTCTTCTCCTTGCAGGCCGCGCAGGGGCAGGCCTCGCGCAAGGCAGCGATCCTCAACTGTTGTACCCTCTGGTCGCTCCAAGTGATCTCCAACTGGTCCTCTCCCAGACGTCGCAGGGAAACCGGTTGCACCTGATCTTCCATCCTCTGTGTACCTCGTCCCAGATTCATCGATCCGCCGTCGGAATCAGTTCGACAATTTCCATATCCAGTTATTGTCCGCCGCCAGTCTGATGGTGATGCAAGGCAGGACGGTTGTCTCCCACGCGGGCCTGGGGCACCGCAAGTCCGATCCGGAAGACTGTGCCTGGAAGCATTCCAACGACTTTCTGCCCCCTTAGGTTCATCGTTCGCCACTCATTCCATCAACCTGTGTCGACATCCGACAAGAGGCTTTGACACATTGTAGCGGGAAGTGTTGCCAGTTGGCTGGATGAAGGGTTCGCAGGAGTACAGGGGACCTGATTCCCAAGGCCTGTTAACGATCGTGAGGCTCTGGAGGAGGATCGCCACCACCTCCAGGCAGCGTGGTGTGAAATCCCCCGATGGCATTTCCATCGGGGAAATAGACGATGCCGTACGTGTTCAGGCCATCGCCGATGGCGATCGAGTGGTCTACCGGACTCCCTTGGATCTGACCTTGGAGAAGCGGGATCAGTCGAATGGAGTGAACACCCTCAGGGAGTTCGATGCGCAGCACTTGGAGTTGGCTGGGCAACAGCCCCCAGCATCGTGTATCGGCCTGTTCGGCTGCCTCCCAAAGAACCCCAGCACCATCCATCACCAGACTGGTGACGCCATCGGTTCCCCCAATCGCTTCCTTGGCGGTGTAGACGGTGGCTTTCTTGAGGACTCGCCGGACAACAGCGCGGGCCATCAATTCTTTTCGCTTCACCTCGTAGAGTTCCGAAGCGATCCGTTGGAAGTCGGTGATCGTCCAGGTTTCGCCCTGATAACTACGGTTGACGGCCACGCCAATGCGGTCGACCGATTGCGATGGCGAGGCGATGGCAGTGATTTTGATTGGCGCGAGTGTCGGTGGCAACGTGTGGGGGCCGATGGCCGAAAGCACGCGATCGGCTACCAGCAGCGCATCGCTGGTAGCGTGCTCCTTCTGTTCGACTTTGAATGGACCGTGGCCCACCAGTGCGAACAGATAGAAGACCCCATGTCCGCGTCGACTGTGGACTCCTGAAGTGGCCCTTTGAAGATCTGCCATCAGCGGTGGCGCATCTCCAAGTTGTTCCGCAACTTTGCGATAGCAGGCAGCTGCTTCTTCGTAATCCCGATGCGTTGACTCCTTGAAGATCCCGCGGAGGTATGCAGCACAGGGGATATCGCAATACCGCTCTTGTTCCTGGTCCCCCAGTTTCTTGACTGCGGCCAGCGCCAGTTCCTGCTGCTTCTGATCGGTCTGCAGGGAGTAGGCTTCGACATCCTCCCCGTCGTCCAGGAGATTGGCCAGTGTCAGGAAGCAGCGGAGAAAGATTTTCTCGTAATCTTCCCCGGCGTAGGCGCGAACTTGGTCATCGGTCCACAGAGCGATGGTGGAGGCGGCCAGTTGCGGCCCTTCCAATTCGTCGAAGCGGTCTCGGACAATCCGCAGCTTTCGCTCCGCCTCCCTGGGATTTCCGGAGAACAGTTCCACCATCGCCAGATCGAGGGCTGCCACATCGCGGTCGCGCCGCCACGAACTGGCCATCTTCTCAAGGCTCTGCCGCGCTTCGGAGATCTGTCCGTCGTAGAATTGGCGTCGAGGCTGAGAGAGCCGCATCCAATGACTGGAGCAGCCACTGGACACGACTAGTAAAATCGCCAGCCACCGCCACGCCAGCAACTTCGACGCGTCGGTCTGTTGCTGCAAAGTCATCCCTTGGCGGAACTTCGTCAGCCAATTGCTCGCGATCGATCGACTCCTGCCAAGTAGCCACAGCGGGGCGGCCACCATCGCTCAGGATCCACCACTTCCGGAGTGAAGCCAACGTCCGAGAATGCTTTTGTGGTACCCCTTCCGAACCTCAGCCATTTCCTTCTGGTAAGTACCAGTGTGTAGATCGACCAGTTCCAAGGTCAGCAGATAGTCCCGTTGGGACGAGCCATTGTTCTTGGTGGTGCCGCTGGTCAGTGTCGCGAAAAGGAGGTAATCGATCGGCGATCCATCTCGTTCCAAGACCTCGGCAAAGAGCCTTTGGTTGGAGGGGACCATCAGCGAATCGGGGCGTAGTCTGGTCTCGCGGAGCGCTGCGTCGACCATCCTCCGGCTCAGCGGCGCGAAGGCGTCGCTGGATCCAATATGGGCGTCGATCTGCTGATAAAGCTGCTCTTTGAAGTCCCCTAGTTCCTCGGCACTTTTGTTCTCCACCCCGACGAAGCAGACCGACTTGGGGGCGATGACCATCGAGGGATCCGCGTTGGCAGGAATTTGGGTCTGCCGTGCCAGAAGCTTGGCAATCGCCTCTTCGACAAGCGGGTCAAAGACTTCGGCTCCTGCAGCATGGCTGCCCACCATGTTCCCTGCCTGCGGCTTGATCAGATGCGCATGCTGATACTTGCAGCCTGGCATCGTGATCAGCGCGACAGCGCAGATGCCCCAGGGCAGCATCCTTCCTGCCAGACGGTGGAGGAGCAAGGCCATCGGAAGACTCCTGAAGTGGACGACCGGTTGCGACGATCTGACAATCAAAGGAGTAGTTAGCGGGAATCCGCCCCACCCGCAATGTCAGTTGACGCCCCTTCAAGGATCGTTTGACCCATTGGTCCCTACACGCTCTCTCAAGCTTCCCTTTCCATCACTCGGCTGAAAAGGGAATCGATGCTGAATTCGAGGTCGAGTCAGGGGCCTACCGCATCCCGGATGCCGCTTAGCGTCCAATCGGAGCGGGATCGTCGAGGAAGTAGTCCCGTGGTCCGCGTACGGTGTAGTACGGGTAGGCGACCTGGGGAGCATCGATGCCCGATGGAGGGCCTTCACCCGGATGAGGTGGATGAGCGGCACCTGCCATCCCGGCTAACCCAGCCAAGTGGCCACCAACCCCTCCATGTCCAAGACCCGGGCCACAATTTCCGTTCGGACCACAAGCTCCACCCATCCCATGTCCGTGGTGCCCCCACAGGCCTTGTGGATGGGAATGGGAACCAAGGCAATGCCCGTAATCGGTTCCACCCCTCTGCCAGCCGATACTGCAGGGACGGCAACCGATCGAGCTTCGGCACGCATTGCAGTTCCGGTGGAGGATATTGCAGCCCGTGCTGGCGACCATCGTGATCGCTGCGAGCAGAATTCCTACATAACCCCTTTTCATGTGCGTCATCCTTTACGCGTTCGATGCTTGAAGCCCTGCGAGCCACCGTCGGGGACTCCATGTCTGTGTTGCATATCGAACGGCCAGCGCGTCGGAAGTTGAAAAAACCGCTGCAATCGAAAAGGTTGGTAGCGGTCAAGCCGCTAGATTTCTCCGGGGTTATGCAGCCTCCCAATGCTATCTTTGAATCTGGGAAGAAATAAAAAAGGGGCCCCGTGAGGGACCCCTTCGGCTATCTCAGCGAAGCTCGATCCGAGCCACCGCAGAGCATGATTCGATCGATCTCAGCCAGCGACAGCCGAGACGGCCTGCACCATCGGGCCAATCACCGGCTCGATGATTCCCTGGACGCCGGGAATCTTGTAGGCGACGTCAAGAGCTGCCTTGACCTTGTCGAAAAGTGGCTTTAGGAAAGGCACCAAGCCGGTACGGGTTTCCGCCGACATCTTTTCGATGCCCAGAGCCGAGTAGCCATTCGCGGCAGCCTTGATCTTTTCGACCGCAGCGGTGGCGCTGGCTTCGTCGGTGATACCGCCCAAGGTTGTGGAAAGTCCTTCGAAGGTCGAAGTGAGCTGTTCCTTGAGGGCGATCATCGGATCCATGGCCGGTGGCTTCACTTCGGCAGTAACAGCCGGAGGTGCCTTCGGAGCGGGAGTGGTGACGGCAGGCGGGGTCGCGGTCTTCACCGGCTGAGGCTTGGGCTTGAGGAACTGATAGCCTGCGTATCCTAGGGCACCCAGGAGCAGCAGAGGCAACAGGAACTTCAGTGGGTTTCCGGCTTCGGGGGCCGAGTGGGAAGACGTGGCCGGAGCGGTGGTCCGCTGCGTGGTCGTTCCAGTAGGACGGCTGCTACCGCCCAGATCAGCAAAGCCCATCACATTCTTCAGCTCGGAAGGCAGCGCGGCATTCAGGAAGTTGGTCTGACCAGACAGCAGGCTTGACAATCCACCGGCATCCAGACCCTGTGACTTGACCTGCTTGCCCACGACACTCATGACAACCGGTGCAAGCATCCCCAAGAGGCTGCTGGCTCCCTTGTCGCCAAAACCAAACATCTTGGCGATCAGCGAGATAATGGTCGACTGCGAGCCACCCAGAAGCATTGGAAGCAACTTCATACCGTAATCGAGCATGGAAGCCTGCTTGGCGGGAGCGAACGCGCCGGCCAAGTTGTCCAGGATCGAGTTGTCGTTGTCTTGCAATGCCTTGATCAGGTCCGACGCACCGGCAGGGGTCGAAGCCTTCTTAGCCATGCCACCCAAAAGTGCGGGCAGCACTGCGTTGACGGCTGCCGAGGTCTTGCTCTTGTCGAGCCCAACAGCCGAACCGATCTGGTCTGCCACCTGGCCGACGACGGCCGATTTGACCATGTCCAATAGATTAATCGACATTTTTCCCGTTCTCCCAAAGAATAGAAAATGAGATCCAAACTGTGCTGGACCAATCTCTGAAATATCCCACAATCCCATGCTATGAAACAGGGGCTAAACGAAGTGGCCCCTCGTTTTTTAACCTTTTTCGACCTCTTCGCTTTCTGGCTTGGCAATGCTCAGAGCAAGCAGAGGGGGGAGAAGTTCCAGAGTCTCTGCACCTTTGTTTGGTAAGTTTTGGCATGGGTGTTTCGGGTGGGGAGGGAATGTTGGAAAACCCTCCTTAAGGGGTCGTGCTTCGGCCCCCAAGGGACCGACGCTGCCGCCGTCCGATCCCTCACGATTCGGTAACTGTCTTCCGGGCATGAAAGCAGAGAAACTGTGGCACCATTCGCAACAAGCGGTGCGTCGGAATCCGCCTGGGTGTTGGTGGATACCTCCAAGTGCGGGCGGCACTGCGGTATTCGTTCCGATATCGCATCGATTATCCTGTAGCGCAGCGACCGCAATCTGCACTGGTAGGACCTGAATGCTATTGGGGCATGGGAAGTGGTCGGTGGGATGAACCACCGCAAGGCCTTAAAGCCTATCCGAAAAACTGCAACATTCTGACCCGAACGTAAGCGAGGGACGGTTTTCGGATAGGCACTTGGATGGCCAATAGGGGTGAAGTGGACGAGCAATCCTTGGAGGCGGACATGGATGATCACTGGGATGTGCTGGCGGTCGGAGCGCATCCGGATGACCTGGAGATCGGTTGCGGGGGAACTCTTGCCAAGCTGGTGGCGATGGGCCACCGCGTAGGCATGGTGGATTTGACCGATGGGGAACCGACTCCCGGATGTGCTTCGCCGGAGATCCGCATTGCGGAGGCTCACCAGGCGGCGCGCGTGCTTGGGGTGCAGGAACGGAAGATTCTTCCTCTTCCCAATCGCCGCTTGTTCGACAGCTTCGAAGCTCGGGTTCTGTTAGCCAAAGAGATTCGAAGGCATCGACCTTCTCTAGTGATCGGTTTGGGAAGCAGAACGCCCATGGCTTCACCAGATCACCAGCAGGCGGTTTCCATCTTCGACGCTGCCGTCTTCTATGCGAGGCTTTCCAAATGGGACTCCTATTTCGATAACCTGCCGACGCATACCGTCGCTGCGCAGCTCTATTACCAACTGGTATTTGATCCGGCTGCCTCGGGTGCCTCCGACTACCGTGTCATTCATGACATCTCGGGGCACCTGGAGCAGAAGATGGAGGCGATCGCCTGCTACCAGACGCAATTCCCTCCCGAGAAGCGATCGATCTTCGATCGAGTCCGCGCATTGGCCAACTCGCATGGCCTGTCAGCGGGCGTCCAGGCAGCCGAGGTTTTATGGTCGGTCAAGCCGATCGCGACGCGCGACCTGATGCACGCGTCCGTTTTTCCTTCGTAAGACGAAAAAAGGCTGTTTGGGTTGGTGGGATAGTCGCCTGCTGCTGTAGGAAAGTGGTCGAGTAACCCATTGGATGGTGCACCGATGAATCAATGGAATCTGGGCCAAGGCGACCGAAGTTCCTGGACCTTCGAGCAGACAGCCACCTGGCTGACCGTCCTCAGAACTCTTGCAGCTGTCGGGCAAGTGGTGACGATCACTGCCGTGGCGCTTGGATGGACCCGGGATCTCCCCTGGTCGCAGTTGGCCGGGCTGGTGGCGTTGACGGTCGCGACCAACATTGCACTGGCCTTCTGGGTTTCCGGTCTGCGAGACCAACCAGCCACCGACGAACTATCCTGGAGAGGACAGTGGATCCTTTTCGGTGTTCTGCTGCTGGACCTTTGCAGTTTGACGGCGATGCTGGCGCTGACAGGGGGACCGGATAATCCGTTTCTGCTTTTTTATTTTGTCAACCTGGCCGTATCGGGACTGATGCTTCGATCGCCATGGCCTTGGGCGATCGCTGGTAGCTCGATTCTCCTCCTCCTGGGGCTGATCGAATGGCACCAGCCTCTGACGATCCTCGCCCCTGGGAGTCAACAGCCCACCGGCTGGCCAGTGCGGCACCAGGGGCTGGCAGTTGCCTTTACCACCAGCGCCATGCTGACAACTTGGTTCATCACCAAAATCCACAACGAACTGCGCCAAGGTCAGAAGCGACTACGCGACTCCCAACTTCTCAACGCGAAAATGCAGCGTCTTGAAGCGCTAGCGACCTTGGCCGCTGGTGCGGGGCATGAGCTGGCCTCGCCGCTGTCGACGATCGCGGTGGTGGTGCATGAATTGGGAAAGCGAGCCGATGCGGATCCTTCCGCTGCTGCCCTGGCCAATGACATCGCTCTGATTCGATCGGAGGTCCATCATTGCCGAGACATCCTGGCGAGAATGAAAAGCAGCGCCGGCGAAGCAGCTGCCGAACGTCTGGATCCGGTCACCCCAGATGACCTCCTGTCGCAAGTGCGAATGGGGATTCGTGAACCAGATCGGGTGCGATTCAAATGGCCGCCGGCGACGGCACAGACCAAAACGGTACTGCCGGTCCAGGCGTTGGCCGTGGCACTGCGCAATCTGATCCAAAACGGACTGGATGCCAGCGCCCCCAGTGGAATAGTCGACGTGACGCTACAGACTACCGCCACCAACTGGCTGCTGACTATCTCTGACTCCGGCCACGGGATGAAGCCGGAAACCTTGGAGCGAATCGGTGACCCCTTCTTCACGACGAAAGAGCCTGGTCACGGCATGGGGCTGGGCATCTTTCTGACACAGAACGTACTGCGGCGGTTGGGTGGAGAGCTTCAGTTTGAAAGCAGGATCGGATCAGGAACGCTTGCCACCGTACGGTTGCCCGTCGCTTGATGAAAGCAAGAAGAGACGTCGCATCGTAGCCGCAGCGCCCGTTTTGGGGTAATCTGGATGTACCCGTTGCCATCCCTGTTGATCCGGCTCCCCTGCTCTCAGGAATGCTTTTGGTTGTGTCGGTGCCAAGACCTGGTTGGGTGACTCGGCTAGCAGCCCCTTCCTGGCAGTCAAACCGTTGGATGTGGATTTCAAGATGGAGTCACCTGGTATTCTTCTGGTCGATGACAGTTTTGTCCTGAGAGATCGCCTGGCACTAGCCTTTGAAGAGCGAGGATTTCGGGTCGAGGTTGCGGGGAATGCCGACGAGGCGTTGCAGCGATACAAGCTTCGCCCGACGGAAAGGGCCGTCATCGATTTGCGAATGCCGGGTCGCTCTGGGTTGACCTTGATTCCCGATTTGATCGGGGTGCGGCCCGATGTGCGCATCGTCATCCTGTCGGGATTTGGAAGCATCGCCACGGCCATCGAGGCCATCCGGTTGGGTGCCGTCAATTTCCTTCCCAAGCCAGCCGATGCCGATGAGATCCTGCGGGCTTTCGAAACGCCAAAGGCCGCCGAATTGATTGGGGAGGAGGCTTCGGAAGCGGCGATTCCGACACCGACTCTGGCACAGGCCGAGTGGGAGCACATTCACCGCATTCTCGCCGATTGCGAAGGGAATATCTCCGAGGCGGCAAGGCGTCTGGGGCTCCATCGTCGCTCCCTCCAACGCAAATTGCGCAAACAGGCGCCCTAGCTTTAACGGCTCACACGGAAGAGTCATCGCAAAGCGGAGCTTCGTGATCCGGTCTGCGGTCAGTCGCTGGCCGCTCGCGTCGCCATAGACGCAAGCACACCCAAGTCGATGTTTTCATCCAACCATTGCAGATGGCCGTCGGCGAAGATGGCATGACATCCACCCGAATGCATCGACCAGGGTTCGTTGTCATTGCGGCAGTTGACCGCGCAGGTACACCCCTGGATCGCCGTGCAGCCTTCTTGAAGCCCATCGCGGCTTGACCCATCCAAACTGAATGCGCCTTCGCTATCGGCCCATCCGATTCCCTGGTCGTTGCTGAAACCGGGATGTTTTTCTCGGAGGCGATAGACGGTGGGGCGGCCCGATGACTCGACCACTGCGATGGTCGAGGAAGAACCATCCGTCACATCGCGAAAGCGGGTTTCCGAGTTGCGATGCAGGATGGCAAAGCGGTTGGATGCGTCGTACTTGCCCATCGGAAAGGCCTTCGGCTGGACACCCTGAAGCGCTTCGTAGTCGGCAGTTTCCAAAGGCATACTGAAAACCATCGCGGGACGCACGCTGTTGGCAATGGCACTACGAGTCAGCGGGTTCGAAGGCGTCGAAGGACAACGGAAAAGCGGGATGCTTTGGGAGACGACTGTCGCGTTCTCCGGCGACCACCAGTGGACATCCCATCGATAAGGAGTTGCAAGGCTCTGCGCGTCGAGAAAAGGAATCAGAGAAGCTCGCCAACCATGCTGAGCGCCCGAAGGATTGGATCGGCTGGCTCGCGTCCATCCCGACGCAGGGAAGACGCGGTGGGCCGCCTCAAATCCCAGAAGCCCCAATCCGACTTGACGCAACTGGTGAGCGCATTGCACCCGCCTGGCTGCATCGCGAGCCGACTGGATGGCGGGCAAAAGCAAACCTGCCATCAGCGACATCAAGCCAAAGACGATCATCAGTTCGACAAGACTAAATCCGCTTGGTCCCTTCGCGACGACCTTTTTGTATCTTTCCGGGCATCCTCTACGCACCATTGACTCCTGCTGGTCGTCTGACCCCTTCTTCCGAACTGTCCTTAGAAACTCTCTCGCCGAAGTCTTGCTGGCGGACCCCAAATCCGTAGACCTCTGCCAGTTTAATTGCCGATGTTCCCCCATCTCAGAGAACGAGGTAGAGCCAGAGAAAAATTCTTCAATGCGTCCTGCCCCAGCACCCCGGGAAAGGTGGCTTGACGAGTCGCCGAGCCTTGGCGCATAATCAGGCCACCTTAGGGGGATTAGCTCAGTTGGGAGAGCGCTTGCATGGCATGCAAGAGGTCATCGGTTCAAGTCCGTTATCCTCCATTTTCGGCGGAGCCGAAAATAGAGACTAGACAAGAGACAGTGGATCAGCAGAGCGTTCACACCCAAGAGATTTTCTCGGGTGTTGGACGTCCGGCACCAATCCACCTTCTCTTGTCTACCCGATCTACTTACTACTGCTCTACTTTCTTCATTGGGCACTGTAGGTTGTTTGCATCTCGCAATCCATGAATCGCTTGGCGTATGTCGTGTGCGATTCCCCTGACCCCGGTCAGAAAAAGTTCTATTGGTGTCCTCCCGCCTCCATTGCTTACCAAGTCGCCCGTCCGATCCATGACCACCTGACCAGCAATCGAGGTGGTTTTTCTTTCGCCTTGCAATTAGCCTGGAGTACCCTTTCCCCTACGGAAAGTTAAGTGCTACTGGGAGATTCTCGATCACGCCCGTTTCTGGATGGAAGCTGATTGGGTTCCAGGTAACGAACCGAACCGTTTGGAACATCGAGTTTTCGACGGCAGAACGAGGTGGTAGGAGTTAGAAAATAAGTGTTTGCTGTTGCTGGCGGATCAGGCTATGTCGGCTCTTGGATATGCCGGGAGTTGGACAGGCGGAAGCTACCGTGGATGGCAATAGACCGCAGTGTGATGGAGCAACCGGCTTCGCTTGCTGAATGGCTGAAAAAAAAGCAGCCCTGTGCGGTGATCAATGCGGCGGGTTTCACTGGAAAACCCAATGTGGATGCCTGCGAATCGCAGAAAGCAGGGTGTCTCCAAGGCAACTGCGTCCTTCCGGGGATTTTGCGTCACGCATGCGAAACCGTCGGAGTCCCCTGGGGGCATGTTTCTTCGGGATGCATCTACAGCGGAAAACGGGGAGATGGTGGCGGTTTCCGCGAGTCGGATCCACCGAATTTCAGCTTTCGCCAGAACAATTGCTCGTTCTACTCCGGCTGCAAAGCGCTCGGAGAAGAGATCCTGCAGGGGGCGGAGGCATGTTACGTCTGGCGACCCCGTATGCCTTTTGAATCAAGCAATTCGCCGAGAAATTACTTGGCCAAGTTGCTCCACTACCCCAAACTGCTCGATGCCGAAAACTCGCTGACCTACCTGCCGGAATTCGCAGCAGCCTGCATCGATTGCTTTGAAAAAAAACTCCCTTTTGGTATCTACAACCTCACCAATCCCGGATCGATCACCACTCGGGAAGTTGTTGCAAGGATGGTGGAGCGGGGGCTGTCCAAGAGGCCGTTCGAATTCTTTGCCAATGAAGCGGAATTCCTCGCCTTGGCGGCAAAAACGCCACGCTCCAATTGCGTTCTGGACAGTTCCAAGGCGATCGCCGCTGGCCTGAAACTATCTCCGGTTGAGGATGCGATCCAGGAGTGCCTGGACTGCTGGCAGGGCTGAGCGATCTCCTGTCACGGCCGAATTCGGGAAAGCGAAAAACCTGCGAGCCCGCTCTTTCGGGGTGTTTTCTTTCAAAAAAGCTTGCATTTCCGTTGCTACAGATGTGAAAATGGATAAACTTCGTAAAGAGTTTTGGCGGAAACGATGATTTCGGTTGTTTCGTTTGCAACGATTGGTGTGCTAGGGGAGACCCCGATGATGCAGTCCCGCCTTCTTTTTGTTCTGTTAGCCGTTGTGGTCGCAGTTAGCTCGATGGCTAGGGCTGATATCGTGCTGACCAACGACACCAACAGCTACTCCCAGGACTTCGACACTCTAGCCAGCACCGGAACGACCGGGACAACAGTACCTGCTGGTTGGTACTTCAGTGAAACTGGGACTTCACTCAATACGTCTTACGGTGTGGGACCTGGCAGTTCAACGACGGGCAATACCTACAGCTTTGGCTCGGCTGGATCGACGGAACGGGCTTTCGGTGGGCTTCAAAGCGGCGCTTTAGTTCCTACGATTGGGGCTCGATTTATCAATCAGGGTTCGTCCGCGATCGATAAGTTGAGCGTCGCCTACCGCGGGGAGATGTGGCGGGCGGGGGTGACAAACCGTGGCGCTGCGGATCGTCTTGACTTTCAGTATTCTACCGACGCAACTTCGTTGACTACCGGCACTTGGACAGGGGTTTCTGCACTGAACTTTTCCTCTCCGATTCTCCTAGCACCCGCAGGTGCACTGGACGGTAACGCAGCGGGGAATTTCACCGATATCTCCAGTGACTTGGTGTTGAATCTTAACCCGAACGATGTCATTTGGCTTCGTTGGAATGACTTCAATGTTTCGAGCTCTGACGACGGCCTGGCGATCGATAATTTTTCGGTGACAGCATCGTTTCTGGCACCGATCCCGGAACCTGGGGCGATGTTCTTGACGGGTGCCGCGTCGATTGCTATCGCTGGTCGCCGTTGGATGCGGCGCCGGAGCAACAGCGGATCGCGATAGCTGGGCCGGGGCAATTGGCCATCCCACACCATCATGCCCGCCTACTCTCAATGGAGTAGATGCCAAAGTTTTGGTGTTGGAACTTCTGCATCGCCGCGCTGGCGCCTAAAAGATCGTCCCGTCCGTCAGTGCGTTTTGCTTACTTCTGATGAGCGAAGGGGACGTGGTCTGACTCTACGCCACCAAGCGTCGTAATTCTTCCTGCGACATAGGTTGCCCCTTGGCTGAGGAATGCCGCTCGGAGATTCTTACCTGCTTCCTCAAGCATCGGAAGGCTCCAGCAGGTGATTTGCTACGCCGGTCATCAGTTAAAACTAGCATCGCTGCCAAGGTATCGATGGCATGATAGCCTTCCGGGCTGGCTGAGTGTTGGCCGCCGACTTACGCACGTCCCATTTGCCCGATCGTTGCCTTGCCAGTCATCGCGGGCATCGCATGTCCAACCGCTCGCATCGTCTTGGGGCGCGAGCTCTCTAGGCATCTCGCTCCTGTACCGCTTTACCCAAAGCCATTCGTTATCATCCTTCGGCCATCGGCCTGACTGGAGCTAGTGTAATTTCTCTTCTGTAAATTCATCGCTCTCCAGTACCGTTCGAGTTC
>JBIINB010000186.1:0-7372 GCA_044337705.1 Pirellulaceae bacterium | reverse complement strand
GCTCGTGTCAACAGCCTCGAAGTCGATCTCGATGGCTGGCTGGTGGGATCCTGTGGTCTGTTCGGCGGTTCGATTCGTTCTTTCCAGGGGCAGGTGCTGGAACTCGGCGACCGAGACTTTCGGTTCGATCCTGACACGGGCACCCTAATGCCAGAAACGGGAAGGTCGCAACAAGGGCGTGTGCGCGACTGTTTCGGCCGCTGGTTCGGATGTGACAACAGCGATCTGGGGCGCTACTATCCTGTCTCCCATCGCTACTTGGCTCGCAATCCCCATGTACCGATCTCCGCATCATCCACCCCACTGGCGATCGCCCCGGAAACTCAGCGCCTCTTCCCTCGCAACCCCAATGCCCAGAGATTTCGACTCTCCGGTGCTCTAGGGCGCGCTACCGCTGCCTGTGGAATTGGAGTCTATCGCGACAATCTGCTGGGCGACGATCTCCAGCATGATCTTTTGACATGTGAGCCGGTGAACCTGCTGGTCCACCGCATGGACCTGCAACCCGTAGGACCGACGTTGGTTGGGAGACGGGAAACAGGTGAACAAGAGTCGGAATTTCTGGCATCGGATGACCCTTGGTTTCGTCCAGTCCAGGCACGCACAGGTCCCGATGGCTGCCTTTGGGTGGTGGACATGAGCCGCTATGTGATCGAACACACCCGCTGGATTCCTCCCGAGGATCTCGCCGCGATCGATCCCCGCGCGGGCGATACGCTAGGGCGGATCGTTCGCGTCGTACCGACTGATGGCCAAAAGCGATTGGTCCGCAACTGGATGGCTGCCTCCCTACCGGATCTTCTGGACGGACTGAACACACCCAACGGCTGGCAACGCGATGCGGTCAGTCAGGTGCTGCGTTGGAATTGGCTTTCCCGGTCGGAAAATCGGCAGCTATCTGAGTCGGATCGCAATTTGATATCGGCGAAGCTGCATCAAATGATGGCCAGCCCCCAAGCGACGGTGAGGATTCAATCGGCCTATCTGCTTGCCGATGCGGGTGGCCTGACTGCGCAAGACCTAGCGAAGATCATGAGCGATCCGGAGGCACAGGTGCGACGCGCGGCATTGGTTCTGGTGGAACCGGGTTTGCGAGAAGGAAAAGAGGCCCCAGCCGAGTGGATTCAACTGGCGAACGATCCCGATCCCGCCGTCTGTCTGCAGTGGCTGCTATCGGCCGGTGAGGCGACGGATCCTGGAGAGACCATCCCGACAACCATTGTGCGGCGAATTGTTTCGGAGTCGGCAGATTCCTGGCTCACCACAGCCGCACTCAGCAGTATCCATCCGCGATGGATCGACACTTTGGTTCGGGCCACCAACGAAAAGTTGGAGACAGTCTCCGTCGAGGAACTTCCGGTCTCCTGGCTAACTGGACTTTCCAAGTCAGCAACTGGTTGGGGAAAGGGTGACGCGATCGGTACCCTACTGTCGACCATCGATCGCCGGATACTGACGGAAGATAGCTGGGAGTCGAAGCGGCTATGGCTGGATTGTTGGTTCGGCATTGCATCCGATGCAACCAGCAGTTCGCTCGATCCACACATCACCAACCGTACGCTTGCGATCATTCGCGAGCGGATTGCGGATGATCGAGTGCCGCTGGATGAGCGAAAGGAGGCAATGCAATGGATCGGAGTATTGAAGAAGTCTTGGGATGACGATCTTGAGTTCCTCAAGTCGCAGGTACAGATTCGGAGTCCACTGGCGCTGGAAGGACTGAATCGAGCTGCCGGTATACGTCGACCAGCGACGGCAGATTGGTTGCTGAATAACCTGGATGGCTGGACGCCGGCCATGCAAAGTGTGGCGTTCGACCTGCTACTTGGGTACCGGCCTTGGCAACAGATGCTGGGGGAAGCGTTGGTCGAGAAGCGATTGGATGTTTCGCTGTTGTCGCCACAGCAGCAACTATCGCTTCTGGCGGCGAAAGATCCCGAAGGAGAAGCTGCATCCAAATCGTGGCGTGCTAGCCTGCGGGAAGCCCTGGTATCCGGACCTCCTCCTGCATCGAATGCTTCCTGGTCGGAAACGCATCGCTCAGCCCTTTCGACTTCGGGCAACGCCAGTCGCGGTGCTCTGGTCTTCCAGCAACATTGCGCGGCCTGCCATCAGCTTGCGGGGGAAGGGCATTCCGTCGGCCCGGCGCTGGATGCCGTAGTTTCCAAGCCTCGTCATTATCTATGGCAGGAGATTTTGGACCCCAATCGCAATCGAGATCGAAGGTACGAACAGTTTGTGGCCGAGTCGGAAGATGGCTCGATCGACTCCGGTATCCTCGAGGAGACCCCCACATCGATCACACTCCGGCAAGCCTCTGGAAAGTCGAAGGTGATTTTGAGAAGCGAACTGGTGGCCCTGAAGAACACCAACCGGTCACTAATGCCCGAAGGGCTGGATCGGTTGATCACACCGCAGCAATTGACCGATCTATTGGACTTTTTGCAGCAGCAGCAGTTGCCGTGGAAGGTCTTCAAAGGCAATCAGCCCCAAACGGTGGTGGCTGAGGTACTCGAACCGGTGGCGCTTCGAGCGACGGAGGCGGAGATCCGTGGGAAGGAGATATTGTTTGAAGAACCTTTTCAGAATGTAGGGTTTTGGCATCACGCAGAAGATTCGGTCAGCTGGTCGGTTCGAACAGGAGCGCGAGGCAGCTGGGATCTCTATCTTGAATACTCTTGTGCATCCCAGTTGGATGGACAAATATTGGCTGTTTCGGTCGGCGAGAAGCAGTGGACCATCCCGATCGCTCAGACAAACCAGTGGAGTGACTACAAGAGCTTGAAGGTTGGAACAGTCGAATTGGATGCGACCGAGCACCGGGTGGTGCTACAAGCAGGTTCTCCGCTGCGTGGTCCGTTGATGGATCTGCGCGCGATCCATCTGGTACCTGCTGGCATGGTGTGGAGTCATCCTGGCATCGTGCCAGATCTTCCAGAGGACGTCGTGCAGGTAGCGGAGCTGCTTTTGTCGCCGGGCCTGGATCCATCGCGCCGCCAGAGGATGATCGACACCTTTTGGCCGAAGGCGGACCAGATCCTGCATCATTGGTCACAGCAGCAGCCATGGAGTGCTGAAGACCAGGCGCACTGGATTCCGACCATCTGGATGCTCACCAATCGAGCCTGCAAGTCCGGGGACCAGGAATTAGCGCGGCGGATTCTGGATGCGGCACTGCCGAAGATCGATGGGACGATCGAAGACTGGCAAGTGGTGGTTCTGGGAGGTGCGGTGGTGGGGGGGCTGAGCGACTCGATCACCTGGCCGCGTCCTGCCATCGAACACTGGATGGTATCCGACTCGCAGCGGAAGGCTCGCTGGCAGCGCGTGCTGATGTTCGCGATCGGAAAAGCAGCCGATGAAAAAACCAGCACGGGGACGCGGTATGACGCTCTTCGCTTGGTGGCCATGCTCCCGGAGGAGCAGGCAATCGAAGGTCTGACTCCATTTTGGGAAGCGGGGGTGCACGAGGAACTACGAATGGGCGCGATCAGTGCGGCGTCGGACATCGACAGTCCGCGGTCGATCCCTTTGCTTTTTGCTTCTGCGAAGAAGGAGTCGGGGCACCTGCGATCGCTGGCTATCGAAGGTCTGCTGCGGACTCAGGCGGGACGAGCTGCACTAGTGGAAGGGGTAAGAACGGGCCGTCTCCCGGCGGATGCATTGAATGCAGCGCAAAGCAAGCGGATGGCTGAGCCGTGATCGGGTGGCGAGAACATCTCAAACTCCTGCCGCACTTCCCAGCTATTGCGATCGATCGCTGCACGCAACAGGAATCACCTCCGCCTACAACCCCAACATTCCAATGATCGTTAGAATATATGCGATCGATTAACTGAGGCGATTTTCTCGATTCATTCGCCGGTCCGATAAGGACTCAAATTGGGGCTCAGGAGTAAATCGATATGCCAATTGGACAGCGGTAACGTTAGGGGCCGATGGCGCTGTTTCCCAGCAGCAGATTGCCCGCCCAGAACCTTGGAGACCGTGGATCGATTGGCATGGCGGCACCAGCAGCAGGCGAATAGGTCGGTTCGAGGGTAGGATCAAGCCTTTGGTTCCAAGACAACTTCACGGCAGTTTGCCACGCGATCGAAGGAGGCGACTTGGAAAGTTCCTGTAGGAACTGATCGAAAAGCTTGTGGGTGCTGGCACCGCGAACCGGCCAACGCGCGATCATGGCGACTCGATTGCTGCTGGCTGCAAGATCTGCCGCAAATTGATCGATGGCGTAGCCGAAAGCACTAGGGTCTTTTGGTCCCGGACGCGATGCGCCTGGAAGAAGGAGGATCCTCGGGGATTGAGTTGGAAGGAGCGGCCATCGATGCTCCATGGAGTCGTTGTCGTTCGTATCGTAACCAAGCGGTGACCAGGAGCGAGGGCTAATAGCCGACCAACCGGCAGCCAAAAGCGTTTTGGACTGGAGACCGATCCAGCGACTGGGCAATGGATTACCTTGATCGCGCCAGGGATTCCAGACAGTACCGCGATGCTGATTGGCGAAGGAATCGGTGAGGTTCTGGTCTTTTACCGCGTCGGCGAGCCAGAATCCTGACTGGTGAACCACGCGCAGGTCAGTTGGCTGGCTGGCTGGCAGGAAATGTGTTGCAAGCCATCCGATGGAGGCGGCATAGGAAAGATCGTGAGAAGCGATCCATGCATCCCCCTGGGGACCGGGGAGCAGTTCAAAAGGAATACACCAGAGTGGTCCCATCGGGACAATGGTCCAATGCTTGTGTTGCTCCAACTCCCCCAAAACCGCTTTAGGAAGCAACATGTCTCGCAATTGCATAGCGTCGGCTTGCCAGGCACCCTGCCCCTGACCAAGCGAGTCGCTCGAATCCTGATCGACTCCCAAATGATTCCACAAGGAAGCCACGAGGCGTTCGATTCCGGCTAGTTCCCCCACTCGATACATGCTCACTCGTTCGGCCGTCACCATCATGGCCCAGCAATGGGATGAATGGATGGTGAAGGCCAGGACAGCTTGTTGTGGATGGAGTTGCGTTTGCAGGTCCTCTATCGGGAGGATGGCAGGGGAGTCCAGTTCGATATCACGGGAGCTGGTGGCAAGAAGTTGCAGAGTCGATTCCAGTTCCTGGGATGCAGTGATCAGGGACATCCAGCTTTTCCTCTGAGCTTCGTTCCACTTGCTGATGGCCCAAGAATTAGGTGTCCAGGGTTGGGCATCACGAGCGATTTGAGTGCGCAGGTTGAGGTATTGCTTCGCTCTGGCAGCAAGCTCGGGATTTGCATCCTGCCATGCTTTGGCAGCGACAGTATCGGAGGGAGCGAGTGTATCGGGAAGAGAGAAGAACCAGCGACGAAGCGTGGCAACCCGACCGCCAGTACGGTCTGCGGCGCGAGCCTGCTGCCAGCGATGGAGGGCCTGAGCGGCCCACCACCGCTCGCTTTCATCGCCTCGCTTCCATGCCAGTTCCTGCCACGCCTCGTAACCTTTTTGCAAATCACCGTTCAGATGCAAAGTTGACGCATGTGGATGGAACTTCCAAAGGTGAGGATCGGGAATTAGAAGAAGATCAGGCAGCCAAAGAAGCAGATCAGCTTCTGCGACATGTTGTCTTCTTCTAGCTTCCAAGAGCCAATGAAGGCGGAAGATCGGAATTGCAGCCGACTGAAAACCTGCGTCGGATCGAAGACCCTTCGCCAGCCACTGCCAACGCATTTCGGCTTCGGCAGGAAGGTCCCTGGCAAGGGCCAAACGGTAGTCAACCCAAGCGGCTTGTGACTTCAAGGGAAGAGCGGTCCAGCGGCGAGCAGCCAGAAGTTTATTGAGGGCTTGCATGGCGGCGGTAGCCTGATCGATTTGGTCGAGGGTCAGCAGGCGTTGAACTTCCGCCAAAAGTGCATGGCCAACCAGTTGTCCGGAGGCATCTTTTGCCCAGGAGACCAGGCGAAGAAACGGAGATCTGTCGGTAGGGATGCGTTGCGTCGTGGCGAGAACTCCCAGCGATCGCACGGCTTCTACTGCCACAGGCGCTTGCCCCCATTGGCATGCATTCTTCAGTGCGGCTTCGGCCCAGATCACGGCATCAGCCCAGCGTTGCTGGTGCATCGCTTGATCGCTGATCGCAAGCCAAGCGGTAGAACTCATCGGGTGATCCAATCCTCCTGGCAGCTGCGAGGCGGCCAGCAATCGCTCAGCCCTGGAAGATTGTGGATCCAGCGTGGTGGAAGAGATCTCTTGAAGAATGATCGAACCTGCCTGGATGATAGGGTCTTGCGAAAAGGGCTCGGCTCGCAAGGCCTGGTCGGCAAGCGAACTGGAATCGACCAACCCAACTAAAGGCCCGAGGATCTCCGAGCGACGGCGCAACGTAAGGCAGATCGAGCGTTGGATCTCTGGGGCATCGATAGTGAACTGAAACCCTAATGGAAAGGCACCCAGTGTAGGAATCACCAGATAAGTTCCTGGGATCCCCTGCATCAAGCGCCAGTGCCCCGACGGACTGGCGGAACGAGTCTGGATCGGCGATGCGAGAAAAGCAAGACCACGGTCATCTGGATTGGTCTTCAAGCCTTGGATTGCAATCGGCTCGATCCATTGTGTCCACCCCTGCGTCTGCTGGACCAGCTGCATTACCGATTCATGCCAATCCAAGGCGGCGGCAAGATTTCCCCTTTGGTACTCGCACTCTCCCAAGGCCGCGAGAAATGGAATTGATTCGATTCCTCTTGGCTCCCCTAGGGCCATGGCGCGGCCGAAACCTCGCTCAAAAGCGGCTTGTGCTTCGTCGAGGTTTCCCTCCTGTAGCAGCGCGAGCCCAGCGTAATACTCGGGCCTAGGGATCGTTGGAAAGGTCGTGCCTTGCCCAGACACCGTCCTCTGCAAGGTGAGGCCCAGCGCCAACAGAAGGATCCAATGCGTCCAATTGCGAGCGGGCATTGGATGCGTTATCGGCCGGCAAAACGAGAAAGCGGACAAGATAGAGACCACCGTCTAGGAAGAAATTCACGGACACTCTACGCGACTGATGGACCTCAAGCAGTTAATTAGCACCTAAGCATGCGAAGAGCGATGCTCTGGACTTTTCGAAACAGAAAGTGGAAGGATTCCCGATGAAGGACTGAAGCTCATCAGACTCCAGCAGGTTGCCTTCGGTATTGTTTGCCCGCAGTTCACTTCTGGCATGATTGCTAAGCAGCCACCACTAGAATTCTCTGCCGACAGGTGTCGCCGATATTGTTTGGATGGAGACGGGGCAAAACAAGGACCTTCCCGATTCCCAATCGCTGCATCCTAAACCGACTGTACCGCTGCATGCTCCCGCCCCGACTTCCTATGCCTTCCTTTCATCATTACTTCCTCTAAACGGTGCCACCCACGAATGGCACTGTAGAGTTGATCTAA
>JBIINB010000185.1:0-7380 GCA_044337705.1 Pirellulaceae bacterium | reverse complement strand
TCCTGGCGCAAAGTACCATCGGCAAAGCCGTAGACCTCAGCAGGGCAAAGCCCTGTAGGATTCGGTACACTACTCGAAGTTCTTTCGGGTTTCATTCCTCGATCTTCCCTCTGCCTTCCTTCCTGTCTAGTCTGCGAGGTGAACCGATGCTGCGCTATGCCTTTCCATGGCTTCTGGCCTTTGCATTTCTTCCCGGTTGCTCAGACCGCTCGACCCCGACGCCTCCAGCTCCCACAACCTCTGAGTCCACTTCACCCGATCGCACGGCACCGTCCGGTGGCTCAGCGAAGAGGGAAAACAGAGGGGTTATCGGGCTATCGATTTTGACGACAGCCAATCCGTTCTTTCCGGAGATCGGCAGGGCTCTGAAGGAGGAGGCATCCAAACATGGTTACCAGGTGGAGATGGTCAGCGGTGAGATGGATGTCGCCAAGCAACGAGACCAAGTCAAGGATTTTCTCGTCAAGAAGGTCGCTGCGATCGTCCTGACCCCCTGCGATTCGCGCGCGATCGGAACAGCGATTCAAGATGCCAACCAAGCTGGGGTTCCCGTCTTCACCGCCGATATCGCTTGCATCGCCGCTGAAGCCAAAGTGGTTACCCACATCGCCACCGACAATTACACGGGAGGCAGACAGGCTGCCCTAGCGATCTTCGAAGCACTCAAAGGGAAAGGCAAAGTCGCGATTCTCGATTTCCCCCAAGTCGAAAGCGTCATGCTGCGGACCAAGGGATTTCACGACCAACTGAAGGACCTGACCGAGAAGCAGAATGCCCAGATCGAGGTGGTGGCCAGCCTTCCAGGAGATGGCGCAAAGGACAAAAGCTTCAAAGCGATGCAGGACCTGCTGCAGGCCCATCCTGATCTCCGAGGCGTCTTCGCCATCAACGATCCCTCGGCTCTGGGCGCATGCCTAGCGATCGAGGCAGCCGGTCGCCAAAACGATGTCGCCGTGGTGGGCTTTGACGGACAGCCCGACGGACGACGTGCCATTGAAGAAGGAAAAATCTATGCCGACCCGGTGCAGTTCCCAGACCGCATCGGCCAGGAAACGATGCGAGCGATCGTCCGCTACTTCGACGGGCAGGAAGTGCCCAAGGAAATTCTCATCCCTACGGAACTGGTTCGCCAGTCCAATGCAGCTCAGCCCTGACACCGCCCCGACCCACGCTGCTGCAGCCGCTGAAGCGAACGCGTCGGACCTAGGATGCTGTAAACTTCAGCAGCCATAAACCCGCCCCACTCGCCTGCGCCGGATGGCGATTCAACTCCACGAGGAGATGATCGGGGCGATCAAGATCCTGAGGAACCTCTCTGCAGATGCCGCTGGACCTCCTCCACAATCTGCTCGGGCTCCACCATTCGCCCATCGCCGATCTTGCGGCAGCTTAGCCAGCCTTGGGCGGGGCCAATGACATGAACGCCATCCTGCCGCAACTGCTGCAGATTCCGCTGCACCGCCGGCGCATGCCACATCGGATCGCTCATCGCCGGAGCAATCCAGACGGGACTTTGCATCTGCAGATAGAGAGTCGCCAGAAGATCATCGGCCAGGCCATGAGCGAAGCTGGCCAGGAGACGCGCAGTCGCGGGTGCCACGATCAGGCCATCGCAGCCCTCCGCCAGTTCGATGTGAGCCCCCAAGGGATAACGCACATCAAAAAGATCGATGGCAGGCGGTTGGCCACTGAGAGCCGCAAAGGTCGCGGGGGCCACAAATTGGGTAGCCCCCCGAGTCATCACCACACGCACCTGATGCCCTTGCTGCACCAAGCGACTGACCAGCGCAGCGGCTTTGAAGGCAGCGATCCCCCCGCCGACGCCCACCACCAGACGACTGGGAGCGATCGCAATGGAACTCATAGGTCGCCGATATCCAGATCCAGCAGTTCACCCAAATCAGCGGCATCTCCATGGGTGCGGACTTCATTGGAAGGAGTCAACGAGATTTTATCCTGAAGGATCTCCTGAATCACGATCTCCATCTTGTCTTCGGTCGCCAGTTCCACCAGAGGCCGGCTGCCTCGATTGAGTTGCACCAGGCGCTTCTGAATCAAGGTCGACAGCTTGAATCGTCCACCCACCTTGTTGACGATCGCTTCTTCTTTCAGTTCGTCGAGCATACCCCTTGGGCTCCCTTGCTTTCGCGTAGCAGTCTGCACATTTCCTGAACCGCCCGATCCAGGCGATCATTGACAATCTCGTGGTGATAGCGCGTCATGAAAGTCCACTCATCGGCCGCGACTGCCAGACGCCTGGCAATCGCCTCTTCGGTTTCGGTGCCACGCCCCCGCAACCGCCGCTCCAATTCTTCCATCGACCCCGGATGGATGAAGAAACTGATCGCGTCCGAGTATCGGCCAAAGACCTCAAGCGCGCCGCCAACGTCAATCTCTAAGATTACCCAATCCCCCCGCTGGAGGCCAGCCGAAACCGTCTCAGCGAGCGTTCCGTACCAGTTTCCATTGGCAAAAACCTCGCGGCATTCCAAAAACTCCCCGGCTTTGCGCCTCCTGGCGAACTCCTGGTGCGTCAGGAAATGGTACTCTCGGCCGTCGATTTCTCCGGGGCGGGGAGTGCGGGTGGTGGCCGACACGCTCAAACGCAAAGGCAGAGGGCAATCGGCCAAAAGCCTACGGACCAGGGTCGACTTGCCGGCTCCCGAAGGCCCCGAAACGACGATCAGTTTCCCTGGTTGGCTGGACATGACTACCCGTAAAAAAGCGGATGGGCACTACGCGTACGATGCCATAGACAGGCCCGACGGCAGCTCATTCAATATTCTGAATCTGCTCCCGCATCTGCTCCAGCAGTGTTTTCATTTCTACGACTTCCCGTGCAATCAGCGCATCGTTGGCCTTGGATCCGATCGTGTTGACCTCGCGTCCCATTTCCTGGATGACAAAGTCTAGCTTTCGGCCCTGACTTTCCGATTCGCTCATCGCCTGGCGAAACTGTGCTAGGTGCCCGCGCAGCCGCACCCATTCCTCCTGGATGTCGACTCGATCGGCAAAGATCGCCACCTCGCGAACGACATCGGCCGGCTCGCCATGCACACCCTGATCGGCCAGCGCCTGCTTCACCTTGCGCGCCAGACGCTCGCGATACTCCTGCGCGACCTGCGGCGCCTGAGCCACGATGGCTTGGAGTCGCTGATCGAGTTGCTGGAGGGACTGATCGAGCTGACCTTGAAGCCATTGGCCTTCACGGGCGCGCATCTGATGGAGTTGATCGATAGCCAGGAGCAGCGTTTTTCGGGCGGCTTCCATCTGAGGGCTGTCCAGATCCCAGACCTTCTGTCCTCCGGAAATCACTCCAGGAAGAGCCAGACAGAAGCCCAATTCGATTTCGCGATGGATCTGAAGAGACACCTTGATCGCCTGCTGACAGTAGCGTGCCAGTACTTCTTCGTTGATCCGATACGATGGCTCCCCTGCATCTCCCTCTAGTCGCATCTGGACCTGCAGGCTGCCACGCCGGATACGAGTGCGCACCAGAGATTCGATCTCCGGCTCCAATCGACTCAGCGCTTCATCCAGCCGAGTGTGGATCTTCAGGAATCGATGATTGACCGAACGGACCTCGGCCACCACATGCATTCGGTCACCCATCCCGGGTAGGTCGCAGGGCAATGTCGCAATGCCCTGTCCAGTCATGCTCACCAGCATGTCAGTGTCCCGGGAGAAAGATCGAAAGAGCAAAGGGCTCGACTCAACAGCAGCTCCGTTCTCAACAATCCCTAAGTTCTTAACAGTCGCTCAGGGAGTATCCGACTTGGGTTGGTCAGGCGAACCAGTAGCCGTCGGCTCGCCATTAGCCGCTGGAGTCGTGGAGGATGCAGGAGTGTTTCCACCTTCTTTGGCGCTGGTTGCGGGAACCGACTCGGCAGGCGGCACGGGATCGGCAGTTCCGGTGGCAGGCGATGGCGAAGTTGTCTCCAATGGCGTGATTTCTGGTGTCGTCGTGCCTGGTGTTTGACTACCGGATGTCGACGTACCTTCCAGTCCTGGCAGATCGCTGGGTGGAATCAAACCACCGGCCGCTCCGTCGGCTCCGCCGATCCCGTCACTGACCGCACCCCCCACCGGGATCGCGGCTCCCCCGCCGCTGTTCAAATCGACCACATCGGGGATCTGCATCCACCAAACGGCCAGGGCGCACCAGAAAATCCAAATGGCTGCGGTGACGATAGTGATACGAGTAAAGATGTCGCCGGCTTTGGTTCCGAAGGCGCTTTGACCACCCGGCCCCCCCAGAGCACCGCTCAATCCACCCCCACGCCCGCGCTGCACCAAGATCAGTAGGATCAGGAACAGAGAAATCAGGAAGGTGGTGATGCCGAAGAAGTACTGGTGGAGCACCATGGCCGAGAAGAAAAACACAGGAGGATCCTCCGCAGGCGGCGCCGAAAGAGCTTGGGCGATCGAGGAAAAACTCTCTGGGCAGCCCCGCTCTTTGCTGGTTCAATTCAAGCCGGAAACCCACGATTCTATCCGTTGGCTGACAAGGGATGAAGGCCAAAAAGGGCTCCGCACAAACATCCTTTTCGGTCCCCATCCGCCGCAAAAACAGCCATCGCAGGCGCCGAAAACATCCTCTAAAGTCGGAAGCGGGGACCTGTAGGGGCGCGCCGGGAACCTCCAGAGCGGACCTGTTGAGCCATCCGATGCGACGGACGGATCGCATCGATGCAATGGTGAAACCATGTCCCATGCGTCGATTTCTCATTCCGCACAGATCTGGAATCGTAGATGCGATCGACGGAAATTGGACGCAGTCCTTTTTTCTGTCGGTAGCTACGGGACCGCTCGCCACACCGCTTGCTGCTCCACTCCCTGCACGATGACCGCTCGTCGATTGAGCGGAACATCCTCCAGAACGGCCTCTTTCTGTCCCGGCCAGTGGATCACTAGGCGGTCGATTTTTTCGAGTTTTCCGAGTCCAAAATGGAGCGGTGCGGCATGGGTGCTGGCGTAGCTACCTCCGCTGAATCGGTGCCGTACCCATCGCTTTCCGCCGGCCTGGACTTCCACCCAGGCTCCAATCGCATCGCGATTGCACTTGGTCCCGACCAGCTCCAATTGCAACCAGCTTCCCTCCGCCTGGGTTTCATTGAACAGAAGCCTCGCTGGTTCCTCCAAAAGCGATACCACGGCATCCAGATCGCCATCTCCATCGATGTCACCGGTTGCCAGTCCACGCGCCGGAAGACTTTCATCGAAGAAATCGCCCGCCTGGATTCCCAGCGACACCAGTCGTTTCCGATCTTGGTTTTCCAGGCAATAGGGCCGCTGTTTGTTGGTGCTCCCCTGGGGGTTTCGCGAGGTGTGGCCCGCTACCACCAGAGCGTCTTCATCGCCGTCGTGGTCGATATCCAGCATCGCCGCTCCCCAGGCAACATTGCGGGTGCCTAAGGTCATCAGACCCGCATTGCGCGTCGCCAGCTTGAAGTAGTTCTTCCCCTGGTTCGCATAGAGTTCACAGTACTCGTCCTGATAATTGGTCACCAGGAAATCGGGAAACCCGTTCCCGTCGTAATCTCCCACCCCGATCCCCATGCTTCCGTCGACCACGGAACGCGATCCGATGGCGGTTCCCGAGCGTGTTCCCAGTTCGGTGAACCTTCCGTCTGAACGATTCTCGAAGTAGAGATTCGCATGCACATCGTTGGCGACGTACAGATCGATGTCTCCATCGACATCCCAGTCCCCAGCCGCCACCCCCAGTCCCCGGCTGGCTGGTGCTGCCGCCTTCGTGGAGACATCTTCGAAGAACCCTCCGCCCGACTGCCGGAGCAGCTGATCTGGCTCCCCTTCATAATCGGAGGGCACGCATCGGTCGCGCTGGCCGGTGCGCGAGTAGCAGACCTTTTCGGTTTCAGGGGTCCAGCGGGCGTAGTGCGATACATAAAGATCCGGCAGACCATCTCCTTCAATGTCACACCATGCGCTGCAGGAACTCCAGCCGCGATCCTTCAGGCCTACAGATTCCGTCGCATCCAAGAAGGTCCCATCCCCTTGATTGCGAAACAGCTGCTGACCACCCCACCCGGTGATCAGGACGTCAGCAAAGCCGTCCTGATCATAGTCTCCAACGTTCACTCCAAAGCTATAGCAGCGACTTGCCATCGATCCTGCCTGATCGATCAGCCGTTCAAAGAATCCGCCCCCCAGGTTGCGAAAGATCGAATGCTCGACCGGCACCACCTGGGGGGCCTTGGTCAGTTCTCCACCGCCCGGAAAAAACAGGTCCTGATCTCCATCCCGGTCGTAATCGAAAATGCCAGGACCTCCGCCGTTGGCTTCGATCATGGCATAAAGAAACGCGTTTTCGCCGTTTCGGTACACCGCATCGACCCCATGATCCTTCCCAGCCGAACGCCATCGAATGAGCTGTTGTGAGTTCCCTGGAATCGGGCCGTCGGCTGTGGCAGGCGTAGCCGATTTTCCAGCCGCACTCGGCGATCCAGGCGAAGGTTCGCTGGCGATCGTTTCCGTACCACGGGCCGCTGCTTCCGGAGTATTGGACTTCAGGGAAGTCGAGTTGGAGGGCTGGCACCCGGAAAGCAGGCACCCGGAAAGCAGGACCCACACCAACCCCCAGCTCCAGACCCCCCTTTGCCCTGCCGTCATGCTGTTTCTGCCTTTTGTCTCTGAACTTTTCAGCTGCCGGGGACTACGAACCACTGCCGATCGGTATAGGGAGGTTCGACTGCCCCTCGGATGGCGATGGGGCGATCATTCCATTGTCCGTCTTCTCCAACCACCGCTGGTGCAAAAGAGTGGCATCCATGTTGCGCTCACGTCGATAGTAATCGACCAGCAGCCGATGCACTTCGGGCTGAGCTACCTCCAGCCTCAAGGCACTCAATAACTGGGCGCTGCCTGCCTCGGGCGAAAGGTAGTACATCATCATCGCCCCCAATTGCTGACGCACTTCCAGGTTTGCCGGATCTTGATCCAGCTGAGCGATCAGGCGGTTGATCGACTCCTGCTTGGCCTGGCTGGCCGACGCGATGGCGAATGACTTTTCGGAAGCTTCGGCTTCGCCCAGCGACTGAAAGTTCCGGGCTTGCAACTCGCGATACGGAGCCACCTCCGGCCACCTCCCGCACAGTTCTTCCAGCCATTTGGCCGCCTGCTGGTGTTCCCCTGCTTCAAATGCCGCCTGGCTCTTCAAAAACAGAAGTGGTGCTTCGGAAACCGTTGCCTCCCCAACCTTGGATAGCGCCTCCAATGCCTCCGTTGACTTCCCCTGATTCATCAAACAACGAGCCCATCCGGTGAGGACTTGAGCGTCGTTGGGACGTTGCTGCACCAAGACTCGAAATTGCTCTTCCGCCTCCGGCAACTTCGACTGTTCCACCAGCAGTTCAGCCA
>JBIINB010000184.1:0-7400 GCA_044337705.1 Pirellulaceae bacterium | reverse complement strand
GGAAACCTGAGTCCCCGCAGCACGGATACTCCAGCCGTTTGGAAGCAGCACCGCCCCCGAAGGCTGGATCCCTGGCAACCTCAAAGTCCGGTTTGCCTCCGGTGGCTCTTGTGCCACGGCGATAGAAAGGAGGGGGCTGGATACGTCCCACGTGACAATCGCCATGAGAAAAAAGAACAGGTTGAATTCGACGGTACGATAGATCATGAGGTAACCTCGGGAACTTCTTTGTCACGCTGCGGCTTGCGCGCCTGGGTAAAATCGGCCAGTACCCACCGGCCCAAACCAGATAAACTCATTCTAGAAGATTGAGAGGACCTTTGCTTGCGGTCGAAAGCCGCTCCATTCCCTTTCTCAGTCGACTGGATGTATGCCTCCCTGCTGCATTACGAATCATGAAACGCGTCGATCGCTCGGCGACTGAGATCCGGAAAGTCCGTAAAGAATCCATCGACCTGCAATCGCTCGATCAGCCACCCATGCAAGTCTTCCAACGAGTCAGACCATTTTGGAAGGCTGTCGGCGCGCACCGTGTAGGGATGAAGGAACTTTCCCGTTGCCTCTGCTGCTTCGACCAGCCCCGACGATGCGACCACTCCTTGTTCGCTCGGCTCCACCAGCAGATCCAAAGGAGGTCCGATTCCGTCGGCAAATGCGGCATGCTTTTCGATCCAAGCAGTCCAGATATCGATTCGAGCTTCCAAGGAACGATCTGTTCTTGGCAGCAATCCTTCAGGTTTCCCACCGATCAGAAAGACTAGTGGATACGCGTTTTTCTTAGCGGCCAAAAGACGCTGGAGCGCATCGCTTTCGAAGCACTGCAGGTAGCAGACCTCCCCTGCACGCCCGACCTGCTGTTGCTGGAGCAAATCGTAGACGATCTGTTCGATGCGAACCCCTAAATGCTTTTCATGCCATGCCGGCTGCTTGCACTCGACATGCCAGCCGACATTCATCGAATAGGTCTGATTGAGCCCCCGGACCAGGGCGATTTCGTCGACCAACCGCATTGGCCGCTGACCGAACCCCCCTGGGAATCGCTTGGAGAAGAATTGTTTTCCCGTGTCGTGATGGCGTCGCTCCACCACCTGCAACTGATGTACCTGCTCCCACAGCAGATCAGCGGCATACCAGCGTCCATCGGCCCTGGCACGATCGGGGTAACGACTAGCAACGTCGGTGGTTTCGTCCAAAGTCACATCGTGACAGAGGATTGGGACCAGGTCTTTGGTCAACACCACATCTTGCTCGACCAGATCGGCCCCCTGAGCGATCGCCAGCACCTTGGCGCCTTCGGTATGTTCCGGAAGGTAACCGCTGGCACCCCTGTGAGCGATGACCTTGGGTTTCTGTTTCTTCATCTCACCCGCCCTCGCCACCCCTGCAACTACCCCAGCCCCGACGAGCATCATCAGGCGGGACCACGTTCTCCGCAGCATGCAAACATCACCTTTTAAGAGATCCAGTTCTCGCCTGCCCTGAGCAATCACCGATGCGAAGAGGTATCGTATCCCATAGGATGACCTGTGCGCGATGGTCGGGAAATTTCTTTGCTGAACTTTCATAGTGAATGCCGGAAACAAGGGAGTTACGATCGTGATGCAATGGAATGAATCGACCCATTGGGGGCTTATTTCTTGCGTGGCATGGTTTGCCGTCTGCACGTTCGCCCAACCGGTGCCGTCTCAGCAGTCATCCGCTTCCCACTGGAAGGGAAACTACGTGGTTCCGCATCAGATTGCTCCTCAGATGCGATACCGCAGAGAGCCGAGTCAGGATCTTGGGGTACGTGTTCAGGCATTCGTGCTAGGAAAGCATGGGACGCCTAGATTCGAAGGCAAGACACCCCAGGAGTGGGTCGATCAGAAGGGGTGGGCATGGAGCAATTTCCAGGTGCTTGCGGCTTCAGAGCCTGAGGCGTTGCAGGTGTGGGAATGGAACACTCGCAGCACACCTTTTCTTGTCGGCGACGAAATCCTAGTGCAAGCGGAAGGGCTGCCGACTCAGGCACTCAGTCTCAGCCCTTCCGCCACCAGGATGACATCGGTAGCGTTTTTCTCTGACGACAACCGGTTGCGTCTGCAGCGTGCAGTGATCCATCTGAAGCATGACGGCGACGAAAGGGTAACCGTTGAAAAGGTTCGCTTTTGGACTCCCAAACCTGGAAAGCATTGGTCGCTCTTGTTCGCACAAACCGCAGTGGATTCCCGTCAGATTATCGAAAGTGGTTCGCGCGGCGTGCTCGAACTGACCGGCCTGGATTTGCCGCGAGCCTACATGGCGATCGAGGTGATGACCGATCGAGGGTCGTTATGGAGCGGCCTTAAGGGGCGACCCGAACAGTTTGATATCAGCGGTGGGTGGATTGGCGAAGATCTAGGCGATCCCGCCTATCGGAAGCTGCTGTCATCGATGCACGTCAACACCGGCCAGATCCAGGAAGTCGACTCGAAACACCAGCCCGAAGCATGGTTCTCTGAAACTCCCTTCAAGTCGTTCAATCGCATGATGCCTCTGGAGCAATTTGACAGAGACGAATGGCTGCCGAGGATTCATGCGGTTGAGTTCCTCGGAGAACCGCAATATGGGGGAGGCCGACCAGTGCCGCCGCAGGAGGTTTTCGACGCGTTTATTCCTTACCTGGGAAGTCGCCTGCCGACCAGCGTGACCCACAGCGAAGAGCGGGTATGGCGAGACTACGCCGGGCTATCGGATTACCCTCATTTTGATGCCTACCGCGTGGTAGCCCCGGCAGCCGATTCTTGGCGACAGTACGATCGTTGGGGCGATCGAAGAATCTCCTGGGGAGCCCCACTGGAAACGATCGGAGTACTGACGCGATCGCTGAGGGATCTATCTAGACCCGTTTCGATTGCGGCTTGGAGCCAGGGGCCCCATGCCGGCTGGGGGGGATTCCTGGATGGCCGTCGTCGTCGAAGTCCGACACCAGCCGAACTTCGAAGCCAGGCGCTCCATGCCCTTGGCTCGCGAATCACGTCACTCTACTGGTTCAACCTCAGCCGCAAGTCGCTACTGAAGTTCCCCGATACGTGGGATGCGATGCGAAGGATAGGTCGCGAGATCCAGATGATGGCTCCCTCGCTTCTGGATGGCGATACAGCCTACTACCAGCAGGTCTCGGACGATCACGGCAAACCTCAATGGGATGTATCAACTATCGTTTCGATTCAGGAAATGCTGATTTTCGCTTTGGACCTCAATTACCGAATCTCGGAAGAAAACACTTTTGAATTCGGTGATCCCAGGGAGCTGCGAATCGACGTACCCTGGCCAGACACGCAGCAGCCTCCGGTCGACCTTTTCCGCTGGAATGCTGATGGCATCATGGATGTCCAATGGCGTTATGAGGACAGGAGAATCATCATCATCGACCGCGGTACAGCCGACTGCCTCTATGTCGCAAGCAAACAGCCTTCCTGCAGGCAGCAGTGGGAGACACGGCGCCAGGAAGCGCTCGCCAAGGAGAATCGTTTTCTACCTGACGCCCTCTCCCCCTAACAGAAAAGGGGCTAACAGAAAAGGGTACGGGGTCAATTCGATCCTCTTGGCGCTTTTGGTGGACGCCCACGAGCGCAGAGAGTGTAGTCCAAACCGACACGACTGGCAGTTTCCGAGACCCAGGCATCGCTTCCGAATGGACATCCAGGTTCCACGCAGGAACGGACCGCCGACACCTCTTGTGGCTAAGCGCCTGATTGACTCGTTCAACCCAGTTGTGAGCGTTCTGGGAATCCGCCAAGCGGATAGCAACGCGTTCTCCGGTTTCGGCCTGTGAGGACACTCCCATAGCGAGCAGTACTTCCAAGACTTCCAAGCTTCGGCGCCTGTCACCAGTGCGGCACGCGATGGATTGCGTTCAACGTATCGGCAAACCACCAGCAAGTGGTCGTCATCTTCTATGGGAAAACTTTTGAATCGAGCCTGATACAAGTGGCCTTTGCCTGAAGTATGGTAGTGTGCATGATGAAGTTGGGGGAAAGTTGAAGTGCCCCACCGAAGCAATCGCCCCATGCCACCATCCACGATTGGGCGAAGAACTATGCGCCAATGATTGGACATCAGTACATACGCGTACAACTCCACGGGATACTTCCGCATACCTTCATAGAGCACACGCAGGAAAGCTTCATAGTCTTGCTCTTTATGAAAGATGGTTTGTCATCGATTACCGCGGTTCAACAAATGATAAATCGCACCGCATTCGTCAACCCGCTTTCTTCGAGGCATTTGTAAACTCGTCATTGCGATCGCCCGAACCGGTGTGGGCAAACTTGCAGGCGGAACTGACATCCGTCTCTTTTATTTCAAGCGATCATCGTCCTGGGGTTTGAGTAGTCACTTCGGCAGGGATGCCGTCGCTGCCTGGAAGCGCCTGGGAGAATGCCCTCGTGATGGTGACTTCCAGAAGATGATTGCTGGGAAAAGTCCCCTGACTGGGCCTCAGAGCATACGGAAAAACGGAAGCGATACCGCCATAAATGTAGCCTGCGACGATCGTCTGCCCAGGAGCCATCCGCTCCAGATCCACAACCCCACTTTCACTAAGGAACCCCTGGTCGATTGCTTCCGAGTTTTCGATCATCTCCACACTGCTTGCATAGAGGTTGGTCGTATCGACTTCGTAATCGCGAAAGTCTTTGAAGTAGATCGCCTTAACATCGTCCGGAATGGCGATGCGAGGCAGCGAGTCCGGTAGGATGAACTGGTCATACGAGCCATCGGCGCGCTGCACCATGCCGCTGACATTTCCTATAAACGGCACTCCATCGGCCCGCTTATCTTCAGTCACCTTTTGATAGACCTTCATTTGCATCTCATCGAAGCCATAGAAGTAGTGGCTGATCCCACCGAAAAATATGTGATATATCGCTTTGGATTCGGCATCGAAAATCGGTAGCACCGGGCATTCGTACTGACTGAAATGCTGCTGCACCTGAGTATCGATGGTGTAGTAGGGCTGGTCGGAGCCATCGTAAATATAGATGGGCGCGGTGTAGCCTTGAGTGGTTCCGGGAACAAAGACTCCCCCAAATGCTGCGATGCGCGGCTCCCCAGTGCTGGGATCGACCGTCCCGAGGATCGGTCCATCACGTCGATGGAGCGGTTTGGTAGGATCGTCTGAATCCAGCTGGCCATAGGAAAGAATCTGTAGTGTTCCTGGCTTCAGTGTAAAGACGCGAATCTCTTCGGTGTACTTCTGCTTGAAGCGGACAGCCACTCTTTGCGTACCCGGATCAAAGACGCTGTACTGACCATCAAATCGCTGCCCCAACACCAAGTAGAAGTTATTGTCCAGCCGATGGAGCCCTCCCCCAGTTACCGCAAATCGCTCATCCTCGTGTAGCTCAAAAAGCTTTTCGATCGCTTCATTCGTATTTGGATTGGGGGCCATCAATTCGGCAATCAATCTTCTGCCGGAAACACGGAGCATTGTGGGGAAGGTGCGCATGTCGCTGGTCGCCCGATCCCAACCGTAGCCACCCAGAATGTACCACTGATCGGATTGGCGATCGTACCAGGACTGCTGATTATTGGAACGAATGGCGTCGCCCAGACGCTGTGGTAGCGCCGTGACATCGTAGCTCCAGGACTTTCCGCTGGCCGGGTCGATCACCAGGATCAGGTTGTTGGTATTTTCTGGCGGCATGTTCTGTTCGGGCAGGGACTTGAAGTAGTGTAGACCCTGCTTGCGGCCGCCGAGGATAAGAATTTTTCCATCGATCATCGTAGCCGAGTACGCTTGGAGTCCAACCAGTGGAGGTGCGTCGGGAAAAGACTTGATGCGATACTCCACCCGAAACGGTAGAGTTGGTCCCCTGCCAGGTTCCTCCTGGGCAAGAATCGAGTGCGAAAGAATTCCTGCGAACAGGAGAAAAGCTCCGGTGTGCGACAAGCGGATCATAGACGCATTCCTGAAAGTAGAAATATGCTGGAACTACGTGGCAAACCGGCGGGATCATTTGGTTGAGAAATAATTGTTTTGAATGTAGTAGAGAATCGAAAGAACTTTGTTAGGTGAGAGATCGCGAGTCACGGGCATGTATCGCGGATCGTTGATGTCGCAGTTCAGAAAGAACGGAATGGCACCTCCATCAATGCGGTCCAAAATCTTGAAGCCGTCGGGCGTTCCGTAGTATCCACGAATGAATGGAGGGTTTTTGGCATAGAGCTCAAAGCTGGTTGGATCCGACAGATCCAGCCGTTCCCGCATCGACGGATACAGTTTCACGTAGGGGGCCATGATGTCGCGCACCTGCTCCCAGGTCATCTGTTTGTTGACCGGAAAGTCGGACCACGCAAGAACGCTCAGCCGCAGCTCCTGGGTCAGATCGGGCTGACCGTCCAGAGATGGGTAGAGAAAATAGAGTTGCCCATCGAGCTGTGATGTCCGGACCCCGGGATCTTTCAGCACCTTGACCGAAAGGAGAGCGAATCCGTTGTCATCCGTTCTCCCGATCTTCGCCTCGATCGCCCCTTCAGCCTGCGGCGTGTTACCGGGGTAGGAGGGAGGCACCGTGGCGCCGGCCGGTAGCTTTCCGTCGGTATTAGTCACCGAAACCACCTGCACTTGCAAGGGTGTATTGCGCACCGGTTGTCCCCAGCGCGTCAGGTGAACACGCGCCGTGGAAATCGTACCGGGGGCACCGGGAACTCGAAGGACCCGATCGTCCATCGCTAGATGCAGACCATCCGGCTGCTCGCTCCAGACGGCTGACGGACCGATATCCTCGCGCGAAGTCAGCAGCTGAATGGAACTCTGGCGGGCACGCTGCACTCCGTTGTCATCCAGAGGGATCTCGCAAATACCTGAGCTGTTTTCGTAGAGGAAAGACGAATAGTGGACCTTCCCGAGAGGCTCGTGGGTTCCGCTGTCGATGGCAGTCAACGTGCCGGTGTCGACCGGTGGTCCACCGACCGATTCGGTCGCGACGCTATTGGACAGGTCGAACACCAAGCACTTACGACGTTCATCCAGAAGGAACGGAGCATCATAAAATGCAGGGACGTACCAAGGCGGGGCCTTGTCCGGATTCCGTGCAGCAATTTCATCAGGGGATTCGATGGCGGTCAGCCAGCGATGTCCGGGCGTCGCAACCGGCTGGTTGGCTCGCCACGTGCCTAACACCCCTACCAGACGCCCGACGCGGTAGTTCGCATTCTCCGGATTGTTGATGTACGCATCCAGCGTCATACGAATTGAAAGAATGATCGAAGAGGCATCGGAGGCGGTGTTCTGAATTAACTGCTGCAGCAGCGGGATCTGGTTTTGCGGCCAGCCATTGAGCGGGAAACGAATGAGGCTCTGAAAGACGCCTCGGGCTACGCTGTCCCCTCCATAACTCCCCTGACCATAGGAATCTTCTCTTCTCCAGCCACGC
>JBIINB010000075.1:0-22883 GCA_044337705.1 Pirellulaceae bacterium | reverse complement strand
CTTTGATGATCACCACGAACATGCTGGATCCCCAGAACTTCACCAATCTCGACCGCAAGGCGATCACTGATATGAAGCCCAGTCCCAACTCGATGATGCCTTCAGGATTGCTCAACACGCTCTCCAAGGAGGAAGTCTTCGAGTTGCTGGCCTACATGAAATCGGGGGGCAACCCAGGCCATCCGTTATACCAACAGGCGACTGCAGCGGCTCCCTGAAAAGGCCTGTCCTTCACATCGGAAAGGCTTGGCAGACCGGACCAGCAGGTGCTGCCAAGCCATGGGGCGAGATGGGATTCCCGCCGGTACGTACAAAGTTTGCAACCAACTCGCATTGCTCCCATCGCCCCTTTTGCTCACAATCCGGTTGCCCGAAGCTCTTCGTTGGATCAACGCCAAACCAATTGCTGGCCCCATTAAGCCCCTTGAGTCGAAGGGTAGTTCATTTCATGCGAACTCGTCACACCTGGGTGGCCCTTCTCTCGATTGCTGCAATTTTCGTGCTGACCGACAGCGCCTGGGAGTCTCGATTGCCGATCATCGGGGAAGTGCTGTTTGTCTTCGGCGTCATCCTGGCGGGGATCGGGGCAATGGGCCGTGTCTGGTGCTCCGCGTACATCGCTGGCTACAAGAATGGCACGCTGGTCACCAGCGGCCCCTACTCGATGACCCGCAATCCACTCTATTTTTTCAGCTTTCTTGGGAGTGTCGGCGTTGGATTGACATCGGAGACGCTGGCGGTCCCTGCAATCATCGCCTTGGCATTTGCCATCTACTACCCGTTCGTGATCCGGAGCGAGGAGGCAACTCTCAGCCAATTGCATCCCGAACAGTTTGACCAGTATCGACGCGAGGTCCCTGCTTTTTTCCCAGCATGGAACCGCCTGAGCGAACTGAGCGATCATACGGTGCAGCTGAAGACCTTTCGCCGGCACATCGCCAGTGCGATCTGGTTTGTGTGGCTCCCTGGATTGATCCATCTAGTCGATTTTTTGCACGACAACAAATACCTGCCCAGCTTTTACAAGATGTACTAGGCACCGCTTCTGCGCTTCCCGAGCTACGGTCGCTGGCAGGGAAAGATTCGGCATCGATTTTTTTGCAGTACGATCGGTTTCGCTGCGGAATCGATCGCTCATGGAATGCCACCCGACGGCTGGCTCCCAATGCCATCCAATTCCAGTTCCGCTTGGAATGAAATACGGCACTCCCTGTGCATGCCAGCCCGTCGCGGGATGATTGCATCCAGTGCGATTGCGCACCCAACCGCACGCTAGCGCGTTGCGGCTAAAGGAAGATGCGATCGGATGCGGTTTTTTTGAATTTCTGATATCGCGATCCCAACCGCTAAAGGAAGAACCCAACCGCACGCTGGCGCTTTGCGGCTAAGGGGTAGGACTGGCAAACCGGACTCTAGAGCGCTTAGGCTGCTGGCGATTTCAGGCGACTTACTTTTGATCGCGACTCGATTCTAGCCCGGCGATCAGTTGCTTGAGCAGCATGGCATTCCGGTCGATCCCGATTTGCTCCCGAAGACGTCTTTGCGCGGTAGCGCGATCGTTTCTCATCCGAGCCGTCCTTTGGCATGACTCCTTGAGACCACTCAGCAGCGCCTCAGGATCCCCGGGACTGTATAGGGCGCCATGCTGAAGACGTCGGTGCATCTCGGGAAAAGCACCATGGGCAGGAAGCAGGTAGGGCAATCCAGCTGCAGCAGCTTCCAGAACATAGCGCCCCTTAGGCTCACGGTAGACGGTGGGAACACAAAGCAGATCGGCACGGGCGAGCAGTTGCAACTTGGCTTCCCGATCCACCGACCCATGGTAGGTGAAACCTGCCGGGCTGGATTCCCTGAGCGATCGGGCTATGTCGTCCCAGTAACGCTGATGCTGTCCTCCCAGCCATCCAGCAATGTCGAGATGCCGAGGCGTTGGGTCGCCGGTTGCATTCCATCGGCACCAGGCATCGGCAAGTTGATGAAGCCCTTTTTCCGGGGCCAATCGGGCCAGATAGAGGACTCGAAAAGGGTTCTCTATCGAAGGGCTGCTAGGCAATTGTGTATCCCAATTGGTAGCGGGCTGGCTGTCCAGATCGATCCCCAAGGGCTGGCAGTGCCATCGGTCGCGAGGGATATCCAAAAGCTCCCCCATCCGCTGGCCATAATCTTCGCTATGGACCACGAATGCATCGACCAGTGGAACCAGCTTTCTCATCCGATCGACCGTGCGTCCCCGGTACGGTTCGGGAAGCGAGTCGATGAAGATATCGTCGCCCTGAAGCATCACCACGACGGGAACGTCGATCTGCTTTTTGATGGAGGGCAGCGCACCGGCGATCAGGAAATTGGTCAAGATCAACGCGGAGGGCCTTGCTTCACTGGCCAACCATTCGGTCAGCCTGGCCACTTCCTGACGCTGCCTGCCCGCCTCTCCTTCCAGCATCGACACGGTCATAGCGCCAAGGAATCGCATATCAATCGAGTGGGTTCGGCCTGCCAGGCGGTTGATGAGGCCGGGTTGATTCAGACGGCGGATGAGCGATTTCGGGAGGGGGGGGAGCCAAGGGAATTTCTGCTGAAGGTAGACCTGGATGCCTCCGAAAAAAATCTCTCCGGAACTGGCATCCGTTTCGTCGGTGCGAATGGGTGTGTAGACCGGGACAAGAAGGCAGTCCTGTCCTTGGCGGATGAGCGCTTTGGCCAGAGCATTATCATTCATGCAGCTTCCGCAGAACATGCCGGCGGCACCTGCGGTCAGATAGACCCAAGACATGATGGGCGTTCCTGTCCTTTCATGAGCATTCCTTTTCGGCCGGTTTCAAAAACCTAAGCGAATCCCCAAAGTGCGTTTCCAGTTCCATCAGGAAACAGACACCAGCGATAGCCGATCAACTCACTCTGAAGTACCATAGTTCCGCCGGCAGAATCCTTCGCCTTCTTTCCCCTGGCTAACCCCACCATGTTTGAATGGCTCGCATCATCGCTCGATTGGATCCTGCATTTCGACCATCATCTGAACGATATCCTTGCGGCGATGGGGAGCAGTTTTACGATTCTGCTCTGGCTGATCATTTTTGCGGAAACCGGGCTGGTTGTGGCACCGTTTCTTCCCGGAGACTCGCTGCTGTTTGCTGTTGGTGCCATCGCTGCTCAAACCGATTCCCCTCTACGAATCGAATGGCTTGTTCCTCTGCTGATCCTGGCGGCGATCGTTGGAGATGCGGTCAACTACGCCATCGGCAAATGGGTAGGTCCGAAGATCTTTCATCGGGACACAGGCTGGCTTTTGAACAAGGAACATCTGCTGAAGGCCGAAGCCTTCTACAAGAAACATGGAGCCAAGGCGATCGTCCTGGCGAGATTCCTGCCGATCCTTCGCACTTTTGCTCCATTCGTCGCAGGTATTGGACGGATGCCCTATCGCCGCTTCTGGATCTACAATGTCGTCGGAGGGGTGCTCTGGGTAACTCTTTTTCTGGTGGGTGGCTACCTGTTCGGCAATGTGCCGGTGATCAAGAGGAATTTCCACGTCGTAATTCTGGCGATCCTAGTGCTATCGGTCTTGCCGCTAGCCTGGGAATGGTGGGCTACCTATCGCACCGATCGGCGAAAAGCCCCCAACTCCAACAACCCTTGATCGATCCATCAGACCACTTCGCAAACCGAATCGAATCGGCTAGCTCCATCGACTCTTGCCGCTTCCAGCGACCGCTTTTCCGATCTTCCAGCAGTCAAACCCCCACTGCTGAACTCGTTCGTAAACCGCGTTGGCATAGTAAGGGCTGATCACCAGCACCAAGCCGATTCCCATGTTGAAGACATGGTCCATTTCGTCAGCGGGAACCTTTCCTAGCTCCTGCAGCCAAGGAAACACCGGCGGTACCGTCCAGGACCCGCGATCGAATACAAGATCGACGTCCTCCGGCAGAATCCTCTCGGTGTTCTCCAGCAATCCGCCACCGGTGATATGACCAATTCCATGCACCACCTGTTTGACGCGGTACTGCTGCAGAATCGACCGAAGTAGATTGGCATAGATCAGGGTGGGGCGCAGCAAGCAATCCCCTACAGTCTCCCCCAAGGCTTCGACATGGTCGCCAACCGCCAGCCCTGCCTTCTCGAATACGATCTTGCGCACCAGACTGAATCCATTCGAATGCAGACCGGATGAGTTGACTCCCAGAATAATGTCATCCGGACGGATCGCCTTGCCTGAGACGATCTGTTTGCGCTCGACCACGCCGACACAAAAACCAGCTAGGTCATAATCGTCGTCCCGATAGAGATCAGGCATGATGGCGGTCTCCCCACCCAGTAGCGCGCAATCCGCCTGAACGCACCCCGTGGAAATGCCCCGCACGATCTCCTCCAGGCGCGATGGATTGTCTCGAGACATCGCGACATAGTCGAGAAAGAAAAGTGGTTCAGCCCCGGTACACAGGACATCGTTGACGCACATCGCCACCAGGTCGATCCCCACCGAGTCGTGCCGACCAGCCTGAATCGCAACCTTCAGCTTAGTTCCGACGCCATCGGTCCCCGACACCAGAACTGGTTCCTTGTAGTTCCGGCGGAACAGAGAGTTGGAGAAATCCAACTGGAAAAGACCTGCAAACCCCCCGTCGTTCCGGATCACACGCGGACCGAATGTGCGGTGCATCCAACGAGGCAATCGCTTCATGGCATCTTCGTAAAGATCCAGATCGACGCCGCTGTCCTTGTACGTGGTGCTCATGAGCGGGAGGAACCCTGCCTGCTGGCGAAGAAAATGCTTGCTGCAGGTGTCTTATGGTATCGCAGCATTCAAAATGCGTAAACTCGCCCCCCCAATCGAAGCAGGCCACAAACGCGGGGATTCGGCTTTCTAGCCCCAGCCCCAGAGGCGTTGGTGGGCTGGATGCCCTGAAATCGCCGTTTCCCCAGTCAACGAATTCTGTTTAAATGCCCAGATCTAGCACCACAGGAAGCCTGAGTCGGGCTTGGTCCAACCGTAAACTCAAGGTGCATTGAGGCAAATAGAGTCTCCACATAGAAAGGACTCGCAGGATGTATTCGATTGCGAAGAAATGCGCAGCGGAGTTTTTTGGGACGGCTTGGCTGGTTTTTGGCGGTTGTGGCAGCGCGGTGCTGGCAGCCAAATTCCTGAATGGGGCGGAGCAGACCAATTTGGGGATCGGATTCGTCGGGGTATCGCTGGCATTCGGTTTGACGGTGCTGACGATGGCCTACGCGATAGGTCACATTTCAGGTTGCCATCTGAACCCTGCCGTCTCGGTCGGGCTGATGATGGGCAAGCGATTTTCCTCGACCGAACTAGTTCCCTACATCATCGCTCAGGTGGCTGGAGCCATTGCGGGTGCGGCAGTCCTCTATGTCATCGCAAGCGGTAATGCAGGATGGAGCGTCGCCAAGGACGGATTTGCGCTCAATGGCTATGGGGAGCATTCTCCGGGTGGGTACGGGATCGCATCGGCCTTTGTTGCGGAAGCAGTGCTGACATTTTTCTTTCTGCTGATCATCCTGGGATCGACCGACAAGCGAGCCCCGGCGGGTTTTGCACCGATCGCGATCGGTCTTGGACTGACGCTGATTCACCTGATCGGTATCCCAGTGACCAACCTTTCGGTCAACCCGGCTCGCAGCACCGGACCGGCCGTCATCGCTTCGGTATTCGGGCAGGGATGGGCTCTGGCCCAACTGGCGATCTTCTGGATCGCGCCGATCGTCGGTGCCGCTATCGCCGGCATCGTCTACAACTGGCTCGGCCAGGAAGATTGATCCCGTCGGTCTGCACTTTCGGGAAACAATTCGATGGAAAGCCTCCCGGATCGATGGTCCGGGGGGCTTTTGGTTTTCCAGCAGGGGCCGAACGACGAATGGGAAAGTACTTTTTGCACGTCTTCTCGGCGAGATAGGCTATGATGCGCCAGGGAATGAAACGTCGATTTGGACCGGAAGGCGAGATCGATCGATGCTGGATCGAGACGAATATGTCGAGCAGGCATACCTGTTTGAGTTGCTTCATGAGCGGATGGGAGCCGACTTTCCGCTGCAGGATCTGCTCCAACAGGCCAGGCACGAACTGTTGGCGACGACCAAACTGCCAATGGCGGTCGATTTTCTGCTGGCAGAGCTGAAGCATTTCGGTGAGATGAGCCGCGGGATGAAGCGACTGGCTCATTATTTTTCCCCTTTTCAGAGTTTCCTAGTGGAGGAGGCCGAGAGGGATCGTGGCCGATTTGACATGAAGACGGCGTTTCGGATCCTGCAGGCGGAAGCGAAGTACCGAAGCGAATCGGAAAGTCGGCAGGGGTATTTTGTCTTCCAGTTTGAAGCGCTTTGCCGAAACCGACTCCATTACGACCGTGGGCTGGCGGCGATCGCGGAGGATGCCGCTTACGATTCCGACTGGAAGGAATGGATCCTTGTGGTTCGGAGGCAACTGGGCTTGGTGGATCTGGCCGATCTGATCTACGGGCGTAGCGAAGAGTACCTGTCTAGCCGGCGGCGGAAGCTGGGTTCCCAGACGCCGCCGGAAGCACCGATCCTATTCGGACTGCAGGAAGGAAAAATCGCCTGGGCCAATCGACACAAAGATCCGCTTTTGCTATTCGCCGCCCTGCAACGACACCTCCATTATCCTGCCGTCCCTCGCTTGGACCCGGTCGACACGACCGAACAGATCGTTCCGCAACTGCAGCGACGGATGGAGCGACTGGAGATGCGGATCAAACTGATGGAGGAGGAGGGAAAGCAGGGAATCGATATCACCAAGTTCTATGGTGCACTTCCCCATCGCGGCGACTCCCCTCCCAACTCCTTCGATCAGCCCTGACGCCTCTCCCATGCAGACACTCCTATCGCAACTGAGGGCCCTTGCTCAGTTGAAGGGAACAACAGAAACTGGTGGTGGCAGAACACGATGCCCAACCGCATCCGCATGGCCTGCCAGAACCTGTTGGTTTGGAATCGCACTTTTCCTCGACCACCTTCGGCTTTTGAAAAGGATTAAGACAGGATGCACCCCCAGGAAATGTCCTCCCAGCTGGAAACCCTGTGCAAGCGTTTGGCAACGCTGAAGGAGGGTCTTTGACTACGCAGATCGTTTGCAGCAAGTAGATTCGATGGAAGCCAGCATGGCCTCTCCAGGTTTCTGGGATAACCAGGAGAAGGCGCAGCAGACCGTCCAGGCGCTCAAGAACCAGCGTCTGGTGATCGAACCTTTGAAGTCAGCCCTTCAAGCCCACCAGGACCTAGGGGAATTGATCCCGATGGTGGAAGAGGATCCCTCGCTTGCGGAGGAAGTGGAGCGGGAGTTGGGCAAGTTGTCCGAGGCGGTCGACCAACTGGAACTGCAGGCGTTGCTCAATGGCCCCCTGGATCCCAATGACGCGATTCTCAGCGTGCACGCTAGGGATGGAGGGGTCGATGCCAACGATTGGGCCGAAATCCTGCTGGGGATGTACATCGCCTGGGCGGGCAAGCATGACTACAGCGTCGAGTTGATCGACCGTAGCGACAATGAAGAAGCTGGGATCACCCAGGCGACTATCGCCGTGCGAGGGCCGATGGCCTATGGCTATCTGAAAGGGGAGGAGGGGATGCATCGCTTGGTACGCATCAGCCCCTTCAACGCGGAAGGAAAGCGGCAGACCAGCTTTGCTGCGGTCGACGTCTCCCCCGACATCAACGATTCCGTCGAAATCGATATCCGCCCGGAAGATGTACGAGAGGACGTTTTCCGAGCCTCCGGTGCAGGAGGCCAGCACGTCAACAAAACCAGCTCGGCCATACGTTTGACGCACCTTCCTACAGGAGTCGCCGTGCAGTGCCAGAACGAACGCAGTCAGCACAAGAATCGGGACTTCGCATGGAAGATGCTTCGAGCGAGGCTGGCGAGAATTGAAGAGGAGAAACGCGAGGCCGAGCAACTGGCGAAGTACAAGAACAAAGCCCGGGTCGGATTCGGCTCGCAGATCCGCAACTATTTCCTCCATCCCGATCAGCGAGTCAAAGATGCGCGGACCGGATTCCAGATGGGGAATTTTCACGCGGTGATTGGTGGGGAACTGCAAGGTTTTCTCGATGCGTTCCTGAAATGGCGCATGATGGAAGACCAGTAACTGCGAGGAGCTCTTCGATGGCCGATCGACATCGACTGCAGTGGGGCGACCTGATCGTCGAAGCTCTCCGAATCGGCGACCGGTTCGATTGGCAAATCACCTGCGGATCTCAGTCGGCTCCGGAGCTAAAGCTCCTGCATTCGGTTCCGTCAGCCAAGGAAACGGTTTGGCCTCCTTTCCCACCCTTTCAGGAACTGGCACAGGAAAACCACGCCGACACGGAGGTGCTCCTAGGGGTCGGCATGGCAGGAAAAAGCCACTGGTCGGTGAGCGTCGATCGTCGCCAGGAACCGCATCAGCCGGCAGTGGTCTTCGATTTTGCCTGCCGAATCTTTGGAAGCCCGACCTATCTTGGGGCTTGCTGGATTCTGGGAGAGGGACTGAACGCCATGGCCCCCGCTTCGATCGATCGATCTTTGCTGCTTCGTGAACACGAAACGATCATCGCCACGCTGACCCCCAACAACCACAGCTCTCTTCGGATAGAAGGGAATCAGCTGCATGTGATTCCCGAACCAAGCAAAGGTGTGTTCCAAGGGACCGTCCGCTGGGGATTTCGGATTGCTCGGACGAAATCCTCCTGATTCTGAAGGAGGCAGAAGGAAATGCGTCCACCAATGGGAAACCGGGGTGGCCAGGCGCAATCAAAGATCTTTGGGAACTAGTGCGGGTTTGTGCTACGATAGATAGGGAGGTTGAGCAAACAGTCAACTCCTTCGGCTCCGCTGGGAACTCCGCGGCTGTTGAAGTTCCTTGCTTGGTTGGATGTTATCGAACTCTTGTTGTCTTCGGATCGTCCCATGCGACCCAGCCAGCCCCCAGATAGACATCCACCAGCGCCGCTTGGCGGGATGAAGAAAGAGCGATTCCCAGAAACTCACGACGCTTCGCAGCTTGAGGCAGAAATTGCGAAAGATGTTTTCGAGACTCCGGAAGCCTACCTGGATGGGATCCGAGTCGACCAATCTGGGGAATGAAGGGCGCGTTCTCGCCAGGACGATCGGCCTGGAGACGGAATACGCGCTGGTGTTGGTGCAAACGGATCGTGAACTGCAAGGCGAATCCTCTCATCAACTCCCAGAGGACTGGTACGTTCGCCTGATCGCCGCCATGGCAAAGCATTCGGCCCTGGTTCGAGGACTCGGAAACTCCTCTCGTTTCTTCAATGCCCAGGGAGGATCGATCTCTAGAGAGGTGCGATGGGGTACCGAAGGAGGGATCGGGTTCCTGGAAGGCGCCACCCCCGAATGCCTCTCCCCTCGCGACCTGATCGCTCACCAGGTGGCGCAAGACGAACTTTTCGCCTCGCTGGTCGAACAGATTCCACCCACCGGCGAGATTCGCCTGCTGAAGAACTCCGCTGACCACCAGGCTCACCTCTATGGTCAACAGGAAAACTACGACATGACGATCGCCAGCGGATGGCGGCTTTTGACATGGCGATGTGCATTGCTTTTTCTTTTCATTCCCATCCAGGTCTACCACATCCTTTCGACGCTGTGGCTTGGTTTCATGGGAGCCGCAATGCGTTGGACTCATCGCGATCCAGAACCGTGGCTGGATTCGCAGCTGCAGAGAGGTAGCGCCTGGCTGGATGTTGCATCGACTGGCCTGCGCTTGCTGCACTACCCATTGGCCTGCATCTTTTCCTTTCTCGCATGGAGCCTGCTCTGTGTCCCCCATCGTCGACGGCTGAGCGGGTTTCTGGCGAGCCGAGCGATCCTGGAAGGGAGCGGATACGTCGATTCGCGAGGCAAGTTCTGGTTGAGCGCCAAGGCAGCCACTGTGCGATCGGAAATTGGAATGGGTGCGTACTTCAATCGGCGGCCGATTTTCGAGATTGGTCACCTCCTGGAGTCGGTCTGTGCCCATCCGATTCAGGGATGGATTCGACTGTGGCAACCCCGGCAGCGGATCCAGCTGGCGCTGGGCGATTCTTCCCCGAATCCCTCGACACAGTACCTGAAGGTAGCGACGACCTGCCTAGCGCTAGACCTCGTGGAATCGCGAAGTCGAAGACCCTTGGTCCAGCTGCAGAGCGCTTGGCGTGCTTGCCAGGAATTTTCTGGAGATGCCACTCTGGTTCATCGCACTGCAGGCTCCCGGGAAGGTAGTTGTTCCCGGGAGCCCTTTTCCGCTCTCGAAATTCAAATGCAGACACTCCAGGCAGTGCGAGCATTCCTGGAGGATCAAGGTTCCGTCCCCGAGGAATGCTGGAGCATCGTAGCGATGTGGAAGGAGTCGCTGGAGGCGCTTCGTCAGCACCGCTACGAACAGCCCTTTCCCGATGCACTACTGGGGAAGATCGACTGGGCAACCAAACAGTGGCTGCTTGAAAAACTAGGGCGTAGTGCCCCATGGGAAGCGCGAAAAAAACTCGATATCCGATATGCGGAACTATCGGAAGATGGGTACTGCGAGAAGGTGCGGCGCGCCCATGCCTGCAACGCCCCGGTCGATCGACAACGAATCAATCTGGCAAAACAATCGCCGCCGGAAGGAACCGCCGCGCGGGCTCGAGCCTACTGGATACGTGAATTCGCATCCGAACGGCTGGATGCAAGAGTCGATTGGGATCGAGGAGAATTGATGGAGGAAGGGAAACGGCGGACTTTCCACTTCCGTCCCGTCGCCGCTGGAGTCACAGGAAAACCTCTACCCGAAGAGGAATCGGAATGATCTCCCTCCGCTCCAGCAGGCCTCCCTCGACTCCACCTGTCTGCTGACGGGAAACTACCAAGAGCCCCAGAACCGATAGCGAGCAGGAGTAGAGAAATCATCGATCGTCTGCTAGCCTGATGGCTTGTTTCTGGACCTTCCACCGCTCCCTGAAAACGTACTTTCCCAAAAATGCTTGAACTCTTCGAAAAAATCGAACAGTCCGTCTCCTTCATCCAGCAGCATTGGGGCAAGAAGCCTGCCGCTGGGATCGTCCTGGGTACCGGCCTGGGTTCGTTCGTCGAGCGGATGGAAGTGGATACGGCAATTGAATACGGGGATATACCCAACTTCCTGAAATCGACCGCCACCAGCCACCGCGGCAGGTTGGTCTGTGGAAGTTGCAACGGACTTCCCGTCGTCGCGATGGAAGGGCGGTTTCATCTTTATGAAGGGTATCCTCTGAAGGAAATCACCCTTCCCATCCGCGTCATGAAGGCGCTTGGGGCCAGACTCTTGATCCTCTCCAACGCCTGTGGAGGCATGAATCCCAACTACCGTTGTGGAGACATCATGCTGATCGATGATCATATCAACCTGCTCGGAGACAACCCGCTCATCGGGATCAACGACGATCGGTTGGGACCAAGATTTCCCGACATGAGTGCCCCCTACGACGCCCAGTTGATCGACGCCGCTCTGGCGGTCGCCCGACGAGAAGACATCATCGCCCACCGCGGCGTTTTCGTCGCCGTTCCCGGACCGAACTTGGAAACGCGAGCTGAATATCGGTTCCTGCGGATGATCGGAGCCGACGTGGTCGGGATGTCGACCGTGCCGGAGACGATCGTCGCCGTCCACGAAGCGATGCGAGTGGTTGGCTTTTCGGTCATCACCGACATGTGCCTTCCCGACGCTCTGGAAGCCGCCGATGTCGCTAAAATCATCGCCACCGCCAATGCGACCGAACCCAAACTGACCAAGTTGGTCATCGGGGTGTTGGAAGCCTACCAGAAGCAACTGGGAAGCAACGCTTGACAAGACGATCATGGAACGGACTTCTCTCCCCGCCCTGCCACTCCAATGCCCCCTCATGGATGAGCCGGTGAGTTGTCCCACCTTCGTCTTCGATCGGGTCGGCTTGTGGCCAGGCAAAATCCCCAAACGAAAGAAGCCCCAGGAGTGGGGCCTCTTCCATGACTTGGGATCAGCAAGCGAAAGAAAATCGCTTAGCCGTTGATCGAGTCGATGCGGACTCGTGTGTAGAGTTGCCGATGTCCAGTGCGACGATCGTAGTTCTTGCGCCGACGGAACTTCTGGATGTAGATCTTGTCCCCCTTCTCAACCCCCAGCACCTTGGCTGTGACCGAAGCACCTGCCACGGTGGGGGTGCCCAGGCGCAGACCCTTGTCCGATCCAACCGCTAGGACCCGATCAAAAGTCAGGGTGTCATCGGTGGTAGAAGCATCGCGGTAATCGATGTCGAGAATCTGACCTGGTTCCACACGGAATTGACGGCCGCTGTCTGCAATGATCGCGTACATGATCTACCTTTATCGATTCGAATGCTGCCCGCTAGCAACTGCCGCTGCCAGCCCCAACCGCTGACAGCCCCACCATTGAAACCTTGATATCGCCTACACCCCCGAACGCCCGTACGCCACTCCATGCGATCGAGGGCAAGCGCGCCCGAGGTTTTCTCAGCGGAAAGCTCAGAATTTTAGTCGCTCGCCGCTGGGCCGTCGAGCCCAAAGCTTTGCCAGTGGGCCTATCGCCCCAGCCAGCGAAGTATCCAGACGAGCGAGAGCGCAAAAACCCCCACAATGGAGGATGCAACCCAGAAGCGGTTCGCTTTCCGGTGCAGGATAGAATTGGGGCGTCCGTCTAGAACCCACTTGAGAAAGCGGTACCGCAGATCGTTGTCGAGGTAGAGCACGGAGCGGCCAGGTTCCAGGATCCCATACTGAACGGAGATTTCTAGCCCGCCATGGAGCATCCTTCGCCGCTCCTGCAGATCCACCCCTTCACCATCGAAAAACCAGACCTGGGAGCCATAATTGCTGGCTGTCTCATCTTGCACATGAACACATCGCACGTTCTCAATGTACGAACGATTCGGATCCATCTCGAATCGTTGCAATTGCCGCTTGGCCTGCTCCCCAACCAATCGAAAAATCCTCTCTTGTTCACGCAAATAACTCGATTCCGAGGACATCGGTCAGCTTCCTTGTTTCGTGCGGGTTCCTACGTAGTGACCATCAACGAAATCTCAGCCCAAGCCATTCCAATACTCAGCAAAGCAGACCGGAAACGCAATTACAACTGGGGGGTGTGGAAAACTTGTAAAAAAGACCGGATCTTTAGTGGTCGACAAAACGCCCTTCGCGGAACCCTAGGGAGCGATCCCGCACTTCGAAGATCTACTACTTCACTATAGACCCCAAGTAAAGGCTTGGAAATGTACTGGAGCCATTAGGGCGGCCATGTTTCTGCTCTCAGGGATTTCACGAAGTAAGAATGGGGTGATCCAGCCGTGAGGCAACAAGGAAAAGCAAGCCCAAGGGTCCGACTGTGCTTTCTTTTCTTCAGGATAGCGGCAAGATAGAACGACCGATGGCCTCGTCGGTGCGCCGTGTCGTAGCGAACCGGGGATCGGGGTGATTGGAGCAAGTGGTCCAGCGGGAGGATGGGGGGAAGATGTTCGAGCGGCGTTCGATGAAATGGCCGATTCTCCTTGCCGTTGCCATGATCATCCTTCTGTTGGGCCTAGCGGTGGGATGGGTCTTGCTGAACTTCACCAACGCGATGGGGAATCCTTCCTCGCCGGGGCTTTACTGGGTGCTGCTGAGCGCCGGTTCGGCCATGTTCATTTGCGTGGTGGCGGGGGTGGTGCTCTATCTGATTTGGAGCATTCAGCAGATCAACCTCAACCGGCGTCAAAGCAATTTTATCGATAGCGTCACGCACGAACTGAAGAGCCCGATTGCCTCGCTGAAACTTTACCTCCAGACGCTCAATCGACGCCCCGTCGATGAATCCCAGCGGATGACCTTCTACCGATCGATGCTGGATGACGTCGATCGCCTGGAACAATTGATCGATCAACTTCTGGAGGCGGCTCGCCTGGAGCAAGCGACTTCGCGTGGCGAGATGGCGACGCCGATGCGGATCGACGAGCTGCTGGAGGAGATCGCGCGCGAAGTCGCCAAACGGCATCGCGTTTCCCATGGGACCATCTGGCTGAGGTTGGCACCGATCGAGGGGGAGGTGAGGAAAGGGGAGTTTACAGTCCTGTTCCGCAATTTGATCGACAATGCCATCAAGTATGCAGGAAATCCTCCTTCCGTTCAGATCGATTTGGAGCCCGACCAAAAGCCGTCCTGGGCCAAGATCTCCATCAGCGACAATGGCCAGGGAATTCCGCGCGCGATGCGGCGGATGATTTTCGGTCGCTTCATTCGCGTCGGCAACGAATTGGAGCGGACGAAGCCAGGGACAGGACTCGGTTTGTTTCTGGTTCGATCGCTGGTGCGCCAGATGCGTGGCACCATTCGACTGGCCGACCTGCCCCAAGGCACGGGAACGCGCTTTGAGGTATGCCTTCCGGATATGCAGAGCGTGGGGGACAGGCAGGCCTTCTACCGTGAAATCGCCATCCCCAAAGCCAATTTGACGGATCGACTTCCAGAGGTTCACGAAGCCGGAGGAATCGAGTCGATGGGGAGTGAGCCGGCATGACGCAGATCCTTCTGGTGGAAGACGAACAGCATCTGGCGATCGGAATCAAATACAACCTCGAAGCGGAAGGGCACAGGGTGGTGCTGGCCGATGATGGCCCGACTGCTCTGCGACTTTTCGAAGGGGATCGTCAGGGTTTCGACCTGGTGATTCTGGATCTGATGCTGCCGGGGATGAGCGGCTACAAAGTATGCGAGAGGATCCGGGCGATCGACGCAACCTTGCCAATCCTGATCCTCAGCGCTCGCTCGCTGCCAGAGGATCGGACTCGCGGCTTCGATCTGGGTGCCAATCAGTATCTGAACAAGCCGTTCGATCTGGATGAACTCTTCAGCCGCGTCAACAACCTTCTTCGGTTGCCTCGCGGTCCAACGCGTACCACTCGGCCGGCCCGATCGATCCAGCAACTGCAGTTTGGTGGCGCAGCGGTCGATTTTCTTACCCTGCAGGTGAAAGTCGATGGCAAGGAAGTCAAATTGACGCCGACAGAACTGCGTCTGCTGAAGTACTTCGCCGAGCATTCCGATCGCGTCCTGTCGCGGCAGGAATTGCTCAGCGAAGTCTGGGATCTTTCGGGCGAGATGCAAACTCGCACCGTCGATCAGTATCTGCTGCGGCTTCGCAAGACCTTTGAGAAGAACCCGGCCCAGCCGGTCCATTTCCTGACAGTGCGAGATATGGGCTATCGATTCGTCGCCGATCCAAAGGCGGAAGCGAGTTTTTGACCGACCGGCCTGATACCATCTCCGCCTCGAATCCATCCCGCTTCGTCCTTTCCCATCGCATGGCCGGAGGGAAAGCAGAAGAAAAGGGGTGTAGCCATAGGTCGCAAGCTGGAATCCTCAGGGAGCATCGATTACGATTCCAGGCAGACCGATTCTTACTAGCTCGATCGTCAAAGACCGGATGATCCAGAACATGACGGGCTCCCATGATCCGCTGAACGATCCTGTTCTGCTCGCCTTTCTCGACGAATCGCTGCCGGAGTCTCGCATGGCGGAAATCGAAGCGCAGCTTCGAAACGATGAGACGCTGCGTCACCGACTCCAGAAACTCGCCCAGCAGCATGACCAGGGAGTGCATAGCCTAGGAGAGATCTGGCGTCGCCATCGGCTCAGCTGCCCCACGCGATCGGACCTGGGCGCAATGCTTCTGGAAGCTTTGTTGCCCGAGCAGACAGAGTTCATCCGGATGCATCTGGAAGTGACGGGTTGCCGTTACTGCCAAGCCAACCTGGAGGATCTGAAGCGGAAGGCTCAGGAAACCCAATCCGATCAACTCACGCGCCGCCAGCGGATTTTCCAGAGCAGCATCGGGTACCTGAAGGACTAGAACCTTACCCGAAAATCTGCAAACCCCTAACCTGCTGCTTAAGAAAGGGAGGGGTTTCGACAGTTCAAAGAAAGCGGTGAAACGTCGATCTGCCGACTGCAAAGGGCCACCGTGATCATTTTCGTCCCCCCCAGCTACAAGCGTCCAGCGGAACTTCAGCATTCGCCTGTGTAGGGTGATGGCTTCCTTACGATCACGCGGCTCAAGGAGTTGAACAACAGGCCGCTATCGCTTCGCGATCGTCTTGGAGCGATAGAATTCCTCAATCGAAACCAATTGGAATTCCGCCAGCATTCCGTCGATCCGCTGCTGTTTGGCCAGATCATCCGCTGCCAATTGCCCGCTGCACAGATGCTTGACGGTCAGTCGACTCTCCTTCTGACCATTGCGGACGATCCGCACCAATTCCAGCGGGATCTTGTTGCGCTGAGCCAGTTCGCGGTTCAGAGCCAGCCGGACGTAGGGCGGTAGGTGTGGCGGGTAGGCTGCATTGAGCCAAGCGGAACTGTCGGCAAAGATCGCATACTGTGCTGCGATCGTCGCGTCGGGCGGATCCTGCATTTTGCAGCGATAAAGGGTCGAAGAATTGCTGACGACCAGCTCGGAGGTCACCGGATCGACTTCCACCGAGATCGACTCGGCGAATCGCTCCGCCTGCTCGGGGCTAAGCTGCTGCCGAGCGGAGGCAATCATCAGTTGCAGCTGTTCCATCGCCACTTCGGTACGGCACTGCTGGCGTCGATCGAGTAGTGCGATGCGGGACTTCATCGTATCGATTACCGTCACTTGCGGGCTATCCGATTGCTCCATGTCATAGCATCTTCCCCCGAGAAAAAGCGTCGTCGACCGCTTCAGCGGGGGTTTGGTGACATCGGCGTAGATGTCGGTATCCATCCGGAACGACAGGTGGCGTCCCTCGTCCTGAGCCGAGACGTTTCGCTGCAATCCCATCGCTCCCATCCATGCTAGCCCCAACTGGCAAAATCGCCGCCGGCTGGCTATCCTTCGCTCGATCTTCATCGCGTCCCCCTTTGTTCCGCCTTAGGCTTTTGGCGATGAAAAGAAACCTGTTTCCAAGGCCCTCCGGCCGCCTGTGGAAAATGGCCATCGCGACTCTTTTCCACCTCGCCAAGCTCGGAGAAAAACTCAGAGCTTCAGGCAACAACCAACGGATTCGATTTCGTTTTGGGATCGCATTTCTGCGATCACGCAGCCAACTGGAACAGCTCCACCGGCTACGGGGCTCCATCGCTGCATGGGGCGATACCAAATCGAAGGGGTGCGTGTCCAGAGAGGATAGGCCATTGCCGCGAGAATCGGTGAGGCGGAGGCGAGGGGAGCCCGCACTGCGGCTGTGGCACAGGAGTTCGCTGGCTCATGTCAGTCGATCGACTGACATGCGATTTCCATCACCAGCCGCCGCTCCCCATGCGGCTCCACCTCCCAAGCCGCTCGCCGAACGTTGGCCGTCTCCAGACAAAGCATCTGCTGGTACTCATCGTCCCCGAAGTCTGCCATGCGACGACTTTTGGCGATCCAGGGATTCCACAGAACCACGCTGCGTGCTCCCTGGCTTGAGAGGGTAATTCGACGATTCCAGCCACGGTCGATCACCAGCCCAATCGGATCTTCACCCCAGTAGATGCGATCGATTTCCTGGTCGATCCTGACCGCCTGCTGCTGGGGCCGATGATCGACTCCCGTCAATTGATCGAAGTAAGGAAGCGATTGAAGCCCAAGCACCTCCACCGACTCGATCCGACTTACCGCCAGATAGGTATGCAGTGCGATTTCGCACCGTTGCAGCTGATCGGACATCGATCGGGCCACCAGTTCCAGTCTTAGTCGCTGGCCCACACGCATCGACAGATTCAGTTGCCAGTTCTCCTTCACCAAATCCCAGACCAACACGACATCCCCGCCTTCGCTCCTGGCATCCATCAGATTCCAGAGGGCATTGCGAGCCCATCCATGAGCAGGCGCGGCGAGATTGGAGGGCAGGGCGCTGAACCAAGGAAAACAGATCGGTATGCCACCTCGCAACGGCTTCCCCTCGGTCCAGTCGGCCTCTTGGCTGACAAACAGCAGATCTTGGTCGCAGCCTTTAGGCAGGAAGCCCAGCACCTGCGCCCCTTGGGGGAGAACGGTGGCCGTGGCGTGAGGCGTCCGGATCGATAGCACGCGATCGTGCGAAAAACCTCGCGTCTGGTCCTGATGGAACTCCAGGACCCCCGGAATCTCGAACCGCTCCCGCCAGCTAGAAATGAGCTCCCTTTGCGACAATCGATCTCCTCCCGAAATGATGCCAATGCAAATCCTGCGACGACAAGTGCTATCGATCGTTCGCTCGATACCGCTACGATGGTAGCTGGGGGATTGGACCATCGGCAAGCTGACTTCTTGGGGACGCCAGGAGATCGGGCACCGAGCGCGATAAGCAAAGATCGGAACCAACGATGTCAGGGAGCGAGCAGGTCGATCGGGATCAACTGGCGGCCGATTTTTTTGAACAACTGCCCTTTGCCCCCTACAGCGTGCAGGAGGATGCCCTGTTCGCGTGGTTCTCCAGCGAGCAAGGGGTGTTGGTTTCGGCCCCCACGGGAACTGGCAAGACGCTGATCGCCGAAGCGGCGGTGTATGAATCGCTGCGCACGGGAAAACGGTGCTACTACACCACTCCGCTGATCGCGCTGACGGATCAGAAGTTGGTCGAACTACAGCAGGCGGCGGTGCGATGGGGGTTCGCACCAGACCAGATTGGACTGGTCACCGGCAATCGCCGCGTGAACCCCGATGCTCCTGTTTTGGTTGTCGTGGCGGAGATCCTTCTGAATCGGTTGCTCCATCCGGAAGCCTTCACCTGGAATGATGTGCATGCGGTGGTGATGGACGAATTCCATTCGTTCAACGATCCCGAACGTGGGATCGTCTGGGAACTCAGCCTGGCCCTGCTGCCACCGCATGTCCGCACCCTGCTTCTGTCCGCGACCGTGGGCAACAGCGAACCGTTCCGGCAGTGGCTGGCCCGAGCTCATGGAAGGCGGCTGGAGCTGGTTCAGGGGACCGAGCGGAAGGTGCCGCTGCAATTCTGGTGGGTCGATGATGCGATGCTGGATGAACAGATGGAACGGATGGCCGAAGGGGATGAAGCGACCCGTCGGACTCCGGCTCTCCTGTTCTGCTTCAACCGCGACCAGTGCTGGCAGGTGGCCGAGTGGTTGAAGGGGAAAAAAATGATCGACAAGGAGCGCCAGTCGCTGCTTTCCAAGAGGCTGGAGTCGTTCGACTTTTCTCAAGGCGCAGGGCCGCGAATCCGGCAACTCCTGCAGCGAGGAGTCGGGATCCACCACGCCGGAATCCTTCCGCAGTACCGCCGCGTCTGCGAAGCTCTCTTCCAGGAAAAACTGCTCAGCGTCACCGTCTGCACCGAAACTCTTTCCGCGGGAATCAACCTGCCCGCCCGCTCGGTCGTCCTCCCAACGCTGCTCAAGGGTCCCAGACGCAAGCGGGTGCTGATCGAGCCCAGCAGCGCGCACCAGATCTTTGGTCGTGCCGGTCGGCCGCAGTACGATCGCGAGGGCTTTGTCTTCGCCCTGGCGCACGAAGACGATGTGAAGTATCTGAAATGGAAAGTCAAGTACGATCAGATCCCGGAAGACACCAAGGACCCCAACCTGATCCGCGCCAAAAAACAGCTCAAAAAGAAGATGCCCAAGCGGAGGGAAGGGGAGACCTACTGGAGCCAGCAGCAGTTTGAAAAGCTGCAGCACGCCCCAGCTGCACATCTGGCCAGTCGTGGCGCCATTCCCTGGCGAATGCTGGCCTACAGTCTCGACCGCAATCCCGAGGTCCAGCCGCTTCGGGACTTGGTCGGCAAACGCCTGATGGGCCCCAAGGAAATCGAAGCGGCTCAGAAGTACCTCAACCAGCAGCTGATCACCCTATGGACCGCTGGCTACCTGGCCCTGGACCCCAAACCCCAACCGCTCGATTCGCCCCCAGCCACACCATCTGCCAAGCCATCTGCCAGCCCTGCGACTTCTCCCAGGGAGACTTTTACCGCCCCGCCATCCCCTCCAGGACTACTCGATGGTTTCGGTATCTCCGCCGCCACTATCCCATCTGCAAGCAAGGATAAAGGCGGCCCCTCGACCGCGCCCAGCGCTGATCGGTCTGGTCATTCGGATCGGGAGGAGGAGGCTGGCAGCGAGCCAGGATCGGAAGATGGTTTCTCGCTGATGGACAGCGAAGAGGACGATGAATCCTTGCAGGAAGCAGGAGACGCGGTCATCCCTCCCATCGTTCTGGAATCGCGGGGATACGACCTGGAAGGGTACCGTCCCAACCAGGCGGTGCCGTCGGAAAAGCTACAGCGACTTCTTCGAATCCGAAGCATGCATCCGCTTTACGCAGAGTTCCTGGTCGCTCACGCCGCTGTGGCCGACCCGCAGGAACGGATCCAGCTTTTTGAAAGTGTTCTGGAACTACCCGGTAGCGTCGCGCGCCTGGTGCCCGTTCCATCGCTGGAAGAAATGCCGCTGGGGAGTCTGGCGACCGAGCGAGTGCATCCGCGTCTGCTGGAACTTGGGCTGGCGCTTCCATCGGAGCTGGTTGGCCAGCAGGCGGAGGAGGAGTCCCCGGAGGAACTTTTGGCTCAGGACCGACGGTCGGGGCGGCCGATGCGGTCTTGGGAACCACCACCACCAAGAATCCTGACCCTAGGTGAAAAGCTGGTGCGGCTGTTCCACTATGACTTCCCGGGTGTCCATGATGTGCACGTCAGCCCTGTCTGGGTGGTCGGCGAGCTGCTGGAGTTTGAAGCCGAATTCCACCGCTATATTCGTGCCAAAGGGCTTCAAAAGCAGGAAGGTGTCATTTTTCGCCATGTCCTGAGATTCCTCCTATTGCTGGATGAACTAGCCTCCATTCCACCCTTTGAATCGACGGTGGAAACCTGGGAAGATCCGCTCGATCGCTGGATCGACCAACTGACGGAATGCTGCCGGGCTGTCGACCCTCAGAGCACCGACGAAGTGCTCGATTCTAGCCGGATCGACGAATTGCTGATCGGCCAACCGTCCCTCCGTCGCGACCACCTTCCACCGGTTCGATAGCAGTACGGGGCAAGATGGAAGCAGTGGAGCCAGCTGCCGCCCGGTCGTTCCTGTTGCATCAGGAGAAAGCGGGCATCTCGCGCTGCTCCGCCGCAAGTTGAATCTTTTTTGCGACGGGCTGGCCCTCCAAAAAAGCATGAATTCACGCCGCACTGGACCCAACCGCTGTCGCCAGCGCTCGTAGAACTCCAGCGGTGCTTTTCCACTTGGTACCGCTCTAAAATAGTTAGAAATGACTTGTGTTTTTCAGGGACTGAAGGGGTGGCAAACGATTTCTTTGCGTAGGGGTGGACCACCGACTTGGAAAGCGGTGGCCCGTCACGGATCGATGCAGGTGAGGAGCTACAGCATGAGATGGGGCTGGAAGGGTTTGATCATGGGACTGGGGCTGGGTGCCCTTGGTTTCTGGGGAGTTCAGAAGTGGAGTCAGGCAAGGATTGGTCCTTCGATCGCCTACGCACAGCAGGCGGCCACGGCCCTGGCGGCTCAGGAAGGGCTGATGGTGCGAGCCGATGAACTGTCGACTGCATTTCGCAGTGTCGCCAAGGCGCTCAAACCATCGGTGGTGCGAATCGAGGCGTTGGTGGAACGACCGAGTCCACGGGGTCAGGTTCCGATGGCGGAGCTACCTCCGATGTTCCGTGATTTCTTCGGGGATCAGTTCGACTTCGAGATGCCCGAGAACCAGCCGGGAGAATCGCTTGGCTCCGGCGTAATCGTGACCCAGGAAGGACATATCTTGACCAACCACCATGTCGTCAACGGTGCCACGAAACTGGAAGTGACGCTCAGCGATGACCGCAAGCTGCCCGCCAAGCTAGTGGGTTCCGACCCGGACAGCGACATCGCCGTCATTCAGATTCAGGCCGACGGCTTGGTGGTGGCGCCGTTTGGAGATTCCGGCCAACTGGAAGTTGGGGATTGGGTTGTCGCCATCGGCAGCCCCTTCGGACTCAGCCAGACAGTCACCTCGGGTATCGTCAGCGCGCTGAATCGTGGCGATCGCGGCATCACCCAGTACGACGATTTCATCCAGACCGACGCAGCGATCAATCCCGGCAACTCTGGGGGTCCGCTCTTGAACCTTCGAGGCCAATTGATTGGGATCAACACCGCAATCGCGTCGAAGTCGGGCGCCTTCAACGGCATCGGATTCGCCATCCCAAGCAACACCGCCAAAGATGCGCTGGAAGACATCATCAAGACCGGGCACGTGGTGCGAGGCTTCATCGGGCTGGGCTTGGCAAATCTCACGGAAAAACTGGCAAGAGATCTTGGAATCGATCCAATGGCCAAAGGGGTGGTGGTGGAACTGGTTTCCGAGGGAGGTCCCGCAGCCAAAGGTGGCGTTCAGCCGGGAGACTTCGTAACGTCGATCAACGGTCAGGCGGTCGCGGACGTCAGCCAACTGCGACTGAAGATCGCCGCCATGTCGCCGGGCGATATCGCCGAATTGGCCGTGCTCCGCGATGGCAAGCCGACCACACTGCGGGTGGAAATCGAGGAACAGACCAAAGAAAAGATGGCCGCCATGTCCAACGGGCGAATGCTGGAGCGACTGGGGATCGAACTGGCTCCGATCAGTCGGGAAGAAGCCGAAGAACTGAATCTTTCTGAGGAAGACGGGGGAGTGATCGTTAAGCGGATCGATCGCAATAGCCCACTTGCCGGTCAGTTGATGGTGGGCGAGGCGATTGTCGCGGTCAACCGCAAGCGTGTCCGTAGCCCACAGGAACTGGTAGCGTCTATCAACCAGGCGGTGGCACAAGGACAGCCGGTGCGACTGACAATTCGCAACCAGCAATCGACCCGGATGCTGATCCTCCAGTAACGCGACCCGATCTCAGAGAGTTGTCGACCAAAAAACCTGAGTCGCACCGAAGCGGCTCAGGTTTTTCTTTCGTCCGCAGTCGAGAAAGCA